>JAJTDU010000206.1 GCA_021298725.1 Verrucomicrobiaceae bacterium | reverse complement strand
ACGAACCGCAAGCTCATCCCCGCCTTTTACAACATCGCCGCTGCCGGTGACCTGCCGCCGCAGTTCAAGGTGGTCGGCTTTGCCCGGCGTGAAAAAACGGATGAGGGCTTCCGCACCGAATTGGAGGCCGGAAACCGCAAAAACAGCCGCCAAGGCCACAACGACGAGCTGTGGAGCAGTTTCTCGCAGTGCATCCACTACCACCGCAGCGAATTCGAAGACCCCGCCGGGTATGTGCAACTCAAGCTATTGCTCGACAAGTTTGATCAAGAGCGTGGTGCGCCTGCCAACCGCTTGTTCTACCTCGCCTCGGCTCCTGAAGCCTTCAAATCCATCCTGGAGATGATCCGCGCTGCCGGACTCAACGAAGGCGTGGGCGGCAAATGGGCGCGTGTCGTCTGCGAAAAGCCTTTCGGCAAAGATCTCGCCACCGCGCGAGGTTTGAATGCCGTGGTGGCCGAGACCTTCGAGGAAAAGGACACCTACCGTATCGACCACTATCTCGGCAAAGAAACGGCGCAAAACATCATGGTGCTGCGTTTCGCGAACTCCATCTTCGAGCCGAACTGGAACAGCCGCTACATCGACCACGTCCAGATCACCTGCGCCGAAAACCTCGGCATGGAAGGCGGCCGCGGCGGCTACTACGACACTGCCGGCGCACTGCGTGACATGGTGCAAAATCACCTCTTCCAGCTCCTCAGCCTTGTGGCCATGGAGCCGCCCACCGACTTGAGCGCCGATAGCGTGCGCGATGAAAAAGTGAAGGTCATCCGCGCCCTACGTCCGCTGATCGGCCCCGAGGCCGTTGGCATGAACGTCATCCGAGCCCAGTACACCGCTGGTAGCGTCGATGGCGTGCCGCGCGTGGGCTATCGGCAAGAGGACCGCGTCAATCCCGAGTCCAAGACCGAGCCTTATGTCGCTCTTCGTCTCATGATCGACACCTGGCGCTGGCAGGGTGTGCCGTTTTACATTCGCGTGGGCAAGCAACTCCCAAAGAAGGCCACCGAGATCAGTGTGCATTTCAAAAAGCCGCCCCAGGTGCCCTTTGCCACCTCGGACCTGCTCAAGAACAGCGAGAACACCCTCGTCATCCGCATTCAACCGGACGAGGGCATCGCGCTGCGAATCCTCTGCAAACAGCCCGGCCAGGCCATGAACGTGCAGCAGGTGAAGATGGACTTCCGCTACTCATCGAGCTTTGGCAAGGCCAGCCCCGAGGCCTATGAGCGTCTCCTGCTCGATGCGATGGCCGGTGATGCCACGCTCTTTGCCCGTCGCGATGAAGTGGAGAGCGCCTGGAAATTCATCGACGAGATCGAACACGCCTGGCACAAGTCCGCCACACCGCCGCCGATGCATGAATACCCCGCCGGCAGCTGGGGACCGAAGGAGGCCGACGATCTGCTTCGTGCCGACGGGCGCGAATGGCGGCTTCTTTAACCATCGTGAGGAATCCAACCATGCCCTCCACACTTCCCTCCGATTCCGACCTTGGCCGTCTCGGCCTCGAAACCCCCATTGCGCGCATTGATCGGGCGTTGAAGGAGATTTGGAAGGATGACGAGGCCAAAACCCGTGCCTCACTCATCAATCTGGCTATTTACACCGAGGACAGCGCGATTCTCGCCCAGAACAACGATCTGCTCGCTCACGTCGCCGCCGAGCATGCCTGCCGTGCTCTGCTCATTCTTGCCCTGCCGGAGGCGCGGCCGCCGCGCGCACGGGCGTGGATTCAGGCGCTGTGCCGCCCGTATCAGCGAAAGCAAATCGTGTGCAGTGAGCAGCTCAGCTTTGTGCTTGAGGGCGGTAATGCCGCGCAGGTGCAAAACATCGTCTTCGCCCACCTCGATTCCGATCTGCCGCTCGTCGTCTGGTGGCAGGCCGATCTCACCCAAAACTTCGAGGAGCGCTTCTATTCCCGCATTGACACCCTCATCATCGACTCCAGCCGCTGGACCGACCCCGCGAGGCAGTTCGACGCCCTGCTCGCCGCCTTGAACGCCGAAACGGCTGGCTTCGACGTGCGTGACCTCGCCTGGACGCGCTCGCACTTCATGCGCACCGCGCTCGCCAGTTGCTTCCAGGACGCCGCCGCACGGCAAAACATCGGGAAGCTTCAAACCGTCCGCATCACTCATCTCAAAGGCCAGCGCACCGCTGCGCTGCTGCTGGCCGTGTGGATCAATCAGCGTCTCGGCACCACCTTGCAGCTCGAATTGATCGAAAAAGACACGGGCCCCGCGCTTCAAAGCCTCGTCCTCGAAGGCGAGGGCGTGCGTGTCGAGGTGCGCCGCGACTGCGACTCTTCCTTCATCAAGGTCTCCACCTCCTGCGGTCTGCACAAGCACAAGGATCTCCTCCCTGCCGATGTGGACAGCGACGCCGAACTCGTCACTGAGCAGCTCTCCCGCTTCCACGGCAGCACGCTTTACTCCAGCATGCTGCCGTTCGTGCGAGGCATGCTGAAGTGACTGTTCGCGGTTCGCGGTTCTCGGTTGCAAACCGTGAGCTGCGAACTGAGAACAGCGAACGCATGCAACCCTGGCTCCATCTCGCCCGCATCTCCAACCTGCCCACGGTTTGGACCAATGTCACCGCCGCCTGGCTCCTCGCTGGTGGCACTTTCACCGATCCACGTCTCTACTGGCTCATCCTTGCCGGTTCATTGCTCTACACCGGCGGCATGATCCTCAATGACGCTGCCGATGTGAGGTTCGACCGTGAGCATCGCAAAGGTCGTCCCATTCCCAGCGGCCAGATCAGTCTGAGCACCGCCTGGATCGTCAGCATTGCCATGCTGATCGTCGGCGCGACACTAGCCACCTGGTTCGGAGCCAATCCACGCATCACAGCCATTCTCGTGGCTGCCATTGTCTTCTACGATCTCTACCACAAGCAGTGGGCTGGTTCCGTCATCATCATGGGCGCATGCCGCATGCTCCTCTATTTGATGGCCGCTAGCGCTGCGCCGGCTGCTGCCCTGCCAGCCGCCGCCGCTCTGGGCTGCTATGTTGTCGGCATTACCATCGCAGCGCGTCTGGAGCATAAAAACGGTTTACTGCCTGCTGCATCATCCATGCTCGCCCTCGGGCTGCTCTACACCCCTGGTATCGTCTTTGTGATGAGTTTTGCCGCCCCAGACGGCTATTCGATGCAAATCGTGATTCTGGCGGCTTTTGCCATCCTCATCGCCTACGCCACGCAAATGCTGCGCAAGGGCGGTGCAGCCATCGGTCAGGCTGTCGGCACGCTGCTCGCCGGCATCGCCATCGTCGATGCTCTCGCCGTTTCGACTGTGTCTGTCACTCTTGCGCTCGGCTTTGTCGCCTTAGCCCCCGTTTTGCGCCTTTGGCAGCGCTGGGTGGCTGCGACGTGAGGGAAAGAAAGCCCTCGCATGATTCGTTTGGGCTTTCCCTTTGACCTCCAACCCATTGCAGGCAAAGAACCCGCCCCCCAATGCTGGAGAAACCAATCAGGCTCGAACACACCCACCGCATCTTGTTTACGAGGGAGGTTTTCGCGCCCCGAAACAACACCATCTGTGAACTCCTGGCCATCGACAAGCCGCACAAGCTCCCGCGTGTGCTCGTCTTCGTCGATGAAGCCGTCGCCAACGCGAACCGCGATCTACTCGACGACATCGTGGCCTATGGCGAGGTGCATGCGGAATCCTTCACGCTGACGGACTCTCCCATTGTCATCCCCGGTGGAGAAGCCTGTAAAAACGACCTGCGCCTCGTCGAATGCTGCTGGGACGCCATCAATGAGGCCGCGCTGGACCGTCACAGCTACGTCTTCGTCATCGGCGGTGGTGCCGTGCTCGATCTCGTCTGCTTCGCGGCCTCCACGGCGCACCGAGGCATCCGCCATGTGCGTTTTCCCACCACCACCTTGTCTCAAGGCGATGGCGGCGTCGGCGTGAAGAACGGCGTGAACTACTTTGGCAAAAAGAACTGGATCGGCAGCTTCGCCGTGCCCTACGCCGTGGTGAACGACTTTGCCTTCCTGGAATCACTGCCAAAGCGTGAGCGCCGCAATGGCATCATCGAGGCCATCAAGGTCTCCCTCATCCGTGACCGCGTCTTCTTCGAGCAGATCGAGGCTATGGCTGACGACCTCGCCGCGCTGAAGCAGGAGGCGCTCGAAAAAGTCGTGCAGCGCAGCGCCGAGCTGCACGTCGAGCACATCGCCACTGGCGGTGATCCCTTTGAGCTGGGCTCCGCCCGCCCGCTCGACTTCGGCCACTGGGCCGCGCATAAGCTGGAGCAGATCTCCAAATTCTCCGTCACGCATGGCGAGGCCGTGGCCATCGGGATGGCCGTGGATCTCGTCTATTCACGCATGCAGGGCATCCTGGATGACGAAACCTGTGAGCGCGTGTTGAAACTCATTGAGCGCATCGGCTTTGCCACCTTCTCACCGCATCTGCTCGACAACGGACGCAGCGGTGAGCCGGTCATCCTCGAAGGACTGGAAGAATTCCGTGAGCATCTCGGCGGCGAGCTGACCGTCACACTGGTGCCGGAGATTGGCTCGAAGCTGGAAGTCCACGAAATGAACCGGGTGAAGATTCTGAACGCGCTGGTTGATTTAAAGCACCGCCAGACCGCCGGAACGTAAACGCCACCAGTGACAGCGTGCAGAGTGAGCTCAGCGGCATCAAAATCGCCGCCGCCAGGGGGCTCAAATGACCCGCTAGCCCTGCGATGGCGGTGACGAGGTTGTATATCACCGAGAATGCGAACACGCGCCGCGTGGCTTGGCGATGCAGCTTAGCCACCTGCATGAGGCCGCTCACAAAACGCAGGCTGTGGCCCAGGAAGAAGAAATCCGCCTTCTGCTCCAGGAAACTGCGCCCCGTGACCGGACTGCCTGCGCAGAGCGCCTCGTCAAAGGCCAGGCTGTCGTTTGCCCCATCGCCGACATAGAGCGTGTCATCGCGATTTCGTTCCCTCAGCCACTCTGCCTTCGCTTCCGGGGTCAATTCAGCCCGCCAGCAC
>JAJTDU010000205.1 GCA_021298725.1 Verrucomicrobiaceae bacterium | reverse complement strand
CTGCTCGCGGGTCTTTTGACGCGGCGCTTACATCCTTTTTGCTTCCCAAGCAGAAACCCATGTGTGAGCCTGCGCTTTCACTCACCCGCATGTCCTCTCCGACCGCCTCCCGCTTCGTTCCTGGCTTGATCCTCGGCGCTCTGAGCCTGCTCAGCGCGTTTTTGCTGTTCCAGGTGCAGCCGATCATCAGCAAGTTCATCCTGCCATGGTTCGGCGGCAGTCCGGGCGTGTGGACGACGTGCATGTTGTTCTTCCAGATCGTGCTGTTCGCCGGTTACGCCTATGCACACACGCTGACGCTGCTGCCGCGCAAATGGCAGGGCATTCTTCACGGTTTACTGCTCGGCGCGGCCATCGCGCTGCTGCCCATCGCGCCAGATGCGGCGTGGAAGCCCACCGGCACCGAAGATCCCGCCCTGCGCATCCTGCTGCTGCTCGCGGTGAGCGTGGGTCTGCCGTATTTCGTGCTCTCCAGCACCAGTCCGCTCGTGCAGGTGTGGTTCACGCGCACCAGCGGCGGTGGCAGCCCCTGGCGGCTGTATGCGCTGTCAAACATCGGCTCCCTTGCGGCGCTGCTGAGTTATCCGCTGTTTTTTGAGGTGCGCTGGGATGTGGTGGAGCAGACGACGCTGTGGTCGGTGGCCTTCGGCGCATTCGTCGTGCTCTCGCTTTCCGGCGTGTGGATGGACCGCTGTCATGCTCTTGATGTAGAGTCTCAGCCTCCGGTCACCATCGACACCGCTGCCGATCATCCCGGCTGGCTGCGGCGCATCCTTTGGGTGCTGCTGCCCGCGCTGGCAAGTTGCGTGCTGCTTTCAGCCACGAACCACGTCTGCCAGGACGTGGCGGTCATTCCCTTCCTCTGGGTGGTGCCGCTGAGCCTCTACCTGCTGACCTTCATCATCTGCTTTGAGCACGAGCGCTGGTATGCGCGGGTTTCCGCCTTGTGGGCGCTGCCTGCGCTGCCGCTCATCTTCTTCACCTGCACCCAGGAGCGTTTGGAGAAGCAGGGCTGGTGGCACTTCGACTGGACGCCGAATTACATCTGGGAGCTCGGCTGGGCCTTTGGTTCGATGTTTTTCGCCTGCATGCTCTGCCATGGTGAGCTGACCCGTCTCAAGCCCGCACCCCGTCGGCTAACCGAGTTTTACCTGCTCATGTCCGCAGGAGGAGCGCTGGGCGGTCTGTTTGTGAGCCTCGGGGCACCACGTTTCTTCACCACCTTTGCCGAATGGCCGATCACGCTCATCGCGGTGTTTGTTCTCGCCTGCATCATCATGCTGCGCTCGGTTTGGCGGGTCAAATCCGCCTGGGAATGGCTCATTTTGGCCGTGATCGCCCCACTGCTGGCCTACGAGGGCTGGGTGATCTTGAAAAAGGGCGTCATCACGCAGGCGCAGATTGAGGAGAAGCTCAAAATGGACGCCGCTTTGCCCATGGGAACGTTCTGGGTGGTCCTCGGCGTGATCGCGGCCTGCATCCTTTTGCTGCTCATCCGCGCCATTCGCCGTGGCGGTCTGCGCATCGGCTTGGTCACCATGCTGCTGCTTGGCATCCAATTCAGTGTCGCCATCCTGCTGATGTGCGACCTCGGCTTCAAGCGCGAGGAGAAGCTGGAGCGCGTGCGCAACTTCTACGGCATGCTCTCCGTCACCGAAGACCACGACAGCGGACTCGACATGAAATATCGCCAACTCAGCAACGGCGGCATCATCCACGGCCTGCAAAACTTCGGCGACAGTCTGCGTGAGAAACCCACCACCTACTACGGCCGCCACACCGGCATCGGCAAGGCCTTGGAGAGCCTCAAAGACCGCCCGGAGGCCCATGTGGGCGTCGTCGGCATGGGTGCGGGCACCGTCTCCTGCTACGCCAAAAGCGGGCACCGCTACCGCTTCTACGACATCAATCCCGAAGTCGTCCGCATCGCGCAAAAACACTTCACCTACCTCGACGATCTCAAAAAACGCGGCGCGAAATTGGAGATCGTCATCGCCGATGCACGACTCGCCATGGAACGCGAGACCGACCAGCAGTTCGATGTGCTGCTGCTCGATGCCTTCAGCGGCGACTCCGTGCCCGTCCATCTGCTCACCAAAGAGGCTTTCGTCATCTACCAGCGCCACATGAAGCCGGATGGCATCATCGCTGTCCACATCACCAATTCTTATCTCGTGCTGGCACCTGTGATCGAAAAAATCGCCGCCGAGTTCGGCTTTAGAACCACCCGCATCGCCACCAGCAGCGATGGCGACCATGATTCGACCGATTACATTCTGGTGACCCACAACGCGCCCTTCCTCGCCGCCACGCCACCTGATCTCGAGGGCAACGAAGTCGAACTGAAGCACGACGTGCGCCTCTGGACGGATCGTTATCACAATCTCCTGCGCATCCTCGACATTCCAATGAACGTGGTGCCGGAGGAGGATGACGGGCCCTGATGTTTTGAATGACCTTGTAATGAGGGCAGCGGGAAACACGCCCCAAGGTTTGCGGCGTGCCGCTTTCCGCCTCAACGGCCCCCATCCCGTTTGCGAAGCGTCGCGAGCACGCCACTTTTCGCGCTCACGCGATGACTCCCACCGACCCCGTTCCCACACCGCAGCAGTTGTTCCGCTGGCTGGACAGCGGACGCATTTCCCGTGAGCAATTTCGCGAGGCTATGGCCGTGCACGCGCGCGAGATCATCCAGGAGATGGAGCAGGCGCACACGAACCCGCTCGTGGCCAAGTTCAACGAGCTGATGAACCGCCGTGAAGCCTGGAAGTGGACCCGCAAACACGGTGAGCTGCTCATCCGCGAAATCCTCTGCGCTCTGATGGACGAAGAGCGCTTCACGCCCGCCCGCTGGCTGTGGAACGCCGCGCATCCGCACATTCCCCTGCACTGTTTTTTCCGCACACGCGGCACGCCGGTGCTTCGCTTCGTTGAAATGCAGGTGCAGCCGCAGGCCGTCACGCTCGTCGTCGAGCACGGCGGCAGCGAAACTCTCCAGCCTGTCCAAGAGCGGTTCATGCTGCGTCGGAACCGGCGCACCCAGCTTTTCGTGGAGCACCGCCAGCTCGTCTAATCCTCCTCGCCTTTCGGCTCTGTCATTGCTGCATGCCTTCCCACCCTAAAAACTCCCTCGGTCTTCTCGGCCTGACGATTTTCACCATCGTCTCGCTCGTCATCGGTGCCTACTACCGCCTGCCAGCACGCGGCGAGCGCCCCATGCATACGGATGAGGCCATCCTGGCGATGAAGTTTGCCGACTTCCAAAGCAGCGGCCATTTCCAATACGATCCGAAGGACTTCCACGGCCCTGGTCTCCATTACATCACCAACGTCTGGTCCAAACTCGCCGGTTGGGGGGATTCCTTGACCTGGACGGAGGCTCAACTCCGCACCGTGACCGTGATGTGCGGTCTGCTGCTGCTGCTCTCCACTCTGCTGCTGCGGGATGCGCTCGGCAGGCTCGGCACTGGCTATGCCATGCTGATCATGGCCGTCTCACCGATGATGGTCTATTACTCCCGTTACTTCATCATGGAAGTGCCGCTGGTGCTGTTCATCACGCTCACCCTCGCGGCGTTGTGGCGTTGGTCTCAAGGCGGTAGCCGCTGGTGGCTGCTGCTCGCCGGTTTTTCACTCGGCATGCAGCATGCGACGAAGGAAACCTTCGTCATCAACGTCATCGCTGGTGTTGTCGGCCTCGTGGTCGCCAAAGTGTTGATCGGCGATTTCGCCCCGCGTCAGAGCGGTTTTTCGATAGGGCCGACTCGGGGGCGCTCCACCAAGCCCTGGTTGTGGGTCAGCGTGGTGGCCGTTTTGACCAGCGTCACGATTTACTCAGGCTTTTTCAAAGATTGGCAGGCCGTGAAGGACAGCGCACTGACCTACCTGAACTACCTCGAACGCTCCGGCGGCAGCGGACATGAAAAACCCTGGCACTACTACCTCACTCTTCTCTCCTGGCGGAAGGACGGTCTGGTTTGGAGCGAGGCGATGATTGTTGGCCTCGCACTCATCGGCATGGCCCACGCTTTTCTTGGCAATCACATGAAGAACGCCCCACGGCAGGCCTTCCTCGTCTTCCTCACGGTTTACACCCTCGTGCTGTTCGCCATCTACTCCTTCCTCGCCTACAAGACGCCTTGGTCCATCCTCAGCGGCCAGCACGCGCTCATTCTGCTGGCAGGCGTCGGCGCGGCGGCCATTTCGCAAGCTATGACCGGCAAGTTTGCCCGTGTCGTTTTCCGGGTCGCCCTGGGTTTCGGTCTCTACCACCTCATCGCGCAGACCAGCCTCGCCATTCATCTTTACGCGGCCGACTCGCGCAATCCCTACGTCTATTCGCACACCTCCAGCAACCTGCTGCGCCTCCTGCCGCAAGTTCGCGAGCTTCAGCAGACCGCGCCGGATGGTGCCTTTGATGTCCTTGTGGTTCATCGCGATGCTGGCTGGCCGCTGCCGTGGTATTGGCGCGACATCCAATCCGTCCGCTATACGGCCACGCTGCCGGAAACCATCGACGCCCGCGTCATCGTGGCCGAACTCGACATGCAGCCCGCACTTGAGGCCAAATTCGCCGGTAAAACCTACCACATGCAGGGTCCCTTCGGCCTGCGTCCTGGTGTCATGCTCAATCTCTGGGTCGAGCAAACTCTGTGGGAGCGCCACACCCTGCGCAAACAGCAGGAGGCCACAAAACAGTGAGCGAGACCGCGCCCCAGCATCATCGCTTCACCCAGCATGCGATGGCCACCACCTTCGACGTGATCATCAATCACGCCGACGCGGATGAAACCTATGCCGCGCAGGCCGCGCAGGCCGTGTTTCAGGAAATCGCCCGACTTGAGGACGAACTCAGCCGCTTCCGCGCCAGCAGCGATATTTACCGCCTCGGCCAGCTCCAGGCTGGTGAGAGCCTTCGCGTCGGCATGGCCGCGTGGGACTGCCTCGCGCTGGCCAAGGCCATGCATCAGGAGACGGCAGGCGCGTTCGACATCACCATCGGCACGCTCAT
>JAJTDU010000204.1 GCA_021298725.1 Verrucomicrobiaceae bacterium | reverse complement strand
TGGCCATCATTAAGCAGGCTCAGGGTAAGTATGCCGAAGCGATCACCGATTATGAGGCCTTCGCTCGTCAGCCCGCACCTGCGGGGACTTACGATGACGCTGCCTTTCGCGTACAGGTGGCTTCGTGCTACTCCAAAGCTGGCCTGCGGGATAAGGCGAAGGCAATGCTGGATCAGCTCATAGCCGGGGCAGGTGGTGTCGCGCCGAAGCCAGAGGGCGTGTTCCGCGCGTTTCTGTCGCTCCTCGACAGTTGGACGGCCAAGGATCCGACCAATCATACGGAGACTGAACAAGCGGCGCATGCCTTCATCGACCAGCATGGGGTGAAGCTGAAGCTTGCTCCCTTCGCCCTAGCGCGGTTTGATTTCAACGCCCGCCTGCTCAGCGTGGCCCGTGCCGCTTCGGAAAACAATCAGCAGACGCTTGCCATCCGCCTTCTCAGCCTCATGGCGACAGGCAGCGACGTGTTGCATGATCTCAACGGTCGCGCCCTTCGCTACCGGGGCCGCGTGCCTGAACTGCTCAAAAAGGAAATCGAGAAATACACCGCCCAGGTGCAGGATGACGACAGCATCGACTGGATCGCGCTGCTCACGCTGGCGGGTTGCTATGAGCAGATGGGCAATTTTTCCGCAGGTTATGCCATTTATACCCACGGCATCACCGCTGCGCCCAAAAGCACGCATCGGCCCATGATGCTATTTGGCGCCATGCGCACGGCCTTGGCAACAGGGCAGCAGGATCTGTCCAAGGCGCTCGGTGAGCAGTTCCGCAAGGAGTTCCCACAGCATGAGTATGCTGGCAACGTGAACACGCTGCTGTTGGAGAATGTGTTCTTTGCCAAGCAGTATGAACAGGCCGTGGAGTTGGCGGAAAGCATCCGCAAGCCACTGCCGCCCGATTCCGAGGACCGCGATCTGACCGATTTCGTGATTGGCGCGTCGTGGTTTAATCTCGGACGCACCGAGGAGGCGCAGAAGGAACTGGCTGCTCACGCACCGCGCTTTCCGCAGAGCAAGTTCAAGGAGGCGTCGCGCTACTTTGAGGCCTCCAGCCTTGTGCGCTTGAAAAAATGGCAGGAAGCCGGGCCGAAGCTCGATTCATTCAACCAGGACTTCCCGGAATCCGAGTACATCGGCTTCGCGCTGCTGGACCGTGCTACGAGCCACTTCCAACTGGCAGAATATGCGAAGTGCCTTGAGGTCGTCGAAGATCTCGAAAAACGCCGTCCTAACCTGCCAGACCTCGACCGGGCGCTGACGATGCGCGGTGATTCGCACCTCATGCTCAACGCGAACGAAAAAGCCGAGGCGGCTTATTTGCAAGCGCGTGAGCTGGGCGAGGCGGTGGAGGGCGAATCCCACAAAGTCATCGTGGGACGCGTGCTGGTGCAGCTCATCCGCGTGGCGAACGCCCTGAACAAGCCGCAGGATGTCCTCAAGTATTACGACGACTACATCACGCAGTACAGCGGTGGATTTTATGACGCCGAGGTCATCGTTGGCTCGCTGGAGTCTCTGAAAGAGGCCAAACGCGGCAAGGAGGCGCTCGACGCGCTGGAAAAAGTGATCGTGCGGCTTGGTAGTGGAAATACGGGGGGCGGCATTGAGGAAGCCATCGGCTCTTACACGCAGAACTATCTCGACATCGTCGGGCCGGAGCCGCTTCTGGAGCGACTGACGAATTTTGTCCCGCAGGACGGGGCAAGAATCAACAACACGCTGCGCGCCTGGCTGAACATGGCCAAAATCGACCTGCTGGAGAACGACAGCTACAAAGACAAGTTCCCCAAGCGAGCCGCCCAGATTCAAGTGGCCTACGAGGACTTGCGCACCTTCAACAAGGCGGAGATGCCCTCGTACATCCTCGTCAAAGTCGGGCGTGATCTCGCGGACCGTGGTCAGGGCAGGGAGGCATCGGAGTGGTTCAATGCGGTCATGGATCGTGGCCTGTCGGAGCATTATCCCCTGGCTCTCATGGGCAAAGCGCGTGTGCTGGCGAAGACCGGAGAGGCGGGCAGCTTCTACGAGGCCGTTTCCGCCTTTGATCAGGTCATTCGTGAGCTGCAGGACCAGCCTGAATACGTTGAGGAGGCGATGATCGACAAGGCGCGCATCTATTACAACCGCAAGCAGTGGCAGGAAGCCGCTGACACGCTGCTTGCGATGGCCAAGGACGTGGGTCCGCCGCTGGAAAACGTCGTGCAGTATTCGGCCGAGGCTCGTCTGCGCGCTGCGGAAATTCAGATGAAGAAGGGGAACGACGACAAGGCCTTCCGCCTCATCAAGGACACCGTCTCCCGCATGTACAAGCTGGGCGAGCACGAAGTAGCCGGCCCCTTTATTAAACAAGCCAAGGAGCACTACAAAACCCTGCGCAAGAAGCTCAACGCGCCCGAGCATCCCGACGAGGGGCTGTGGGGCGTGCGTGAATGAACCGTCGTGACGCCATGAAAAAGCCCGTTTTTCTCCTCCTTTTGACGGTCTGCGGTCTGCATGCCGAGCCGCTGGCTATCCAGATCACCCATCTCAATGGCGAGCCGACCGCAGCATTCCTGCTCGGTGCTGAAAAAGACGGGATTGTCATCAGTGCCGCTCCCAACGGTGGCAGCAGCTACAAGCTGCCGCTGACAAACATTCGTGAGATGACCATCGACGAGCCGAAAGGTTGGTCTGCCGCGTTGCAGACCTTTGCTTCGGGCAACTATGCCGAGGCGGAGAAGTTGTTCGCCCAGTTGGCGGATGAGTTTGATAAACTTGTGCCGTTGCAGGACGGCTTCGGCTCGCTGGCGCGGTTGCACCAGTTCATGTCACTCCAAAAGCTGGGCCGTTATGCCGTTCTGGCGAAGGCAATGGACAGGCAATTGGCCAATCCACTGAACTTTGGCGCTCATTATACGGAGGATTTCGTCGATCTCGAAGGCTGGGCGCTGATGGGCAAGAAGGACTGGCGATCTCTGGGCGCCTTCATCAAAAAATTTGAGGACGCGAATCCGCTGAAGCTACCGCAAGCGCCGTTCAAGCGACTGCGCTCGTCACGTCTCGCTGGTTTATGCTACTTGCGCGCCGTTTGGAACGAAGAAGCCCAAAAGCAGCCGGAACTCGCGCTGATGGACTTCCATCGTGCGCTCACGCTCGATCTTGGCTCTGACCTCTTTTTGGTTCGCCTCGCCGCCGTGTCCGCACTTCGTTTGACGGACACCCAGATCACCGCTACGCCCAAGGATGAAAAACTGACGAAGCAGGCAAAATCGCTCGCTTTGGTCTGTCGCGATCTCGGTGGCAAAGACGCGCTGCCGAAGGATTTTGAGAAGTATCTCAAGTAATCAGGCCTCAATATTGCCCTGGTTCTGCGCTTTGAGGCCATTTGGCCTGAAAGCTCAACTGCATGTTCGCGTTACAGCCCCTCACTTTTGACCAACCATGAAACGCCTCGCGCTCTTTCTATTCGCCCTCTGCTCTCCGCTCCTCGCCGATGAAGCCTCGGACATCCTCGCTCAATCCGGCGTGAAAGGAGGCATCGTGGTCCATGTCGGCTGCGGCGACGGCACGGTGACGCAAAAGCTGCGAGCGAATGATTCCTACCAAGTCCAAGGCCTGACGAAAGAGGCGGACAAGGTGCCGACCATCCGCGATGCCATTTACAAGGCCGGGGTGAGCGGTGCGGTGGCGGTTTCGGAGTGGAATGGCCAGCACCTGCCCTACATCGAGAATTATGTGAATCTGCTCGTCGTCGAGGACGCGGTGGCGGTTTCCAAAGAGGAAATCGACCGCGTTCTGACGCCGCTGGGCGTGGCGATGATCAAAAAGGGCGGCGGTTGGGAAAAGGTCACCAAAGCCTGGCCGAAGGACATGGATGAGTGGACGCATTACGCCTACGATTCGAAGGGTAACCCAACTTCAAAGGACCTGCTCGTCGGGCCGCCATCGCGGATGCAGTGGGTGGGAAATCCGCGATGGAGTAGGCACCATGATCGCATGTCGTCGGTGAGCGCGAAGGTCTCGGCGGGGGGGCGCATCTATTACATCATCGACGAGGGTAGCCGCATCTCGATCCTGATGCCGGCGAAGTTCATGCTCATCGCTCGCGATGCCTTCAATGGCACGGTGCTCTGGAAAAAGCCGATCCCGGAGTGGAGCACGCACCTTTGGCCGCTGAAGTCAGGCCCCACGCAGCTCACGCGTCGCATCGTGGCGATTGGCGACAAAGTGTATGTCACCATGGGCATCGCGGACCCGATTTCCTGCCTCGATGGAGCCACCGGCAAGGTCATCCGCGTGTATGAGCAAACCAAAGGCGCGGAAGAACTGATCATGCGCAATGGCACCATCTTCGCCCTCGTGAACAAGGAGTCGTGGGTGCTGAACAAAGACTACGCCGTGAAGCAGCAGAGCGATCAGAAGCGTGTGGAGACCGAGTTTAATTGGGATGGCAAACCGCGCAACTTGCTCGCCATCGATGCCGAGAGCGGCAAGACGCTCTGGCAGCAGGAGGACCGCATTGCGCCCGTCACTCTGGCCATCGATGACAAACGCCTCGTTTATTACAATGGCGACGGCATCGCCGCCCGCGATGTGAAGACCGGCGAGGTAAAATTCACCACCGATCCCACCAAGCGCCGCCAGCTTTATGAGTTCAATTTTGCTCCACGTATCCTCCTGCACAACGACGTGATCATCTACGCCGGTGGCGATGGCGCTATGAAGGGCATGAATGCCGAAACCGGCAAAGACATCTGGACCGCGCCGCATGAAAAGAGCGGCTACCGCAGCCTGGAGGATGTCATCGTCGCCCAGGGCCTCGTGTGGAATTCCGGCAACATGAATGGCAATCAAAGCGGCGAGTATCGCGGCTTTGACCCGCTCACCGGCGAGAAAAAGAAGAGCTTCTTCCCCGACGTGCCGGAGGGCACCTACTGGTTCCATCATCGCTGCTACATGGGCAAAGCGACGGAGAAATACATCATCCCCAGCCGCACCGGCATCGAGTATGTCGATATGGAAAAGCAGCACTGGGATCTCAATCACTGGGTGCGTGGTGCCTGCCTCTATGGCGTGATGCCCGCGAACGGCCTGACCTACGCCGGACCTCACAACTGCGCCTGTTACCCCGAGGCGAAGCTCGATGGCATGGCCGTCATGGCCAGCGCCCCGCGTTACCCGATGCCTGCGAATACGCCTGACGATCAGCGCCTGGTGAAAGGCCCCGCGTATGCCGAGGCCATCGACGAAAAAGAAGCCAGCAGCGAAGACTGGCCCACCTACCGCAGCGACAACGCCCGCAGCGGCGCGGCCAAGAGCGATCTCAAAAAGGATCTCGCCATGGCCTGGGAGGTCAAACTCACGCCACCGCTCAGCACCACCACCACCGCCGCAGGCCTCACCTTTGTCAGCGAGGTCGATAAGCACACGCTGCATGCCTTTGACGCCGCCACCGGCAAACCCGCCTGGCATTTCATCGCCGGTGGCCGCATCGACTCACCGCCCACCTATTGGAAAGGCCGCGTGTTCTTCGGCGGCAAAGACGGCCAGGTCTATTGCGTTCGCGCTACCGATGGAGCGCTCATCTGGCGCTTCCAGGCTGCCCCCGTCATGCTCAGCCATGGTGCCTGGGAAATGATGGAGAGCGTGTGGCCCGTGCATGGCAGCGTTCTCGTCGAAAATGGCCTTGTGAGCTGCATCGCCGGTCATTCCTGCTTCCTCGATGGCGGCCTGTGGTTCTACCGACTCGACGCGAAAACCGGTGAGATGCGCGTGAAGCAAAACTACGACGACAAAGACCCCGATACTGGCGGCGACTTCAATGATCGCCACAAGACGCTGCAAATGCCCGTCGCCCTCAATGACATCCTCAGCAGCGACGGCAAGTGGACCTACCTCCGCACGCAAAAAATCATCGAAGACGGCAAACGCGTTGAAGTCGGCCCTGTCAGCGGTGATTTCGACAAACAAGGCGGCGCTCACAAAGGCGAAGGCGCTCATCTTTTCGCCCCCATGGGCTTCCTCGACGACTCTAACTTCCACCGCAGCTACTGGGTCTATGGCAAGAGCTTCGCCGGAGGCCACGGCGGTTATTATCAGGCCGGTAAATACGCCCCCGCAGGCCGCATCCTCGTCCACGACGACAAAAACGTGTACAGCTACGGACGCGAGGCCCAATACTACAAATGGACCACGACGATGGAGTACACCCTCTTCTCCACGCCCAAGACGCCGCCGGAAGAGTCCTTCACCACCGCAGGAGCCACCACCGAGCGCAAAGGCAACAGCCTCGTCCTCGGCCCCGATGGTCAACCGCTCACCAATCAGCCGCCAGCACTCGAAAAGAACAAAAAAGGCGCTGCCAAAGGCGATGTCAAAAAGAAGGGCAAAGGCAAAGCCGCACCCGCCGTGGCCGTCAATGCGCCCATCCCCGGCTCCGTGCTCTTTCCCGATGCCGCAGCGCTCGATCCTGCCCAGACCGCCCTCAGCGTCGAAGCCTGGGTCCTTCCCGATAATGCCATCGGCACCGTCCTCCGCCACGGCGGCCCCGCACGCGGCTACGTGCTCGACATTCGTGATAAAAAACCGCAGTGGCACATCCGCAGTGACAGCAAACTCATCACCATCGTCTCTGCCGAGGCGCTGACCGAAGGCTGGCACCACCTCGTCGGCACCCTCGCCACCGATGGCAAAATGGCACTCTACATCGATGGCAAACTCGTTGCCGAAGGCACGGGCACCCCCGTCGATGCCAAACCCGCCCGCCCCCTGTATCTCGGCAACGGCGAAGGAGCCGCCGAAGGCAGCGCCGGAGGTTTCAGCGGACTGCTCGACCAGTTCGCCCTCTATCACAAAGCCCTCACGCCTGCCGAAGTGCAGCAGCGCTTTGAAGCCCCCGACTCCAAACCCGCCGACGCCGTCCTCATCTGCAATTTCGACAACGGCGACAGCCGCGACAGCTCCGCGAATGCTGCCCACGGCATCGGAGCCGGCGTCGAAACCGGCAAAGGCAAAGTCGGAGCCGCCCTGTGGTTCAAACCCGTCGGTGGTGGCAAGGGTGGCAAAGGTGGCGGCGCAGGCAGCTCATCGACGAAGAATACGCCTTCGAACGCCTCGCCGCCAAAGACCCCGCCATCCTCCAAGAACTCAACGAACAAAACGAAGCCCTCGAAGGCCGCCGCGGTGCCAAAATGTGGGCCGTGAACACCGAAACTGGCGAACAATCCAACGGCCTCGAATTGACGAGCCCACCCGTCTGGGATGGCATCACCGTGGCTCAAGGACGTGTGTATGTCAGCACCATGGATGGCCGCGTGCAGTGTTTTGGAAAGTGATTATGCAACTCGCCGCCTTGCTCAGCCTTGTTTGTGCCACTGGAGCGTGTGCCTGCACGATTCCAGTGTTTCGTTATGCTCTGGACCGCTGGGAGGCGGACAAGTTTCATCTCGTGCTGCCTGCCAGCGCAGCTCAGGCCACGGCGTTGCAGGATGTGCTGCGGCCTTTGCGGGCAAACGGGAAGGCGAACATGGACATCACGACTTCTCGGGATGCGACGGTGACGAAGGCGGAGTTACGCAATTCGCGTGAGAGCAGCCAGCTTGTGTGGTCGGGCACGTTGGACCAGGCCTCGCTGGCGGCCTTGCTGGACTCGCCAGCCCGCAAAAAGATCGTCGAGAGCATTTTGGCGGGAGATTCCTTCATCTGGGCCATTGCTGACAATGGGTCGCCGCTGGACTTGGTCGAAGCGGAACGCATCGAGAAGCGCCTGCGGTTTCTGGAGCAGGTGGCGGCGCTGCCGATCCAAGATCCGAACGACCCAGATAGCCAACTGGGACCGGGGCCGCCGCTACGACTGAAGTTTACCACCCTGCGCCTGCGACGCGATGATCCGGTCGAAAGGGTGCTCTTAAAAATGCTGGCGGGCCCGAAAAGTGAGTTCGACCCTGAAACCACCAGTTTCGCGGCTCCCGTTTTTGGAAAAGGCCGTGTGCTCGGAGCTTGGCCGCATGTTTTTGCCCCCCAAGCGCCCCAAGTCGTTGCGATCGTCCCAGAAGCTGCCACGCAAGACCCAGGGAAGGGCGGGGACTCCCTGTGGGTGGCCCTAAGTGCAGTGATTCTCGCCATAATCGTCCTTTGGGGACTGAAATCGCGCAGGGTTTAAACCTCTGGCGCGTGTGATAGTCCGGGCAACCCAGGCTGCGGCATAGCCAATTCCATAATGTGGAAAATCTCAAAAGTGCAAAAAAGGTTTGCCGAATTCATTTAGATGAGAGAATATCTAACTTATCTAAATAATAAATATTAGCCCCGCCTGTCATGAAAAAGACGATTTTTGGCATTCTGGTTCTTGGAACCCTCCTTTGTAAAAATGCCTCCGGCCAAGGAGTGCCGCCTCCTGGTTATGGGGTCATGGGGGTGCCTCCACCTGCGTATGGTGCGCCGCCGCCATCGACGGTGCCTGCTTATCCAAACAGCATGCCACCGACGATGGTCACATCGAATGTCACCCCGCCGCTCCCTTATCCGGATCCCTATGCTTCCGCGCCTCCACCCGGACCCGTGTCTTCTTACGCGCCGCAGGGCGCGGGTGGTTTTAACACTCCTCCTCCCGGTGCCGCTAGTTACGGCAGCCCTCAGGGTTCGGGCATCGTCAATTTCGACAATTTGGAAGCCTTTTACCGCTATGTGGATCCCAAGCAAAAGGATCTCGACGGTGCGCATACCATTGGTGGCGCTCTGACGGTGGCCTTGTTTAATCCACTTTACCTCAAGTTCGGCGCATCCTGGGGTGGCGGCTCGGGCGGAGGCACAGTGTCAGGGGCGACGAAGGCGGATTACGACTTTGCCACCATCCAGGCTGGGGCTGGGTTTCACACCACGCTGATCAGCAATCGCCTCACTTTTGTGGCAGAGGCAGGTTTGATTTACGCAAGCCTGAAAGCCAAGGATAAAGCGGTGAGCTTCAGTGATGGTTCGATTTACGTTCGTCCAGCGCTGCGCTTCACTCCGTTCGACTTCATGGAAGTCCAGGCTGGGGTGACGGTCGGCAGCTCGGACAGGTATGACAGCAAGGTGCTGGACCTCTCTACCTACTTCCGTGTGCTGCCGATGTTTGACATCGGTATCGGCGCTGACTTTGGCGATACCACCCGCGCCCTACGCACCACGCTTCGTCTGCGCTAGTAAAGCTTTCTCTCTCCCGCTCAAGATCCCAAGCCCCCTGTTCCCGCAGGGGGCTTTTTTATGCCTTCCGGGTCCGTTTGGGTTTTTGGCGTTCTGGAAAGCACTCGCGACAGAGTTCGCAAACGGTGCCATCACAGCCACGGGCAGAACAGTATTCGCGGCCATAAAAGATGATCTGGAGATGCAGCTTGTTCCAGGAATCGGTGGGGAACAGCCGCTTCAGATCGCGCTCGGTTTGCAGCACAGATTTTCCCGTGGTCAGGCCCCAGCGCTGGGCCAGCCGATGAATGTGCGTGTCCACAGGGAAAGAGGGCACACCAAATGCCTGCGCCATGACCACTTGCGCTGTTTTATGGCCGACTCCGGGCAGTCGTTCGAGTGCTTCGAGAGAGTTTGGCACCACGCCCTGATGCTCGCTGAGCAAAAGACGCGAAAGCTCCTTGATGGCTTTGGCCTTCTGCGGTCCGAGGCCGCAAGGACGCACGATTGCCAGGATGTCTTCCAAGGCGGCTGCGGCTAGTTTGGACGGGGTGTTTCCCAGCTTGAAGAGCGCCGGGGTGATCTGATTCACCCGTAAGTCGGTGCATTGGGCGGAGAGTAACACCGCCACCAGCAGGGTGAAGGCATCGGTGTGATCCAAAGGAACAGGCGGGTCAGGGTAGAGCTGCCGCAGCCTTTTAAGCACATGATCTGCACGTTCCTGTCGCGTCACGAGAGTCTTGAGCTACGAGCTTCTTTCGATGCGCGATACCATCTTGCGGATGTGCGGATAAGCCGTGCGCGGGCGTAGAATGGTGAGGCTCTTTGAGAATGAACCCCATTTGATGACTCGGATATTCACGTTTCGCACACCCCAGGCTTTCATCGTGGCCTTGTCGGGCTTGTAGAGGTCGATGGTGTTCGTGCCGACCAGCGCTGAGCCGTAATCATCCACCTGATAAACATACGGCAGCCCTTCGATCTGGAAAACGGTGCCTACGGGGTAAACCGACCAATCAGCCGCTGCACTGCGCACATTGCCGTATTTCAGATTGGAGCCTACGGCTGTCCTAGCTCCATAAATGATGTGGTCGGACTCGCTATGCGTGTAAGCCGTGGTTCGAACCGCTGTAATACGTGAGGCTCCCTTGCCGAGCTTGCCTGCGCTGAACAGACCTGAAGAAGAGCATGAGGCGAGCAGTGAAACTGCCAAGCCGAGAAGGATGAAGTGGAGGTGACGCATCACTGACTAGGTGCAGATTATTAACTTTCCTTTGGAACTAAATCAGTCTGGGGTATTGACCCTATGAAATCAATCTTTGATTTCATGCCTGCACTTGGGCGGGCTGGGTCTTGAAGCCTCAGCTCACCTTACCAACTGAAACTCCGGCAGCATGCACACAGCCACTCCGGCAGCATGCACACGGCCCATAGTAGGTCTTCGAGGGATGGCTGCGTGGGCGTTGAGCCGAGGATTTCCTTTCCGGTGGCGAGTTCTTCATGAGTGGGGTCGCGACCCAAGGCATGGCGATAAAGCGGCGTGATGACATGGCCCTTTGCCGTCTCAAGCAGGCGCTTGGCCCCCTTTTGGATCGCATCGGCCAAAATGCTCCCATTGGCGAGGTCGATGGCTTCCAGCGTGGTGAGATCGTTTGGACGGGTGGAGACGATTTGATCGCGGTTCGGACGGCCCAGGGTGCGCATGAGGAAATCGGCCTTCATCAAGGAGGCGCGGATCATGCGGCCGGAGGCGGCGGCTCCTTGGGCGAGCAAGGCCGGAGCCTGCGCGTCGATGGTCTTTTGCCAAACCGGCAGCGCTGTGACGACGGTGACGGATTTCCAGTTCTTCGCCTCAAAAGCACCGAGCCTGCCCTCTTTGCCGCCCGCCGGTGCTTGAGCGGTCCATTCCCAGGACGCATCACTGCTGATCAAGGTTTCCTTGCCTGCGGCATCGCGAATGCGCGCATCGAAGAAGAATCCGGCCGCGTTTGGCCCGTTGCCCGCGTTTTTGGCGATGGCGATGATCGAGTTCGCGCCTTTTTTGAGCGCGGTTTGCAGTGGCACGGCGGCGAGTTTGCTCCAATCGTCCCCGGCGCTGATTTTCTTATTATTTACGAACAGCGTGTAGCCGTTGTCGCAGGTGATCACGGCGCTGGCGCTGGCAGGATCGGCGTCGAGTTTGAAGGTCTTGCGTAACGTGATGCTTTCTCCCGAAGGAGGCGTGCTGCCGGGCTTTGAGCTGTCTCCCCAGATCCACTGGCCCTTCACGGTGATCTGCTTGGCCAAAGTGGGATCCACTTTCCCCCGCAGCACGTTCGCATCCATTTTCGTCGGCGCGGCGCCAGTGAGCTGCCAGATGGCATCGACGAACTGCTCCGCCGTGAGCCGTTTGGCACGCGGTCCGGCGTAGGTGTAGCCGTGGTCGTCGGTTGCCTTCGTCACCATCTGCGCGTGCGACTGATACGCCTGCGACGTGGCGATGTGGGCCAGTGTCTTTTTCAAATCATGACCGTTTTCCACGAGGTAGGTGGCTAGGTAGTCGAGCAAATCAGCATTCCACGGCTCCGTCTGCATCGAATCCACCGGATGCACGATCCCACGGCCCATGAGGCGCTGCCACAGGCGGTTCACCAGCGTGCGCGGCGTGCGGCCGTTTTGCGGATGCGTCATCAGCACGGCGAGCTGCTGCAAGCGCTCCGGTTGCTTCGCTTTGGGATCAATTTGACCGATCTCCGGGAACAACCACGCCGCCGAGGCCTGCTGGCCGATGGGTTTGTCACAGCGGTGAATCTCCAGCGGGCGATTCGAATAGATCGCAGCCAGTCCGTAAGCCTCGCTCAGCTTCCAGCGGTCAATGAAACTGTCGTGGCAGGAGGCACACTTCATGTTGATGCCGAGGAAGCTCTGCGAGACGCTCTGCGCGAACTGAATCTCCACCGTCTGCCCGGCGCTCACCTCGCCGCGCCACTTGATGCCGTCGATGTAGCCCCGGCTTTCATCGTTCGGCGGGGCGCTCAGCGCGCGCACAAACTGGTCAAAGGGCAGGTTGGTCATCAGCGCATGATACAGCCAGTTGCTGATCTGTTTGCGCCCGCCGGTGATGAATCCCGTGCCACCGTAATCGTTGCGCAGCAGGTCGTTCCAGAAGGTCAGCCAGTGCTCGGTGTAGTCGATGTCGCGCTTCAGCAGCGCCTCCACAAGCCGCGCTCGTTTGTCAGAGGCGCTGTCCTGGTCAAAGGCCGCCACTTCCTCCGGCGTCGGCAGCAGGCCGATGAGATCGAGCGAAGCCCGGCGCAGGAAGGTGTGGTCGTCGATCGCCGCAGGGCGCGTTTGCTTCTTCGCCGCCAGATGCGCATCCAGGATGCGGTCAATCGGATGCGTGCGGCCATCCACTGCCGCAGGCAGTGTTGGCGAGCGTGGCTTCAGCGGCGGCTCATACGCCGGTTTCTTGAAGGCAAATCCCTCCTCCCACGCGATCCCTGAGTCGATCCACTCCTTCAGCAGCGCGATCTGATCCGCCGGCACTCGCTTCCCCTTCGGCGGCATCTGCTCATCCGAGTCAGTGGAGAGAATCACCTCGATCATCCGGCTCATGCCCGCTTTGCCTGCTACCACCACCGCACCGTTCTCACTGCCCTCTAGCAACGACTTCCGGTCATTGAAGGAAAAGCCGCCCTTCTTCTTGTCCCCCGCATGGCACTCCGCGCAATGCTCCCGCAGGATCGGCACGATCTGATGAGAGAAATCGACCGCCGCACGGGCGGAGAGGGCAGATGAGAGCAGAAAGAGAATCGAGAGACGCATTCGATCATCACGAACGTGGTGGGAAGCCGGAATCTCGCTTCGAGGCCTCGTTAAACCGCTGATATCACGCTAATGGGACGCTGTTCCAGAGGCTTATCCATCAGCGTCTTATCAGCGTCACGTCAGCGGTTAGAATTCGTCAATCCGCAGCCCATAGTTGTGGGCAACCGAAGCCGTCATGAGCGATCCTGAAGTCCGGCAAGCACAGCGTCGTGAGCTTCGGCGGCGGGCACCAGTTGGGTGATGCCCTGGCGGACGCGCTCCATTCGGTGGCTCACCACCTCCATCTGCCCGGCGATGAAGTCCTTGGTCGGCTCGGAACGCTCCAGAATCGCTTCCACCAGCTCCGTTCGTGAATCGGAAGGCAGGCGCATGGCGGCGGTCAGCAGGTCAGCAACGGCAGTGCTCATGGAAAAAACTTACCAACCCGAA
>JAJTDU010000203.1 GCA_021298725.1 Verrucomicrobiaceae bacterium | reverse complement strand
CATTCGTCATTTTCCAATGACTTGGCTCACCGAACACACCCTCCTGCCTGCCGACACCTGGATGCTCGTGCTGGCCTTGCTCGGTTCCATGTGCATCGGCATGTCCAAGGCCGGACTCTCCGGCACCTCAACGCTGAATGTCGTGCTGATGGCAAAGATCTTCGGCGCGAAGGAATCCGTCGGCGTGATCCTGCCCATGCTCATCGCGGCGGACTTCATGGGCTACTTTCTGAACCGCAAAGGCGGCACCTGGCGGCGCATCCTACCGATCCTGCCTCCCGCCATCGTGGGTGTGATCGTGGGTTGGGTGCTGCTTGGCAAATTCGACAACGCCATGGCCCGCAGCGTCATCGGCTGGATCATCATCGCGCTGCTCATCTTCAACTGGCTGCTCAACAAGCGGCGGCAGGATTTTATTGCTCTCACGGAGCACCAGGGCTTCACCTGGACGATGGGGTTCCTCGCCGGTGTCGTGACCATGCTCGCCAACGCCGCTGGCCCTGTGATGACCGTTTACCTCCTCGCCCAGCACTTGGAGAAGAAAGAGCACCTCGGCGTTTTCAGCCGCTACTTCCTCTTCGTGAACCTCTTCAAGGTCCCGTTCAGTGCTGACCTGGGCATCATCAATCCGAAGTCCCTCATGACCAATCTCACGCTCATGCCCGGCGTCATCCTCGGTGTGTTCCTCGGCTGGTGGATCTTGAAAAAGCTGCCGCAGAAGCTCTTCGAAAACGTCCTCTTCTGGCTCACGGCGTTCGCTGCGGTGTGGCTGATTCGCGGGTGAAACAGCAGCTCATCTTTTTGCATGAAATCCATTCTCCTTAGTCTTTGCCTGCTCGGAAGCGCTCTCAGCGCTCACTTCCCCGCGCTCTACAACAGCGAGCCTGGCAATCCCGCGCCGATGTCGCCACAGGAGGCCTTGAAAGCACTCAAGCTGCCCGATGGCTTCAAAGCCACGCTCTTTGCCGCTGAACCGGAGGTGCAAAATCCGATCGGCATGGCCTGGGATGCGAAAGGACGCATGTGGGTGGCCGAAAACTACTCTTATGCCGAACGTGGGAAGCGTTTTGACCTCGGCCTGAAAGACCGCGTCATCATTCTCGAAGACAAAGACTGGGATGGCGTGGCGGAAACACGCAAAGTCTTCACCGACGACGTGCAGATGCTCACCAGCGTCGAAGTCGGACGTGGTGGCGTGTGGCTCATGTGCCCGCCGCAGGTGCTCTTCATTCCGGATGCGAATGGCGATGACATTCCTGATGGCGAGCCGGAAGTCGTGCTCGACGGCTTCACCGTGGCGGACGCAAACTACCACAACTTTGCCAACGGCCTGCGCTTTGGCCCTGATGGCTGGCTCTACGGCCGCTGCGGCCATTCCTGCCCCGGCAAGCTCGGCATTCCTGGAACGCCCGAGGAGCAGCGTGTGCCGATGAAAGGCGGCATCTGGCGCTACCACCCTGAAAAGAAGATCGTTGAAGTGCTCACGCACGGCACCACCAATCCCTGGGGCCACGATTGGGACCAAAACGGCGAGATGTTCTTCATCAACACCGTCACCGGCCACCTCTGGCACCTCATCCACGGCGCTCACCTCATGGACTCGAATACCATGAACCCGCTCATCTATGAAAAGCTCGATACCATCGCCGACCACTACCACTACGATCGCAGTGGCAAATGGAGCGACTCACGCGATGGCAAAGCCAACTCCTTCGGTGGCGGCCACGCGCACATCGGCATGATGATCTACCAGGCCGATCAATGGCCTGAAAAGTATCGCAACAAGCTCTTCACCCTCAACATGCACGGCCGCCGCGCCAATGTGGAGCGCCTGGAGCGAAACGGCAGCGGCTACGTCGGCAAACACGAGCCTGATGTCTTCCTCAGCGACGACCCGTGGTTCCGCGGCATCGAGATCAGCACCGGCCCCGACGGCAGCGGCTTCATCCTCGACTGGAGCGACACCGGCGAATGCCACGACAGCACCGGCGTGCATCGCACCAGCGGCCGCATCTTCCGCATCAGCTACGGCGAGCCGAAGAAGCCCGAAACGCCCTTCGCTTGGCGCAAACCCTGGCCGAAGGCTGATCTCAATGGCGACGAACATCAACGCGCTCTCGCCATCCGTGAACTCGTGCAATTTTCGCCAATCGACGCCATCCCCGGCCCGCAAGTACACGCGAAATATCCCGAACTCGCCTTCGATCCCGCCAAAATGGCCGCCGAGGAAAAATCTGCGTTCGTACGTCTTCAACTCGCCAGCGTGCTTCAACGCCTCCCACTTGAAAAACGGCCTGCATTGGCCATCGCACTGCTTTCACACACCGAAGTCGCCAACGACCCTTTTTTGTCGCACATCATCTGGTATGGCATTTCGCCGCTGAAGTCCGATGCGCTGCTCGAAATCGCCAAAGCATGCTCCTGGCCCAAAGTGACGCGTTGGATCGCCCGCAAGCTCGCCACCGAGCCACAGGCGCTGAATGCGCTTCTCGCCATCAACAGCTCCGACGATGTGCTCGAAGGCATGGCCGAGGCCTTCAAAGGCATCCGCAAGGCTCCCAAGCCGGCGAACTGGAACAAAGTCATCGCTACCTCGAAATCACAGCATATTCGCGATCTCAGCATTCTCTTCGGTGACGGTCGTGCGCTCGATGACGTCAAAAAAATCGCTCTTGATGACCAAGCCGACATCACCGCCCGCGAAGCCGCGCTCAAAACGCTCATTGAGGCCCGCCCGGACGATTTGCGCACGATTTGCACGAAGCTCCTCGACGTTCGCGGTCTCAACACCGCCGCCGCACGCGGTCTCGCTCTTTTCGACGATCCCGAGATCGGCACGCAACTCGCCAAGAGCTACCGCAAGTTCACAACCGGCATCATCGATACGCTCGTCTCGCGTCCCGCCTTCGCCAAAGCGATGCTTACTGAGATGTCCGCCGGAAACATCCCGCGCACCGACCTCAGCGCCTTCCACGCCCGTCAGATTCGCTCCTTCAACGACAAAGCACTCACGAAACAGCTCACCGAGGCCTGGGGCGAACTGCGTGAGTCCGCCGCCGATAAAAAGCAGCTCATCGAGAAGGTGAAAACCCAGCTCACACCGGCCGTGCTTGCCAAAGCGAACCTCAGCAATGGACGTTTGCTCTTCACTGCCGTTTGCGGTGCCTGCCACGTCATGTATGGCCAGGGCGGCAAGATCGGGCCTGATTTGACCGGCTCTGGCCGTGCGAACCTCGATTACCTAATCGAAAACATCGCGGATCCCAGCGGCGTGGTCAGCGCCGACTTCCGCATGAGCCTCCTCACGCTCAAAGACGGTCGCAGTCTCAGTGGCACCATCGCGGAGAAAAACGATCGTACTGTGACGCTGCGCAGTGTGGCCGAAACCTTGACCCTTGACCGCTCTGAGATCGTGAAAACAGAAACGTCTCCCATGTCGATGATGCCCGAGGGCCTGCTCCTCGCCCTCCAGCCCGACATGGTGCGCGATCTCATCGCCTACCTGATGCATCCGGTGCAGGTAAAGTAGCCTTGTTCCTGCGGAACAAGGACACCTACTTTGCCCCCACAAACGCGGGATGAATTGAAACAAACTTCAATTGGCGTCATCGCTCACGCCTGCTGTATTTCCCAGATGCCCCAAGGAACTCTTCTCATCACTGGCGGTGCCGGCTACATCGGCTCGCACACTGTTCGTCATTTGCTCGACCAGCACGAGCGCGTTATCGTTCTCGATAATCTCGTCTTCGGCCATCGCGGGGCACTGCCGCTGGATCGTGTGACCTTCATTGAGGGCGAGATGGCCGATGCAGCGCTCATCGAGCGCCTGTTCGCTGAGCACAAGCCTGAAGCCGTACTACACTTTGCCGCCTATGCCTACGTCGGCGAGTCCGTCACTGATCCGCTCAAGTATTACCGCAACAACCTCGCCGCGCCGCTCACGCTGCTCGAAACGATGCAGCGCCACGGCTGCCAGCGCTTCATCTTCTCCTCCACCTGCGCCACTTATGGCGATCCGGTTCGTGTTCCCATCGATGAATCGCACCCGCAATCTCCAGTGAATCCCTACGGTGCCTCGAAGTGGATGCTGGAGCGTGTGCTCCGGGATTGTGAGCGTGCCTGGGGGCTGAAGTCTGTTTTCTTGCGTTACTTTAACGCCAGCGGCTGCCATCCCGGCGGCGAGATCGGCGAGGATCATAACCCCGAGACCCACCTGATTCCTCTTGTGCTGCAAACCGCCACAGGCCAGCGCCCGCACATCACCATCTTTGGCACCGATTACCCCACTCCAGACGGCACCTGCATTCGCGACTACATCCACGTCTGCGATCTCGCCAGCGCCCACGCTCTTGCGTTAAATTACCTCCGTGAAGGCGGTGACACCATCGCCGTCAATCTCGGCACCGGACGTGGCTTCAGCGTGAAGGAAATCATCGCCACTGCCGAGTCTGTGACCGGCAAAACGATTCCCGTCGTTTATGGGGAACGCCGTGCTGGTGATCCGTCCGAGCTCGTTGCTGATCCGTCGCTCGCCGCGAAAGTGATCGGCTGGAAAGCCGCGCATCTCGATCCACGCGAGCACATTGAAAGCGCATGGAAATGGATGTGCGGTCCGCGTGGCGGGCGGTATGCAGATTGAACGGATGCCTGGTAGGGCTGTCTCAATGTCACCCCTGCCACGTTTCATGTTCATGAAAGGACTCAAGTCACTGCTCATCGTTCTCCTCTCCGTCTTTGTCGGCGCTTTGTCGCATGCTGTAGAGCTGCTCGGCCAGCCGCAGGTGAAAGCAGAGGCGAACTCAGCCACGATCCTCTGGAAAACGGATGTCGCATGCGGAACGAGGCTGAGCTACGGGCGCAATGCGGCGCCATTGGATCAAAAGGTGGAAGGTGCCGTGAGCAGCGCCCATGAGGTCTCTCTCACGGGCCTAGCTTCTGGCACGACGTATCATTACAGTGTCGGCAGCGCCCAACACCTCACCGTCTTCCATTGTGCGTCGTGTGTTCGGTGTTTTTACGCCGACTCCCAAGCAGCCCGAGACAGGGCGCCGTGCAGACATCGCAGCACCGCCGACACGCCAGACCTGGGGCAATATCAGCACCTTGCAAGATCACTTCGACCGTCATGGTCGGGACTTTTCCAGCAAATCGCCCGATGACTACGCCGCGCAGGCCTGGCAGTTCCTTCAGCGCGCCCGTGTTGAAAGCCTGCCGATGAAGCTCGATGACACCGACGGCACGCTGCGTGTCTTTGATCCCCAAACTCGTGCTTTGGCCGCCTACAACAGCGCTGGTCGCACCAAAACCTTCTTCAAGCCTGAAAGCTCCAGCTATTGGCAGCGACAGCCCGGCCGACCGGTGAAACCCGCAGACCTGCGTTTTTCACCCCGCTAAATCCCCCCAAAAAAACCATGAAAATCCCCTTAAACACCTGTCCGGTATGCGGCTTTGACCAGCTCGCCGAATCGCCGCGCAACCGCACTGGCGGAGCCTCCATGGAGATCTGCTCCTGCTGCGGTTTCCAGTTTGGCGTCAGCGACGATGACCAGGGCGTCAGCTATGATGACTACCGAGAGCGGTGGATCGCAGGTGGCATGGCTTGGAGCAGCAAAGGCAAAAAAGCCCCCAAAGGCTGGAATCCGCAGACTCAGCTAGGGGCTCTCGCCCGCCTCGCCACGCTCAAGCGCGTCAAAGGCCGTCCGCCACGCTTCTCGATGCAGTTGCTGTGAACACCGAGACTTGAGATAAGTGTCTATGATCATGCGCCGCCTAAATTTTAGTTTTTCAAAAACTTTTAGAGCATTTTAAATAATACTATAACCGCAAGAGGCAAAATAACCCATCGCATCCTTGGCGGTGATTTTTGAGAACGCTTTGCTGATGGCTTCATCGAGTTCTTCAGGCGTGCGTGCTTCGTAGCTGCGCAGCAGCGCCTTGATCTTGCTCCACATTTTCTCGATCGGGTTGAGATCCGGCGAGTAGGCCGGCAGGAACTTCACCTCGGCTCCTACTGCCTCAACCAAGGCGGTTACCCGTGGGCTTTTATGCACAGCGAGGTTGTCCATTACCACGATGTCGCCGCGCCGCAGCGTCGGGCAGAGAACTTCGCCAACATAGGTGACGAACGCTTCTGTATCCGCCGCTCCCGGCAGGTGCATGCAGGCCGTGGTGCCATCCAGCCGGATCGAGGAGATCATCGTCGTGCTCTGCCAGCGTCCACAAGGGGCTGCCGCATGCAGCCGCCGACCCCGCATGGCTCTGCCTCGCAACCGGGTCATGTTGGTCTTTGCACCGCTTTCGTCTAGGAAGACCAGCCTCCAAGGCTCTAACCCGCCTTGCTTGCGCTTCCACCTTTGACGCGCCTTGCGGACGTCTTCGCGGTCTTGCTCGGCGGCGCGGAGTGTCTTTTTTTATATGTCAGCCCCATGTCTACGAGCACGTAGTGGATCGCTGGCAGGGTGCACTTCAGTCCGAGGGCCTCACGCAACTCGGCCAGCGTCATATCCGGCTTGCGCTTGAGATGCTGACGGATGGCAATGCGGTGCTCGGCCACGATGAGCTTCTTACGCCCGGCGAGGTGATGCCGGGGCTTGATGCAGCCGGTCTTGCGCCGCTGCTGGAGCAGTTTCTTGACCATGCCGTAGGAGACTCCAAAGCGCCGGGCAATCTGTTCCTGGGTGCCCTCCCCCCGGTCGCAGGTGCTGATGATGCGTTGACGGAGATCAAGAGAGAGTGCGGCCATGCTTGCTTGTACACCTCTCGCAGATCTATTCCACATTATTATTTAAAATGCTCTAAAAAGAGAATGAGCAGGTGGGAGGAGGTGATTTTCAGCATGGGGAAAGGCAACCGTAGTGCGGAACGCATCTTAACGTCGGCCACACGCTAAACCTACCGCAGGCCATGGCAGTGCTACTGCAAAAGGAAGGCTGCGACGAGTTGCTTGGCTTCATCGGCATAGACGAAGCTGCCGCTGACTTGAAGGCCGTGATTGCCGCCGATGAGTTTGTAGTGGACGAGCTGGCCGCTGCGATAGGTGTATTTCACGAAGGGGGTCGAGTAGCCGTTCGTGCCGGTCCCAGCGATGCCGGCGGCATCGGCCAGTTGCGGGCCGGTTTCACCCATCGCCTGAGCGAAGCGATAAATACTCTCCTGGGCGGAGATGAAGGTGCCGATGACGCTCGTTCCGCCGGTGTAGGGGATCAGGGGATCTGCCGTGCCGTTGAGGCTGATGATGCGGCGGCGTTTGGCCGGCGCGATGGTCTGGTCGTAGGCATTGCTGCCGGTGGCATTGAACCAAAAGGCGCTGTCGTGATACATCTTCGCGAGCATTTGGGAGACCTGGCAGCCTGCATTTTGAAAAGCGGCACCATCGAGTTCAATGAGCAGGCGATTGACCATGCCGGAGCCGTTGGAGTTGCCGAAGATGGAGATTTTGCCCGCATCCACGTTGTCATAGGTCTTCAGCAGCGCGATGAGATCGCGGATGAAGGCGACATCAAGTGCTTGGGAGGCCTCGCCATCGACATTCCAACTGGTGAGGTAGCCATCCGGTGCCACGCGGATGGCGGTGCTGACATGCGGATTGAGCGCACCGATGGTGCCAGCGCCCGTCCCGCCATTGCCATGAAGCAGGATGACGACGGGGTGCGGCCCTGCGCCTGCGGGGACCTGGACGACGGCGGTGCGAGCGTAGCCGCTCGGCTGCTGTGACCACGTTTGCGTGATGCTGAGGGTGGTGTTGGCGAGGTTTCCATTCGGCGTGAGCACCGTCTTGGCGCGGTGAAATTGCCTCGGCACGCTCGGGGCCTGGGTGAACTCGTCCGTGTAGGTGACGGAGCCGCCGGTGCCGGAGAGAGTGGCCATCGGCGTCCACGAAAGCAGATCGGTGGAGCACTGGATCTCGTAGCTTTCCCCCGCGACGCTATCGAAGGTGAAGAACGGGTGGTTGCTGCCATCAAGGCCAGCATTCGTTATCTTCGCCGCCGCATTGACACTGCCTCCAGCGCCTCCGCCGCCCGTGATGGTGAGGAGCAGTTGATTGACAATGAAACGCGAATCCAAGGCGGGCGCGGTGGTGGGCCCCGTCGCTGTGATCTTCACGCTGGCGAGATTGGGCACGGAGATCGCAAAGGGCGAGGTATTGAATGAACCGCTGCTGGTGGCGGTGGTGCCGTCGAAGATCGCGTATTGCTTGGTCGTGGTGCCGATGGAGCGGGTGCCGATGCCGGAAATCCGCAGCGACTGCCCGACGGCGAGGCCGGTGACATTGCTCAGGGTGAAAACGAGCGACTGATCATCCTCGGCGATGAGATTGTTGAGGTTGTCCATTTCCAGATTGTTGGCACCGCCAGCAACGCCGATGCCGTCGTTATGATGCGCAATCGTCAGCACGGGCGTGGTGACGCTCGTGGCCGTGATCGTGAGATCAAAGCTGATGCCCGCACTGAGACCGGAGACATTCGGATTCGCCGAAGTCAACCCCGTGACCGAGCCAGTGATTTTGCCGGTGCCGAGGCTGACGGTCGTCTGGCCTTGCAGTAGAGGCGTCAGTGCGAGGAAGAGAATGTAGGCGAAGAGGGATTTCATGCTTTGTGCCGACGGCAAAGCGCGGAGATTGCGTGAACTGCGGATTGCCTGATCAGGCAGAAACTCCGCCCAGGACATTTTGTTACATTTCATGGCTTACTTTTGATTCTCAGGGGTCACCGTCATCTTCGCGGCCCACTTGATACCTTCGAGGATGTGCTGCCGTGCGAACGGTGTGCTGAGCGAGCGCAGGTCGTGGCCGAACTCGGTGTAGAAGAAGCGGCCGCCGGTCGCGGGTTCGTGCGTCCAGGCGATGGGATGGTCCGCGCCCATGGGCTTGCCGTTGCGAGTTTGGAAATACTCACGCACCGGCGTGTAAGTGGTCTCGTCCACGCGCATGAGGACGTTGAAACCGGGCTGGCCGGTGACGGCGCGGTCGTGGTTCGTCCAATCGGCTTCGATCCAAAACTCGGCGGGTTGGCCTTTGACGGAGGGATGATCTTTCGCGGTGGGATCGACGGTGACCTTGGCTTTGCTGAAGTCGGAGTCGCTATTGAAGTCGCACCCGCCGAGCGCATTCAGCCACGGCCACTTCGTCTGATGCACCAGCGCGGCGTGCAGGCCGACGATGCCTTTGCCGCCCTTGGTGAACCATTCCTCCACCGACTTGCGCTGCTCCTCGGGCAGCACCTTGTCGAGTTCGTTGGCGTTGTTGAGCACGAGCACGTCGTAGCGGCTCAGTTCCTCGGCGCGCAGGTCTTTCCAATGCTCCGTCACGTCCACCTCGAAGCCATTCTCGTGTCCGAGCAACACGAGCCAGCGATTGATCTTCGGCGTTTCGGGATGGCGATAGTAACCAGTGTTGGAATAGACCAGCACTTGGAGTCCGGCGCCTTTGGCTGCGGGTGCCGCAGGTTCATGGCTGTGGGCGATGCTGGCGAGCAGGAGCAGGGAGAGGATGAGATGCTTCATGGTTGAGACGGTTTTGGAGACCAAGGAATGGGCATGGAGAATAACTCCACTCATTCCTCTCGCACCTATTCTTCGGCGTCAAAGTCATGCCGAGTCCGTGGCTGATCTGCGCCGTGACAGGCAGCGTGGGATTGGCGACTCCGCGTTCGATTTTGCCAACGTATTCCCGACTCAGTCCGCTCTCACGAGCCAGCCCATACTTGCTCAGTCCGCACCGTTCCCGCAACTCCTGCAAGCGCCTCGGCAGCCGCTCGCGGATACGCTCGGCGTTGTCGTGGGCGTCGTGGTTGTCCGGCGCGACGGGCATGGGAGATTCCTGCGGATTGCCTTGGAGTCATCGGCGTGAGCAGCAGCGAGGTGGGGAGGAAGGCGAGTATTTGCGTCTTCATTAAACGGCTTCGATTGCCAGTGTCTACTTTTGCACAAACGCAGGAATGATCC
>JAJTDU010000202.1 GCA_021298725.1 Verrucomicrobiaceae bacterium | reverse complement strand
GATCATAGAAGGGGCGGTTTTAACGTGATGTTTCGTGTTGGTCTAGCGCTTGAGTTGCAAAGACGTGGTCGGAATCCGGCAGAGCTGGGCCATCAACTGCAAGCGGGTCATGCGGGCGCTCAACTGGCTTTCTTGGCCTTCTTCAAGACAGGAGCGATGACTTGGCTCTCGAAAGCCGCTTTCTTTACGGCAGGGGCACTGAGGTGCCCTTCGAGGACGGTGCCGTTCACGCCGAGGAATTTGGCGGTGCGTTCCGCATCTTCCTCAAAGTGGCGGTAAGCGAGGCGTGAAAGCTCACGCTCCACCCAGGGCAGCAGTTCGATGTCTGGCGTTTTTTCGGCCACGTTGACGAGCATGCTCAAGGCATCACGCATGCGGGTGACGGTGCTCGAGGGATCCATGTGGCGGGCTCCTTTGCTGCCGAGCGGAATGTCGGAGGGCAGGAGCACGTCGGAATTGCAGAGGGCGCAGGCGCGCTGGATGGTGTTTTCCAGTTCGCGCACATTGCCGGGCCAGTCGTAAGCGTCGAGCATGTCGAGTGCGTCGTCGGTAAAGCGCATCTGCGGGCCGCGGCGGCGGGTGGAGAGACGATGGAGGAAAAATTCGGCGAGCAGACGTACGTCCTCGCGGCGCTCACGGAGCGGCGGGATGTGGATGCGCACGACATTGAGGCGGTAGAACAAATCCTCGCGGAACGTGCCCTTGGAGACTTCTTCTTCGAGGTTTTTATTGGTGGCGGCGAGCACTCGCACGTCAGTTTTCAGCGTTTGATTGCTCCCGACTCGGGAATACTGGCCTTCCTGAAGCACTCGGAGCAACTTGCTCTGCACGGCGAGCGGCATGTCGCCGATTTCATCTAGGAAGAGGGTGCCGCCGTCGCACTGCTCAAAGCGACCGACACGCTGGTTCACCGCGCCGGTGAAGGAGCCTTTTTCATGCCCGAAGATCTCGCTTTCGATCAGGTTGTCCGGGATGGCGGTGATGTTGATGGCCGCAAACTCTTTGAGCGCACGCGTGCTGAACTTGTGGATGGCGCCAGCAACGAGTTCTTTGCCACAGCCGCTTTCACCCGTGATCATGACCGGAGCGTCGGAGCGTGATACGCGACCGATGAGCTTGAAGACCTCCTGCATCGGCGGAGAGCGGCCGATGATGGTCTCCTGGATCGACTCCGTCGGGACTTCCGCCGTTTGGGCGCGAGTGACGCGGCGCGCTTCGATGGAACTTAGCGCACTCTCTACCACAGTGCGCAACTCGTAGGGCAGGCGTTCCTTGCCCAGCACATCGTAAGCGCCCAGGCGCATGGCCTCAATGACGTGGCTGGTCGTGGCGCTGCCACTGAACAGAATCACCATCGACTGCGGGTCGGTCTGGCGCAGGCGCTTGAGCAGTTCGATGCCTGTGGAGCCATTCAAACGAACTTCGGTGAGCAACAGGTCAGCACGTTTTTTTTGATACGATGCAAGAGCGTCTTCTCCACGCTCGTAAGTGCTGATGCTGACGCCTGGTGCCTTCAAATGCGCAGCAGCCCAGGAGAGAAAGTCGGCGTCTGGATCCACGATGATGAGGTGGGTGTCCGGGATATCTGGCATTGGAGGTCGGGCGTGCGTTGGGTTAGGGCCGCGTTATCGTCGCAATTAATGACGAGGTCAAACTTTCGTCACACAGCGCCGAAGCGTCGGTGGCGCTGATGGAAGGCGCGGATAGCGGTTTTCAGGTCTTCTTTGGAAAAATCCGGCCAGAATTTCTCAGTGACGTAGAACTCCGTGTAGCTGAGCTGCCAGAGCAGGAAATTTGAGAGACGCATCTCGCCGCTGGTGCGGATCATGAGGTCGGGATCGGGGTAATAGCGGGTGTAGAGATGCTTGCTGAAGACCTCGGTGTCGATCATCGCCTTGTCGAGGTGGCCACTTTCGATGCTCTGAAGCAGACTTTTCACCCCGTCGATGATTTCCTCTCGCCCGCCGTAGCTCAGGGCCAGAATGAGTGTGAGACCGGTGTTTTGAGCGGTGGTCTCGATGCAGCGGTGCAATTCTTTCTGGCAGGACTCCGGCAGGTCATGCAGGCGACCGATGGCCTGGAGGCGCACGTTTTGCTTCATCATCAGCGGCAGTTCGCCACGCAGAAAAATCTCCAGCAGTTTCATCAGCGCCTCGACCTCGCGCTTCGGGCGCTTCCAGTTTTCCGAGGAGAAGGCGTAGAGCGTGAGGAATTCCACGCCGATCTCCCCGCAGCACTCCACCACGCGGCGGACGGTCTCCGAGCCCATCCGGTGGCCCTCGGTGCGTGGCAGGCCGCGCTCCTTTGCCCAGCGACCGTTGCCGTCCATGATCATGGCGATATGGCGGGGGACGGGCTTTAAATCATCGGGCAGGCGGCTCATGCGGGGAGAAATCTACAGCGTCGTGATCTTCGCACAACCGGTTCGCGGTTTGTTGGCGCATGCGCTAGATTTTTTTATGAATCATCCCTCTACCACCGCCAGCCTGATCTGCCCTGCCTGCGGGCAGGCGTTTCTGACCATGCAGCAGAGCATGGCGGGTGTGACACGGTGCCCGCATTGCGCACATTCTGCTCCGCGGACAGAATTCGGCACGCAGGCGCGGGTGGTGGGCGTGCAGCAGGTGCGGCGGCGCGTGGCGCAGATGCAGCCGTGGCAGGGCGGAGATATGGCCCCGGCGTCTCAACCAACCACGCCAGCCGCCGCGCCTGGGGTTACACGGTGGCCGGTGGCGGACGCCGTCACCGGCCAACCTCAAGCCGCTCCTCTTGCGCGTACCTTTTTGCAGCCCTCGCAGGCACTCATGCCGGTCGGGGAACTGCCTCCGGTGGCTGAGTTCACCATGCCGTCCTACTCTGGCGGTTCCTCCTGGAAAGGGGCGTTTATCCTGCTGGTGTTCATGATCGTCTGTGCCGTGTCAGCTTGGTTTTGGTGGGAGCAAAGCTCTGCGTCAGATTTGATGGATGCCGCACCTGTCACCGAACCGACGGTTGTTCCTGAAATCCGCCCGGCACAGAGCGTGACCCAGACGGAATCACGGGCGGCTACATTTCCTCCGCCTGATGAGGCGGCGATTGCTGCCGATGTGAAGGCATTGGTCTCGGAACTCGTCGCCGCAGACACTGCGGAACGCCGCGCTGATTGTATTCACGAGGCGGAAAAGCACGGAGCAGAGATCGAGGCCCTGTTTGGAGCGGGGGCAGAGGAAAAAATCGAATTGCGTCTCTTGGCGCGCATTCCCGGCCTGCCGTTGGTGCTCCCAACTGGTCAACCCGTGCCGATTTTCAAGGTGGTGACTACTCGTTGTGCCAACGGTGCTCTCATCCGCCTCGAATCCGGTGCAGATGGCAAGCGCCGCATCCACTGGCCTCTGTTTCATGAAACGCATGAGGCTAAGCTGGTCGCGTTTCTCAAACAACCAGGTGAGGAAGCCGCCTGGCTTCACCTCGGCCTGCGCCCCAGCCACGGCCTGGACATTCCTGCTGCGTTGCGCTCCAAATACCTCACCTTTGATATTCAGGCCTCAGCCACGGGCGAACCCCGCTTCGTGGCCTGCGTGGAGAGAGACACGCCGCTTGGCCGCTTCCTGGACCGCGAGACAGACTGGGGCAGAGCCTACCTCTCCCGTTTGCTCGTGCGCAGGCTCGACGTTGAAGCCGACACGCCCTGCATGGTCGTTATCGATTGTGAAGGGGCGCAGGAAGGTGGGGGGACTAGATGAGTGAGGTGGTAGGAGTTAGGCGCGACGCGCTCCCGTAACCTTGAACGCCGCAATAAAACTTTGAACTTCAAACTTTGAATCTTGAACTTTGAACTCCGAACCTTGAACTAAACCCATGGCAAAGATCGAAAAGACCCCGACAGGCGAGTTTCATTCCGGCTACGGCTGCATCATCATGACGGCGGTGGTGGCGGTGGTCGCTTTCATCGTTTGGTGGTCCTGGTATTCGCTGGTGACGATGGACAAGGAAATCGGCCTCCTCACGCAGCCAATGCCGGTGACGATGCCCGCGATCTCTCCGCAGCCCGGACTGGAGCAAAGGCTTGCCGACTTTGCCAAGGCCGCGAACGAGGGCCAGACAGCTGATTTGACGCTCACGGTGGCTGAGTTGAACGCCCTCCTGCTGCTGGCACCGGATGGCGGCAACGGCACCTACAAGGACATGCTGCGTGTGAAGTCACTCGATGCCGCCAATCGCCTCATCGTTACCGATGCCAGCCTACCCATGAACACGGCGAAGTTCTGGGAGGACACGAAGCGTTACCTCGTTGGCGAGATCGACTTCGCTCTTGAAATGACCGCTCTGGGGCCGGACGCAAAGGTCAGCGTTGTGCGCATTCCCGGCAAAACGGTGCCAGAAGGGATGCTCAAAGGCATGCAGATGTATGGCTATCTCGGCCCTTACCAGGCTCACCCGACGATCGGGCCGGTGCTCAAAGCGATCAAGCAGGTCAGAATCGAAACCGAGGGCCTGCGGCTCTCCACCGAACCTTGAACTTTGAACACTGAACTTCCCCAACATCCCAATCCTTGGAAGACCGTCTCCACGCGTGAGACTTATGCGAATCCGTGGATTCGCGTGCGCGAAGACCAGGTCATCAAACCAACGGGCGGACCCGGCATTTACGGCGTCGTCGAATACAAGAATACTGCCGTCGGCGTGATTCCCTTGGATGACGAGGGCTTTACTTGGCTTGTCGGCCAATGGCGTTACTGCCACCAGCGCTACGAGTGGGAAATCCCTGAGGGCGGCTGTCCGGCGGGTGAATCGACCGAGGATGCCGCACGTCGTGAACTACTGGAGGAAACCGGCATCGTGGCGGACAGAATCGAGCCACTGCTCTCCGGTATTCAGCTTTCCAATTCCACCAGCAACGAGACCTGCGACATCTTCATCGCCACGGGTCTCACGTATGCGCAGGCGCAGCCAGAGGACACGGAGGAGTTGGAACTGCTGCGTTTGCCAGTCGTTGAGGCGATTCAGATGGCGCGTGACGGTCGGATTCGGGACGGCGTCAGCGTTTTGGCTCTGCTAGCTTTTGGCTCTGCTAGCGGTGGCTGCGCGGCTGGGAAGCGTGTGATTGATGTGCGCGGCTGGCCGTGGCTCAAGCGCTGCCTAGGAGCTACGAGGGCATTGGTGGGTGAGATGAAGCGCAATCAGCGCCTTGCACGCCGCGTGTGTCTCGTCATCATCCGCGAGCCATGCCAACCACCTACCACATTGTCCCCACTGAAGCACACAACGCACTCGTCCGCGCCGCCTATCAACATCGCGGCTACACGCAGGCGGAGGCCGCTGACGGTGCACGGTTTTGCGAGACGGCATCCGCTCATGGCATCCGCACCCACAACGCCATCAAGGCGCTGCATCTGGACCACCTCTTCGGCAGCGCCACCGGCGGCTGCAAGCCCGGCGCGGAGATCGAAGTGATCAAGAAACCCTTCGCTGCGAGCGAAGCTTGGGACGGCAAATTGAAGCTCGGCCAAAGCGTGGCCTTCAGCGCCATGGAGCGCTGCATGGAGATGGCGGACAAATACGGCATCGGCCAGGTCAGCGTGGACAACGCCTTCCACTACCTCTGGGGTGGCGGCTACGTCATGGACGCGGCCAAGAAAGGCTACATCGCCTACACGAACTGCACTTCCACCCTCGGCGAGGTGGTGCCCTTCGGCGGAAAATTCCCCGTGCTCGGCACCAATCCGCATTCCTGGGGCCTGCCGACGCAGGACGCCTGCGGATTCCCTATCGTGATCGACTGGGCCACCTCCACCGTCGCCATGGGCCGCGTGCAGCAGCTCAAACGTGAAGGAAAACCGCTCCCTCCCGGCGCTGCCGTGGATGCCGCTGGCAAACCGACCACAGACGCGAACGAAGCGGCTTGGTTGCTGCCTTTTGGCGCTCACAAAGGCTACGGCCTCTCGCTCCTCATCGAAGTCATGGGCGGCATGATCGGCGGTGGTCTGCCCACGCTGCGTGGCGGCGGAGCGCATCCCGACATCAAATCCAAG
>JAJTDU010000201.1 GCA_021298725.1 Verrucomicrobiaceae bacterium | reverse complement strand
CATCGACGAGATCGTTCGTAAGCACCCGGCGCTGCCAAGGGCCGTTTTTCGTACCGTCGGAGGGTGGGGTGTAAATCACCAGCTGGTGACCGTGCATCGGCTCGATCGTTGCCACATAAGGTTGGCCGCCGGAGAAGGCTCCATAGCGCACTTCACCCGCGCCTAGCAGCTCGGTGGAGTCCTTCGGATGCTGCGCGATCCACTGCTCTTTCCAGCCGTTGTCAGTTTGGTCGAGGCGCACGACGCCTTCACGTCCACAGATCAGCAGGCTCTCCGCCTGGGTGCCGGGCGCGGGGATGATGTCGAGGTTGTGCGTCTTGTGCATCGTGCCCTGCACCAGCGTGGTGTTCCATTCTTTGTGCGGATCATCCGGCATGTGGTAGGCCAATATGCGCACACCGGCTCCTTCGCCGTTCTTGTCATTGCCCCGGCCATGCAGTGGCACCACCACGAGGTCATGACGGCCGGCGCGGTTGCGCACCCACTTCATGCGGTGGGTCGTCGGCTCATGCGTGAGTTTCACCGGCTCCCACTTCTGCGTGCGGTCGGCTGGTGGGATCAAATAAAACACCGCGCCGCTGCCGGTGGTGTCTCCAGGGTTCCATTCCGCGCCCACGGCGATCTCGCATTTTCCATCGCCATTGATGTCACGCGCGGCGAGGCAGACGTGGTCCTTTTCGGTCAGTTTGTCCGTGATGATGTGCTTCTTCCATGTCGGATTTTCATACCAGACGATCGCGTTGCTGTCAGCCAGTAGGATATCCGTCTGCCGGTCGCCGTTCACATCCGCCACCGCAAGGCCGTAGCCGATGCCGACCTCGCCGTCGATCAACTGTTCTTTAAACTCAGGCGTTTGTGCTAGAGAGAAGATGGCGGTGGCGAAAAAGGCGACAGGGAGGATTTTTTTCATTCGGGCACAGCCTAGGCGAAAGCAGCTCGGTGAATCAAGCCCTCAATCCAGCCAGGACCGGCGTGAATTGGAAGCAGATTGCAATGCCGTCCAAACTCTGGCACAAGCCCTGCTATTACACATCGCCATGTCGTCCCTGTTTAACGACTACCAACCAGGTAGCTTTTTTGATGAGATGTTTTCCACCCCGGATGCCGCCCGAGAGCATTACGCCGGCATCATGGGCAGCATCGGCACGCTGACACCTCCGGAATATGCCGCGCGTCAGCGCACCGCCGACGCCGTCTTCCTCCGGCAGGGGGTGACCTTCACGGTTTATGGAGATGACCAAGGAACGGAGCGCATCTTTCCCTTCGATCTGATGCCGCGCATCATTCCCCACAAGGAATGGGAGCGCGTCGAGTCCGGTCTAATCCAGCGCATCACGGCGCTGAACATGTTTTTGGACGACGTCTATCACGGCCAGAAAATCATCAACGACGGCATCGTACCGCGTGAACTCGTCGAGTCCGCTTCGCACTTCCGCCCGGAGTTCATGGGCGTCAAAGTCCCGCATGGCATCTACATCCACATCTGCGGCACCGACCTCGTGCGGGATGGCAAGGGCGATTACTATGTGCTGGAGGACAACGCACGCTGCCCCTCCGGTGCCTCCTACATGCTGGAGAACCGCAATGCGATGAAGCGTACCTTCCCCGGCCTGCTGCAAAGCCTGCCGGTGCGCCCGGTGGACGCCTACGGCTCGATGCTGCGCGAAACTTTGGCCCACCTCGCCCCACCGAGCGTCATCGACCCGAACATCGTCGTGCTCACGCCCGGCGTCTTCAACAGCGCCTACTTTGAGCACTGCTATTTGGCGAAACAAATGGGCGTGCCCATCGTCGAAGGACGCGATTTGGTGCTGAAGAACGACCGCATCTTCATGCGCACCACCAAAGGCCTCAAGCAGGTGCATGTCATCTACCGCCGCATTGACGACGACTTCCTCGATCCGCTCGTGTTCCGCAAAGACTCGCTGCTCGGCGTCCCCGGCCTCGTGAAAGCCTACCAGAGCGGCCATGTGGCGCTGGCAAACTCCATCGGCACCGGCGTGGCGGACGACAAGGCCGTCTATGCCTTGGTGCCGAAGATGATCAAATACTACCTCGATCAAGACCCCATCCTGCCCAACGTGCCCACCTACCTCGGTGTCGATCCCAAGGAGTGCGAGTACATCCTCGCCAACCTGCCGAATCTCGTCGTGAAAGCCGTGAACGAGTCTGGCGGTTACGGCATGCTCATGGGGCCACATTCCACCAAAGAGGAGCAGGAAAAATTCGCCGAGCGCATCCGTGCCAATCCACGCAACTACATCGCCCAGCCCGTGCTTCAGCTCTCCCGCCATCCCGTGTTCCAGGGAGATCACTTTGAAGGCCGCCACATCGACCTGCGGCCCTATGTGCTCTATGGCGACCGCATTCACGTCGTCCCCGGCGGCCTGACCCGTGTCGCACTCAAAAAAGGCTCCCTCGTCGTCAATTCCAGCCAGGGCGGTGGTAGCAAAGACACCTGGGTGCTGTGGGACGACCAGGAATGACCCTGCGAAGCAGGGAATGACGAAACCAGAATGACGAATGAAACCCGAAGCTCGAATGACCTCTTGCAAGTCCCCTGACTCCCGAAGCCCTCGATTCAACATTCGAGCTTCGTCATTATTTCGTCATTTGCACGCCCCCTCAACCATCACCGCCCTCCTTTCATGTTAAGCCGCGTCGCCGACAGCATTTATTGGATGGCACGCTACATGGAGCGCGCCGAAAACCTCTCCCGCCTGCTGCTCTCCACCCAGGATCTCTTGCTGGACGCTGGTGAGGAAGCCGCAGACGAATCGCAGTTCTGGGGCCCGATTCTGATGACCACGGGCGACGAGGAGCGCTACGCCAAAACCTACCCCACCATCGAAGGTGAGTTGGTGGCCGACTTCCTCGCACTCCGCGCCGACAACCCCAACTCAATCCTCAACTGCGTCCGCGCCGCACGTGAAAACGCTCGCACCGTGCGCGATCAGATCTCCGATGAGCTGTGGGAGTGCATCAACGGCCTGCGCCTCTTCCTGGAGTCTCCCGAAGCCGCCGCGTTGCATCAAAGCCAGCGTGCTTCGTTCTATGAAAGAGTGCTCGTCGCCTCGTATCAGTTCCAGGGGATCGCCTCCTCCACCACGCCGCGTGATGAGAGCTGGCATTTCCTGCGCCTCGGCCTCTGTCTGGAACGCGCGGACAAAACCACGCGCCTCATCGACACCTGCTCCGCCATTTCCTTCGACATGCCGCCCAATCCGCTGGCGCGTCCGCTCCGCTGGGCCGCTCTGCTCCGCTCCAGCTCCGCTTGGCATGCCTTCCAGGCCTACAGCAGCAACAAGCTCAACCCCGCGGACATCGTCGAGTACCTCCTGCTCAACGACACCTTCCCCCGTTCCTTCGCTTGGTGCATTGAGGCCATGCACACCGCCCTCATCTCCCTCTGCGGCAGCGGTCGTCTTGAGGACATGAAGGCACCCGTCCGCCTGCTGGGCCGCCTACGCGCCGACATCGCCTACATCACGATGGAGGAAGTGCTCAAAGAAGGGCTGCATGAGTTCATCGACCAACTGCAGTCCAAACTCAATGACATCGGTGCCTCGTTCTTCCAGACTTTTGTGAACTACGCAGACATCACGGCGGAGATCGAGGACACCTCCTCCCCGGCGCTCTCCGTAGGCGCCTGGCACAAGGCGGTGGACGACAACATGCAAATCCAGCAGCAGCAGTGATCCATCCGACCACCGCCGCCCCCCATGCGCTTCCGAGTCTTCCACCGCACGCGATACCTCTACCGTGCCCCCGTGCGTGACAGCTACAACGAGCTGCGCCTCCGCCCCGCCACCGATGACAAATCGCGCCTGGAGTTTTTCCTCCTGAAAATTCATCCGCCCGCGCGGCTTCAGCACTTTCGGGACAACTGGTTCAACTACGTGCACTTCTTCGAAGTGCCAGAAGCGCATACCAGCCTCACCATCGAGTCACAATCGACCATCAACACCACCAGCCCCTACCAGGATGGCAAACCGCTCGGCGTCCGCTTTGAAACACTCAAAACCGACCTCGACGACATGCTGCAGCCCTTCCTCGGCGGCAGCAAATATGTGGACGTCAGTCCCGAGGTCTGGCGGCTAGGCATCGACATCCGTGACGGGAGCGACCATGTCTTCGAGGTCGCCGAAGCCGTGATGCACCACATTTTCCGAGAGTGGACCTACGCGCCGAACAGCACCAACGTCTCCACCCACATGAACGAAGTTCTGGCCACAAAACGCGGCGTCTGCCAGGACTTCGCGCATCTCATGATCGGCATCTGCCGCTCCCTCGGCATCCCGGCCCGTTATGTGAGCGGCTATCTCTACAACGGTCCGCAGTCCCAACTGCGTGGCGCCCAAGCCTCCCACGCCTGGTGTGAGGTTCACATCCCCGGCAAAGGCTGGTTCGGCCTCGACCCCACCAACAACGTCGTCGCCGACGAACGCCACATCAAAATCGCCACGGGCCGTGACTACCACGACGCAGCCCCCATCACCGGCCACTTCGACGGCCCCCACGGAGCCACCTCTGGCCTCCAAGTCGAGCTGGAAGTCCGGCGCATGGATGGGTGATGGCAGCTCTTGGCAAGTGCCGGTCCTGTAACCGAGGCGTGGAATGGGGTAATTGTGGCACGGCTTTCTTTCACGGCACAATCAGCTAATAAAACGAGCGGCATCCCTCTGAGCAATTAAATGCCATCTAAAATAATGCCAAAATAATGCCAGGCATTTAGTTGTTGCCACTGTTGCATTTTTCATCACTTTCCGTCGTCATGCGAAAATAATGCCAGGAAAATAATGCCAGGCATTTAGTTGTTGCTACCGCTGCGTTTTTCACCACTTTCCGTCGTCATGAATTCTGCCCAATCCTCTGAACCTCAACTGCTTCCGCTCGAAGAACAGCTCGTCGGTGTGAACGCCAAGACCGGCCTCTATCCTGGCGCGCGTTCGTGGTCGGGTGGCAGGCGGCGCATTCTGGGCAAGGGGCCGCTGGAGTCCTACTGCTATCATGTCATGTCACGCACTTGCGGCGGCGAGGTGTTCTTCGATGAGGTCGAAAAGGAGGCGCTG
>JAJTDU010000200.1 GCA_021298725.1 Verrucomicrobiaceae bacterium | reverse complement strand
CCTTGAAGCCCGAGCGCATCCTCGCCACCGCTCCAGAAGGCCAGCGCCTCGGCATTTTGACGCATCCAGCTTGGCTAGTCTCGCAATCCGATGCCATGGACAACCACGCCATCCATCGCGGCATCTGGATCCGCGAACGCTTGCTCGGCGGCGGCATTCCTGATGTGCCGATCACCGTCGATGCCCAACTCCCGGCCGAGCCCGAGAACACCCTCCGCGAGCGCATGCGTGTGACGAAGGCCGAATACTGCTGGACCTGCCACCAAAAGATGGACCCGCTCGGACTGCCCTTTGAGATGTATAACCACGCCGGCCTCTTCCGCACCACCGAGCTGGGCAAGCCCGTGATCACCACCGGCGAGATCATCGACAGCGGCGATCCCAAACTCGACGGCCCCGTCGCCAACGCACTCGAGATGATCACCAAACTCGCCAACAGCCAACGCGTCGAACAAGTCTTCGTCCGCCACGCCTTCCGCTTCTGGATGGGCCGCAACGAAACCCTCAACGACGCCCCCATCCTCCAAGCCGCCCACGCCGCCTACCGCGACAACGGCGGCAGCATGAAGGCGCTGATTACTTCGCTGCTCACCAGCGATGCCTTCCTGTATCGCAAAGTGGAACGTGAGGCGAAGACGGAAGCGAAGTGATCTCCAAAAATTGGGCATGTAAGTTGGCGCAGTTGGTGGGGACGAGCCGTTTCCGAGTCCATCGCTCGATGCGGCCAAGGGCCGTCGCATGGTGAGCCGGCTGGAGTGGCGCGGCGACCTTCAGGCAACCAGCTCGCTGATCACCTTGCCTTCATCAGCGACGATTGGTCGAGGGCGGCCCTGCGGATCGATCCAGTTGGTGTTCTGCTCGATGCCGAGATGATGAAACACCGTCGCGGCGAGATCGCCGGGGGCGACGCGGCGGCTGTCGATGTCGCCACCTTGCCTGTCAGTGCTGCCAATGACCTGGCCGTGTTTCATGCCGCCACCGGCAACGACCATGGACATCACGCGCGGCCAGTGATCACGTCCGGCGTTTTTGTTGATGGTCGGGCTGCGGCCAAACTCGCCCATCATGAAGATGAGCGTGCTGTCGAGCAGGCCGCGATCTTTGAGATCGGTGACGATGGCGTGCAGTGTGCGATCCACGCTGGGCAGCAGCGGCGTCAGGCCCTTCTTGATACCGCCCCACTTCACCTCATCGCCATGATGATCAAAATAACCCCACGCGCCGCTCACGGTGACAAAGGTGGAGCCGGCTTCGACGAGACGACGTGCCAGCAGCGCCTTTTCGCCAATGCTGTCGCGTCCGTAGCGGTCGCGCATCGCAGGCGTTTCGGCATCGAGATTGAAGGCGCGTTGCGCGTTGCCGGTCATGAGCACCTCATAGGCCTGCTGTGTGTAGCGATCTGCGGCGGCGATTTGAGCATTGCCATCGACGCTGCGCTTCCAGTCGTCCATTTGTGCCAGCAAATCCCGGCGATTGCCGAGTCGATCAACCGTGAGGCCTTCGGAGAGTTTGAGACGTCCGGACAAATCCTTGCCGCTGACCGGCTCAAAGTCGCCACCCATGTGGCCTGCACCCCAGATGTCGGCAGGTAGCGAATCTGCCAGCGCGACGTAGCCGGGAATGCCAGGCGCGTTGGCACCACGAAACTTCGCCGCGATGGAGCCCATCGACGGCCAGCCGCCGCCATCACGTCCATCGTTCGTGCGTTTGGCGAGAGGATTGCAGGCCTGCATGGTGATCGGCGTGTGATTGCTGGCGCTGCAATCGACCGAGCGGATCAGCGTGAGCTTGTCCATGATCTTCGCCGTGAGCGGCAAGTGCTCGCAGACATGAATGCCGGGCACTTTCGTCGAGATGTGGCCGAAGGGCCCGCGAATCTCGCTCGGCGCATCCGGTTTCGGGTCCCACATGTCGATGTGGCTCGGGCCGCCGGAGAGCCAGAAGAGAATCACGTTCGTCTTGCTCTTCGATTGTCCAGCAGCGGCTGCCAGCGCTTGCGTTTGGAGCAGAGAAGGCATCGAAACGCCCGCCAAGCCAGCGAGTCCGGTCTGGAGAAAACCGCGTCGGGTGGAGCCAACGCGCAGCAAATCTCCGCGAGCGGGACTGAAGGCCTGAGTGATGGATGCAGTCGTGGGATTCATGCGCGTGGCGTTGAGTTGCTCCCAAACCTACGCCGCCACATCGCCTGACTTGCCGCGCGACTCAAAAGAGTCAGGGCTTGGCTGCTGGAAACAGCGACTGCATGGCATGGACAGATTAATCGACGAGAATCCCCGCCGACACTGATGAGGTTGTAGCCGGGGGCGCTAGCCCCCCCCTCACCGCCGAGGCTCCTTCGCACCGCATCCATCAGCTTGTGTCTCGTCTGCCTGCTCGCATCCGCGCAAGATAAAGCGTCGCGCTCAAGTAGGTAGTTGGTGACTCAAACCATGAGATACCCCTCCCCTTCATTTCACCTCACCAATAGAAAGTCATCTACGCGCAGGGTGTGGGTGCTGTCGCTGGCGATGGTTTGTGGGACGATGGCTTCAGCGGCGGATGCGGCTAAGCCCTGGTGGGAGAAGATGGACCCGGTCACACTGCCTGCGGCGAACCTGCCGATGGCGGAGGTGATCGATCGCTGCATTGATCAAAAACTGAAGCAGCGTGACATGATGCCCACTCTGACGGCACCGCTCGAGACGCGGCTTCGGCGGCTGATGCTCGACCTGCACGGGCGCGTGCCGACTGTGGGTGAGTTGGATGCGTTCGTGGCCGAGGGCGACTCACCGGAGGCATGGGCTCGCCATGTGGACCGGCTCATGGCAAGTCAGGCTTTTGATCGCCATCTGTCGAATGAATTGAACTGGCTGTTGATGGACGGACAGGGCACGGAGTTTCAAAAGTATCTCGATCTCGCCGTGACGAAGAAGAAAGGCTGGGACGTGGTGTTCCGCGATGCCATCGCAGGACAGATGGACACCGAGTCACGGCCCGGTGTGGATCAGTTTTTGCGGCAGCGGGTGATGGACACCGACCGCATGGCCAATGACGTGAGTGTGCGCTTCTTCGGCGTGAACATCAGTTGCGCCCAGTGCCACGATCACCCGTATGTGAAGGACTGGACGCAGGACACCTACTACGGGATGAAGTCCTTCTTTGACCGCACCTTCGACAACGGAGGTTTCGTCGGTGAGCGTGAATACGGGCAGATCAGCTTCAAGACCAGCAAGGGCAAAGAGAAGCCCGCGACATTGAGTTTCCTCGGCGGCGCGCCTTTGACTGACCCTGCTTCGATGGAGCCGACCGAAGAGCAGAAGAAGGCCGAGCGTGCGCTGCTGGAGCAGTTAAAAAAGGATAAAAAACCGCCACCGCCCGCGCAATACAGCCGCAGGGCACGGTTGATCGAGACGGGACTGTCGACAGAGCAACAGCATTGGTTTGCCCGGGCCATCGTCAATCGCATGTGGGACCGCTTGTTCGGCTGTGGCCTGGTGATGCCGCTCGACCAAATGCACGGCGAGAACACCCCGAGCCATCCGGAGCTGATGCAATGGCTGGCCCGCGACTTGGCGGCCAACGGCTACGACCTACGGCGTCTGATCCGCGGCATCGTCACCAGCAAGGCATGGCAGCGCGACAGCCGTTGGCAGAGCGACACGCGCCCGGCGCGCAACCTTTTCGCAGTCGCCCATCCGCGGCCGCTGACTCCGAGGCAGCAGGCGATGTCGCTGCGGTTCGCGGTGATGGAGCCGGCGTATCTTGCGCCAAGTAAGGCGAAGTCCGAGGAGATCGAGCAGCGCATCCTCAACACCGAGCGCGGTGCATCGGGCTATGAGCGCTGGTTTGAGCGCCCGGGCGAGGACTTCCAAGTGTCTGTGGATGAGGCATTGTTCCTCAGCAACAGCAACGACGTGCAAGGCCAGTTGCTCGACGGCAGCGGCTTGGTGAAAGCAATGGAGGCGCTGCCCGAGGTTGCGGAGCGCATTCGTCTCGCAGGCAAAGCGGTCTGGCAGCGCGAGCTGAGTGAGGAGGAAGTTTCGCTGCTGGCCAGCTATCTCGACGCGCGCGGCGATCGCCCGCAGGCGGGGCTGCGGCAGATCGTGTGGGCGATGCTTTCGAGCGCGGAGTTCCGCTTCAACTACTGATCCTTTTTCAAACACCAACGGACATGAGCAATCCATCCAACTACTGCGGCACCAACGCACACCACATCAGCCGCAGGGCCTTCTTGAGCCAGGCGCTAGCGGTCGGCTCCGGCTCTCTGCTCGGCAGCAGCGGAGCGATTCACGCGCTGGACGAGACCTCCATCAATGACGCGCTGCGCAAGACTGGACGCAGCGTCATCCTGCTCTGGCTGGCCGGTGGATCGAGCCAACTGGAGACTTGGGATCCCAAGCCAGGGCGTCCCACTGGAGGTCCGTATGACTCTATCCCCACCTCGGTGCCCGGAGTGCACATCTCCGAGTTGATGCCAAAGATGGCCAAGCGCATGCATCGCACCTCCATCATCCGCTCGCTCAACACCCGCGATGGCGGGCATGGCACGGGTGCGGAGATGATGCTGCGTGGCCGCAAGAATGAAGCCGCTCTGCAATACCCAGACCTCGGCTCCATCATCGCCAAGGAGCTGGGCCGAGCCGACAGCCGCGTGCCGGGCTACGTGTCGTTTTACTCACAAACCGAAGGGCGTGGCAGCGGCAAGCTCTCGCCCGCCTTCCTCGGTGCCCGCTATGCGCCGATGAACCTCGACGACAGCACCATGCCGCCAAACCTCACGCGGCTGGAGGCCATCAACGACCTTGATCATCGGGATCGCGCCCGCTTGCGCGACCTGCTCAGTGCGCGCTTCTCCGCTGGTCGCGAGACCGAGACAATGCGTAGCCACGCCTCCGCCTATGCTCGGGTGCATGGCTTGATGAGCAGTGAGCCGCTCTTCGACATCGAGAAAGAACCACGCTGGGTGCGCAACTGGTATGGCCCCTCGCTCTTCGGCCAGCAGGCACTGATGGCGCGCCGCATGGTGGAGGCAGGGGTGTCGTTCGTGCGCGTCTCGCGGGCCTGGTGGGACAGCCACGGGCAGAACTTCGAAACCC
>JAJTDU010000199.1 GCA_021298725.1 Verrucomicrobiaceae bacterium | reverse complement strand
TCAATGAGGCCTTCGATTGCAAACCCGCCGAAGGCCAAATCCTCCTCCAGACCGAAGGCGCGGAGATGATCGTGCGTCGCTACGAGTTGTATCCGCTCGGCGAGTTCCAAGAAAAATGGTCCGCCATCCAGGCCAGCGGTGGCAGCGACATCGGTGCGGTGCGCGATGGTCAAAGCGAAGCCCTTTCGCCCGAGGAAAGCATGAAGCGCATCCAGCTTGATGGCGATTACGAAGTGCAACTCGTCGCCGCCGAACCCCTCGTGCTCGATCCCGTCGAGGCCACTTGGGACGACAAAGGTCGCATGTTTGTCGCCGACATGCGCGACTACCCGCTCGGCCCGCCGAATGCCGGCGATCCCTGGCTCTCCCGCATCCAACTCCTCACCGACGAGAACGGCGACGGCCGCATGGACAAGGCCGTGACCTTTGCCGACCACATGGACAACGTGCAGGGCCTGCTCCCCTACGACGGCGGCCTCATCGCCACCACTCGCAGCCAGATCCTCTTCCTCAAAGACACCGACGGCGACAACAAAGCCGACCTCATCAAGCCCCTCATCCGCGGCTTCAATCCGAAACACAGCCAGCTCCAGGTCAGCGCCCCGCGTTGGGGGCCGGATGGCTGTGTGCATTTCAACAACGGCCTCGATGCCCGCGAGATTTATCCCGCCGATGCGCCCACGAAGGTCGTCGGCATCCCCGGCTCCAATTTCAAATGGAACCCCAAGACCGGCGAGATCACGCCCACCGGCGGCAAAGGCCAATACGGCGGCGCGTTCGACGACTACGGCCATCACTTCTACTGCTCGAACCGCAACCCGCTCATGTTCACCGTCATGCCCTACGAGGTCATGCTGCGGAATCCGCATGCTGGCATCACGCAGGTGCATGAAGACATCGCCACGCCCGGCGCTGACACCCGCGTCTATCCGCTGCAAATCACCCACACCACCGCCGATGCCCACGCTGGAACGAACACCGCGTGCAGCGGCCTCGGCGTCTATCGCGGCCACTTGATGCCCGAACTCAAAAACAACGTCTTCGTCCCCGATCCCACCGGCCAGCTCGTCACCCGCTACAAAGTCGAACCCAACGGTGCATCCCTCAAAGCCACCCGCGTCGGCGACCGCACGGAGTTCTTCCGCAGCAGCGACGAATGGAGCCGCCCCGTGAACTTCACCACCGGCCCCGACGGTGCCATCTACATCTGCGACATCTACCGCCGCTGGATCGACCACGCCCGCTTCTTCCCCGAGGAGTTCGTCAAAACCCACGACATGCGCCAAGGCGAAAACCACGGCCGCATCTGGCGCGTGGTGCCGAAGGGCCAAAGTACTCATGGGCTTCAGCCCGTGAAAGCCACCGCCAGCTCTGACGGGCTAAAGCCCATCACTACTTTCCCGGCATCCGTCGAGCCCCCCGAACGCGCCCTCTTCCTCAAAGTGCCAACGATCACCGATGTGAAGGAGCTTGCCGCCATCCTGACGAAGCACGCCGACGATCCCTGGATGGCCAAGATGGTCGCCAGTGCCTCCAGCATGCAGATGGGCCGCATCCTCAGCCAGCTCGGCGATCCCTTCTTCAGCACCTTCTCCGAAAACCGCAGCACCACCGTCCGAACCTTCGCCGCAGGCTCTCTCGCCGATGCCGAGACCGATGATGTGAAGTTGCTGCTCACGCTTCTCCAAAAACAACCCGGCGAACTCCTCTGGTGGAAGCCCGCCTTGCTCCAAGGCCTCGCCAAGCTCCCCAAAGGCCACGGAGCCGCCGCCCAAGAGATCGCCGCGCTGCAATCGAAGATCGACGCCATCGTCGCCGACGCGAAAGCCCCGCTCGATCAACGCCTCGCCGTGCTGCCGCTGCTTTCCTCGCGGAAATGGGCTGCCGTCGAACCGGTGATGAAAAGCCTGCTCACCAGCAACCAGCCCACCGAACTCACCACCGCCGCCGTGGCCCTGTTGAAGAAATTCAGCGCCACCAGCACCGCGCCGCTCATTTACGACCTGCTGCCCAAAGCCGGTCCCGCCCTCAAACGCGACCTCGTGACCATCCTCACCGCCAGCGCCACCACCGCGCTCGAACTCTTCAAGCGCATGGACAAAGGCGAGTTTCCCACCGCCTGGGTCGATGTCGAAAAGCGCTGGGCTTACCAGCGCGGCAAAGGCGAAATGGCCGAACTCGCCAAGAAACTCTTCGGCGAGGCCAACAGCAACCGCTCCGCTGTGGTGAAGGACTACATGGCCGCCACCACCATGCACGGCGACGCCAAAAAAGGTCAGACCGTCTTCGCCACCATCTGCATCACCTGCCACAAGCACGGCACCATGGGCGTCGATGTCGGCCCGCCGCTCTCCGACGTGAAAGTGAAGCCTCCCGAAGGCCTCCTCAGCGACATTTTGGATCCCAACCGCATGTTCGAAGCCCGCTGGAGTGCCTACTCGGTCGAGACGAAGGACGGCCGCACCCTCAGCGGCCTTATTCAGAGCGAAACCAGCGACAGCATCGTGATCGCCATGATGGGCGGAGCCAAGGAGACGATTCCACGCAGCGCCATCCAAGACATGAAATCCCTCGACCGCACGCTGATGCCGGATGGGCTCGAAGCGGCGATCTCGAAGGAGCAGATGAGTGATTTGATCGCGTTTCTCTTGGGCAAGTAAGCCTTGGAATGCTCGATTTCACCGCAAAGTGGCCAAGGGGCGAAGGAGCAAGAGTTTGCGTCTAAATCTCTGCTCCTTGGCCACTTTGCGGTCTATCCGCATGCTTCATCGCCCTCGCAGCCGCGATCACGAATCGGTCGTGAAGGTGGGTGCCCGTATCGCAGACGGTTACTGAACACCGGGAAAGCCGAGGTTCCATTCTAGAGAAAATAGTTTTCTGGCAGGAAGGGAAGGTCCCCCAGGCTTGGAAAACTCTTCCATGCCCGAAATGCCGCTGATGGATTTTGGGTGCGTCAGCCCCGGCGGAGCCGGGAGACAGGCAGCTTGCCTGTGGTTCCAATCCCACAGGCTGGTAGCGTTGAAGAATGTCTCAGGCAAGTGAGGACAGAGCATCGCGCAGGATGCCTTCTTGAAGCCGGGCCATGTCACGCGCTTCCGTTTCCTCATGATCGTCCCAGCCAGCAAGATGAAGCAGGCCGTGGACAAGATAGAGGGCGGTTTCGTGGTCGAGCGACTGCTCATGTTCCCTGCCCTGGCGCAGCGCGGTGTCGGCGCTGATGAGAATTTCACCGTGGTGGAAGGTGATGACATCGGTCGGTGTGGGATCGTCGAGAAAGTCCCCATGCACGCGGGCGATGTCGGCGTCATCCACGATCGTGATCTCGATCTCTGGCAATGAAACGAGCGGTGCCTCGGGTGATTTAGCGGCCGCAAGGCAGGCCGGGAGAGCGGCTTTGCCAAGACGGCGCAGCCAAGGCAAAGAGAGCGCATGCACCTTCTGCCGGTTGTAGATGCGAAGCTTGGGCAGCGGCATCAGGCAGCGGACGGTTTGCGCCCACGAGGTTTTTTGACCACCGGCTCAGGCTGTGCGCCGGTGAATGAGGCTGCGACGATGTTGCCGGAGCTGGCAGCGGCAGTTTCGTCATCACCCGCCAGCATCGGCTTGGGTTCCTCCCGGACGGGGGCGGGCTTGGCTTCCACCGCTTTCTGATACTTGATGCGGCCATGCATCATGCTGAGCAGGGTCTTGGCGAAGCTGGCTTTGATGCGGGCGAGTTCGGAAATGGTGAGATCGCATTCATCAAGCTGGCCGTCCATCATCCGGCCCTGCACGATCTCGTCGATCATGGTCTCAATACGAGAGGCGTTGGGCTTTTCGAGGGTGCGGGAGGCGCTTTCGACGGCGTCTGCCAGCGAGATGATGGCTGCTTCCTTGAACTGAGGCCTCGGGCCGGGGTAGCGGAAGGTTTCTTCGCTGACCTGCGGCACATCGTCTTCCTTGGATTTGCCCAGTTTCACCAGACGTTCCACCTCGGCCTTCTGATCGAGCGCCTGACGGTAGAAGTAATACGCGAGCGAGGTGCCGTGATGCTGCTCGATCACGTCGATCATGCGTGAGTTGAGGTTGTTCTTGATGGCGAGATCGACGCCATCTTTGACGTGGGCGATGATGACCAAGGCGCTCATGCGCGGGGTGAGGTCATCGTGCGGGTTGGCCTCGGGATCCATGTTCTCGATGAAGTACTCCGGCTTGCTGAGCTTCCCGATGTCATGAAAATACGCGCTCACGCGGCACATGCTGGCACTGGCACCGATGCGTTCAGCGGCGGCCTCGGACAAATTCGCCACGACAAGACTGTGATGATACGTGCCGGGAGCCTCGATGCTGAGACGGCGCATCAGCGGGTGGTTCAAGTCGGCCAGTTCCAGCCAGGACACTTCGGTGGTCACGCCAAACACACTCTCCAGCACCGGCAGCAGGCCGCCGATGGCCAAGCCGGTCAGGATGCCCACCGCCAGCGGCAGTCCCACCATGCGGCCAAGCTTTTCCTCCATGATCACCCCAGCCGCCTCATGCAGCAGGAGGGAGAAAGCCATGGCCACCAGACCGACGTAAAGCCCGGCCATGAACAGACGGTTGCGGCGGCGAACTTTCTTGGTCAGCAGCACACCCGTAAAGCCGATCAACGCCGATGTGGCCATGAAGGTGGGCGCGGAAACCGACACACAGACCAGCACACCGAAAAGGGTGGCGTAAATGGCTCCAAACAGGCCGATGCGACGCCCCAGAATGACCGAGAGGACCAGCGGCCCGAACGCATGGGGCAGCACCACAGCCTTGAGCGTTTTTCCCCAGCTCTGGCCTGCGGACATTTCGAGCGTGAAGACAGTGAGCGCCAAGTGCATCAAAATGGTGCCCAAAACGAGGAGAAGCACGCCATTGTCCCAGACCTGTTCACGCAGTGCCACCCGCTCGTGCGAGACCATCGCAAAACCAATCGCGGCGGCGTAAAGTGCGTGCAGCCAAGTCAAGGCTGGTAAGCCGTCCTCGACCCGCGTGCCCAGGCGCATCAGCAGCGCCACACCGATGAAGAACAGCACATAGGTGACGACCGTCCCAGCCGGATGGGTGCGCATCTCGTCAAACAGATCTCCCGCCTGGTGCTTCCGG
>JAJTDU010000198.1 GCA_021298725.1 Verrucomicrobiaceae bacterium | reverse complement strand
TGATGCACCATCACAAAGCGGCCGTCCTCCAGCACAGGGATCACCGCCACGGCTGCTTTGCGCTGCACCACCATCCACGGCACGTCGCTGCGTCCGCTTGGCGTGTCATAATACGCGCGTTCCACGCTCACGTGCGGATTCTCAAACGCCATCTCGCTACGCGTCTTCCGCCAACCAGGCTCGGTTTCGGGAGTGTAGAGTTTGAAATCCGGGATCTGCATGCCTGTCACGCGTTCAAAGCTGTGCGCCAGCGAGCGAGCTGGGCCTTCACATTCTGGGGCGAAGGTGCGCCGATGCCCTTCCGCGCGGATAGGGCGGTTTCAAGGTTCAAACAGGCCGTCACATCAGTTTCGAAGGCCATTGAAAACTGCTGGAACTCCTCGAGTGCCATTTCACCAAAGCCGCGCTTCTGCTCAATCGAGTAAGCCACCAGCTTGCCGATGACTTCATGTGCCTGACGGAAAGGTACGCCGTGATTGACGAGGTAATCGGCCAGATCCGTCGCCAGCAGCATCGGATCGCTCGCGGCAGCGAGCGTTTTGGGGCGGTTCACGTCCATCCCGCTGATCATCTCGGTGAAGACTTCCAGCGCGAGCGAGATCGTATCGATGGAATCAAAGAGCGGCTCCTTGTCCTCCTGCAAATCGCGATTGTAGGTCATCGGCAGGCCCTTGAGCAGCGTCAGGATGCTCATGAGGTTGCCAATCAACCGTGCCGACTTGCCACGTGTCAGTTCTGCGACGTCTGGATTCTTTTTCTGCGGCATCAACGACGAACCTGTCGTGTGAGCATCACTCAAGGTCACAAAACCAAACTCCGCGCTAGCCCACAGGATCACATCCTCGCTTAGGCGGGAAAGATGCACGCCCTGCAACGAGATCGTGAACAGCAGTTCCGCGACGAAATCTCGGTCGCTAACCGCATCCATCGAGTTCTGCGTCACACCGTCAAAACCGAGCTGCTGCGCCACGAATTCGCGGTCGAGGATGATCGTGCTGCCTGCGAGGGCGCCTGAACCCAGCGGCATCACATTCAGCCGCTTCCGGCAGTCCGCGAGACGAGCCGCGTCACGATCCAGCATCTCGACGTAGGCCAGCAGATGATGGGCGAACAACACCGGCTGACCCCGCTGTAAATGCGTGTATCCCGGCATCACCGCATCAACGCCGCGTTCGGCGCATTCAATCAACGCCGCCTGCATCGCTCGTGTGTGCTGGACGATCAAATCAATCGTCGAGCGGCAGTAGAGCCGCACATCCGTTGCCACTTGGTCGTTCCGGCTTCGCGCCGTGTGCAGTTTCGCACCCGCCGGGCCGATCCGCTTCGTCAGCTCGGACTCGATGTTCATGTGGACGTCTTCCAGCGACTCCTTGAACTCAAAGTTTCCTTTCTCGATCTCATGGCGGATTTCCAGCAGCCCGGTTTCGATCTTCTGCTGCTCTTCAGCGGTCAAAATACCCGCCTTGAGCAGACCTTTCGAGTGGGCGATGGAACCGGCGATGTCATGGGCGTAGAGTCGCCAGTCAAACGACACAGATTCTCCGTAGCGCTGCACGAGAGCGCTGGTTTCCTGGGCAAAGCGGCCTTTCCACATAAAAAATTCGAGAGGGCGCGGAGACTAGCGGCTTTCAGCGCGGACGCAACGCCGTGGTTTTCGCCTGCTCAATGATTTCACCGCCAGCTCTCGCACTGGCCCTGGCGATTTTTCAATCCGATGTGCCCCTGCATGTGCAAGGCTCTGTTGATGTGCTTCCACAAGCCGCTTTCGTCCAGAGGCGTGGGGCGGCTTGGTCCGTCGTGGCGCGGGTTAATTTTGGGTTACCCGTCCACTGAAAACCCGTCTTGAATGATTGGCGTGCAGAATCTGGAGTTTCGCTGTGCTCATGCCCGCGTGGCGCACTGCGATCGATCAATTAGGGGGGACGCAACGCCATTCGGCATCGCGTCATCCCATAGAGATTGTGTCGCTCCTTCCTGACTTTGGAAAGAGATGAATGCTGCAGAGGACGTTCGATCTCCTATGCCTCCAGGCGTAGGGCATAGCGCTCGCCGTGGCGTGTGAGCTTGACGGGGGAACCGTAGAGTTGGCTGAGGTTGACGCTGGTGAGGAGGTCGTGCTTCGGGCCGGAGGCGTGGACTCGGCCATCTTTGAGCAGGAGACAGTGGGTGATGCTGGGGAGGATTTCTTCAACGTGGTGGGTGACCATCACGAGGGAAGGGGATTTCGGTCTCGCGGCGAGTGACTGCATCCATTGGAGATAATGCTCGCGGGCGACGGGGTCGAGCCCGGCGCAGGGTTCGTCGAGGATGAGAACCTCGAATTTGGCCATGAGGGCGCGGCAGATGAGGACTTTTTGTTTTTCTCCCTGAGAGAGCGGTCCCCAGAACGCTTCTCGGAGGTAAGCGCAGCCGACTTTCTTTAAAAGACGCGCGGCCTCCCGCAGCACGCTTGGCGTGGGCAAATCAATGAGGTTCAATTTGGCCTCGCGCCCGCTGGCGATGACATCCAGCACGGGCTCGCTGCTTTCGAGATAGGTGGTGAGCGTGTTGGTGACGAGGCCGACACGCCGGCGGACCGCACGCCAGTCGTCGTCGCCAAAGACGCTGTCGCCGATGCGCAGGGTGCCGCCAGTGGCGCTATCATAGCCGGTGATGAGGTTAATGAGAGAGGTCTTGCCGCAGCCGTTCGGGCCGAGGATGCACCAGTGCTGGCCGGGATCGACACGCCAGGAGATGCCTTTGAGGATGGGGCGGCCGCGACGGAAGTTGAGGTCGGTGACTTCGAGAACAGGGGGTGGCATGAGGAAGAGGGAGGATACCGAATGTCGAATGACGAATCAGGAATGTCGAATGGGTAGTGGTGAAGCGTGATGGGGCAAAATTTGTACATTTGATTTTTTCTGTCGTGACAAAAATATCCATCCTGCTAATCTCGCGCTCCTTTTCCGAAAAAATGTCAGTCTTCGACGCCGCCCAACCCTCAGGCAGAAAAATTAGCGATGCAGCGCCCTACTCCATGCTTGCACCGCTGGGTGCTTTTTTCGTATCCTGTTCTGAAGTCGCCCGCAACCTGCCAACCATGAGACCGATTTTCAGCGCCGCCTTGGCCCTCGCCCTCAGCACCAACGCTTTTTCCCAAGCCCCGGCTCCAGCTCCTCCTGCCCCTGGGGCACCCCCTGCCGCGCCTGCGGCTCTGAATGTACAGCAGGAATTTGATGCGATCTTGAAAGTCGCAAGTGGCTTGTTTGCCGAAGCCAAGTACCAAGACACACTGGGGAAGATCGCTGAGGCCAAGAAGCTGGTGAACGGCAAGGATTTCGAGGACATCATGTTCATTGAAGGGGCCTGCTATTACAATTTGAACGACTACCCGAAGGCTATCGAGACCCTGGAAGCTTTCATGGCCAAGTTCCCAGCAGGCGGGGCGATCATTGATGTCCGCATGGCTCTGGGGCGCTCCTACATCGCCAGCAAGCAGGAGGAAAAGGGCATCACAGTATTGAAGGAGGTCGTGACGACTTCTCCTGAAAAGAAGGCGGAGGCGGGTTTGATCATCGCGGATGCATTGTCGAAGCAGGACAAGAAAGATGAGGCATTGGCCATCCTTTCCTCAGTCCTGGCGGACGGTATCCGCAGTGCCGAGTCCATTCAGTCCGCAATGATGGCGGCTAACCTCTATGTCAGCACTGGCAAGCTCGAAGAGGCCGGCGCTTTGATGGAAAAAGTGCGTAATTTTGCCTCCGGCGGCGACAACATCGCCCAGATGAACAACATCTATCTAAAGCTTGGGGATGAGATGATGGACAAGAAGGCTTTCAAGGATGCGCTGGGTGCCTATCAGCTCGTGCGCAAGAAAAGCGAGATCTCCCGTATCCAACAGGAACAGATCGCCAAGATGGAGGTCCAGCTCAAGACAGCCAAGGGGGCGCGTAAGGACGAACTGGAGACGAAGATGAAGGCGAACCAGGAGATCATGGCGGAGATCGAGAAGCGCACGGATTACGACGCTTCGCTCTACTACCGTCTGGGCCGCTGCTATTATGAAATGGGAGCACCGAAGGAAGATGGCACGGCAGGGGATGCTTCGCGCCTTTGGCAGTCCACGCTGGCCTTTGAGGTCATCGTTAATGAGTTCAAGGATTTCCCGCAACGCGACAAGTGCATGTATGGCCTGATCATGGTCAATGCCGCACTGAAGCGCATCCCGCAGGCGCGTGAACTGTGCGAGAGGTTTATCGACAATTTTCCGGAGAGCGAGCAGATCGGCCAAGTGTCCGAACTCTACGGCATGCTGGCCTATCAAAACGGCAAGCTGGCTGATGCGGAAAGGGCCTTTGCAAAGGCGGAGACCTTCCCCAAGGCGGACAAGGAGCGCCTGCGCTTCCTGCGCGGCAGCGTGTTGTTTGAGCAGCAGCGTTTCGATGACGCTCGCACCGCCTATGAGTTGTTGGTCCAGGAGTTTCCGCAGACAGTTTACAAGGATGACGCCCTCTATCGCGTCGCACTGACCTACTTCTATCAGAACGACTACAAGAGCGTGATGAAGGCTTTCAAAAGCTACATCAAAGAGCAGCCCAAAGGTCAATTTGTGGTCGATGCGCGCTACCGCATCGCCTTCATCAACTTCCAGGGCGGGGACAAGGAAGCTGCCTTTGAGGAGTTGCAGGGAATCATCAAAGACGCACCCAATGACCAGAACATTGGTCAGGTCCACGCTCTGACGGGGGATATTTACAACCAAAAGGCCGATTATGAGAACGCGATGGTGCATTTCGCCGCCGCCGTTGACAAAGCGAAGAGCGACGACGTGCTCAACTACGCGATGGATAATGTCACCGACCTCTACGTCGGCTCCAACAAGTGGAAGGAGCTTTCGGAGATGTGGCAGAAATACTACAACACGCACAAAGACAACGACGACCTCTCCCTCAAAGCCATCCTCTGGATCAGCCGTGCCAACATCAAGGAAGGAAAGCTGGATGAGGCGAAAAAATTGCTCTCCGAGCATATCAAGACTCGCATCGCTGCCCCGGCCAACCAGCAGGTGGAGGGTTTGATCCAGCAGCTTGTCAGCATCAGTGCTCCAAAGCGTCGTCGGGCGCCAACCACGACACCAACTCCTCCCGC
>JAJTDU010000197.1 GCA_021298725.1 Verrucomicrobiaceae bacterium | reverse complement strand
GTGTATTCTCTGAAACTTACTTCCCAAACGTTTCCCCGGTCATTCACAGGGCTTGAACGACCTTCCAAACGTTTCCCCGATCACTCACAGGACTTGAACGACCTTCCAAACGTTTCCCCGGTCACTCACAGGGCTTGAACGACCTTCCAAACGTTTCCCCGATCACTCACAGGGCTTGAACGACCTTCCAAACGTTTCCCCGGTCACTCACAGGGCTTGAACGACCTCCCAAACGCTTCCCCGGTCATTCACAGGGCTTGAACGACCTCCCAAACGTCTCCCCGGTCACTCGCAGGGCTTGAGCGACTTCCCAAACGTAACGAGAGCCCGTTTTGGCCAAGGGAATGAACACCTAACAGGGCCTACGCGTGAAATCGAAAACTGAATGCAGCCGCTCGTACCGCCACAGCGAACTCCCAGTGATGTCACACCACCGGCCCTGGCACATCTGCCCACTTGGCGTGCCATTCCTTGAAGACGGTCGGGGAGATCTCGCTGGGCTTGATCTCGCTGCGGCCGCCCCAGAAGACGTTGGTGTATTCGACCGGGATGCCGGTCTTGACGAGGTGTTTATCAATGGCGGCCTTGTGGGCGAGCACGGTGTCTTTGTCGGTGCCGTGGATGACGCCCATGATGTTCACGTTGGCGAAGCGGTCGCCGCCTTCACGCCAGTAGGCATGCGTCATGATGGGATGGCGGCCCACTTCGCCGCCAGCGCGTTCTTCCATGCCCTTTGGCACCTTCCAGTGGAAGAGGGCGTTGAAACGCGTGACACGCTGGCCACTGGCACTGGGTTTGACATGTTCGAGGAAGGTGGAGAAACGGCCAATGACGCCTTTGGTATCGAGGCGCTTGGAGACCTCACAGAATTTCTCCAGGCTCACGCCGGCGGCCTCGGCACGGCCTTTCCATGGCTCGGGGCCGATTTCCTCGGAAGCGAGATCGCCTTTGAGATGCAGCAGGACGTTCCACTCCTCCGCATCAAGGTCGGCGATGTTGGTGGTCATCATCACAGCGGGCTCGTCGGCCTTTTCACCGGGCTCCATGGTCTTGCGGCGCACATGGCCGACGCCGAGGGCGAAGATGCCGTGCGCCTGCATGGTGTAGTAGTCTTCCGCGCCGATGAGGCGCTTCAGCACGTCGCAGTGCTCATTGATGGCGCGGTCCTGCGGCACCTTGAGCGTCGTCCACAGGCGGAAGTCACTGCCACTGACCTCGCGGTCGGTGCTGCGCAGCACGACGTGGCCGCTGAAGGGGTCTTGTTTGAAGAGGAACTCGAACGCGCCTTCCAGCTTCTCCGCTGGCACCTTCCAGGCCACGAGAGCGCCTTCGGCGAGCTTGTTGGCCAGCAAGGTCTGCCGCACACGACGAATCACGCCGCCCTTCAGCATGGCGCGGATGCGCTCCACCACGGTGTCAAACGGCAGACCGCTCTGCTCGGCGATGAACTGGAACGGCTGCTGATGAAAGCCCTTCACCCGGTCCTCGCTCACAGAGAGGATTTGCGCGTTGATGGGATCGGTGTGCTCGATGGGAAGGGAAACGTCGGACATGGTTGGCTGGGTCGGAAGGAGGGCCGCCACCTTTAGCGGCCTGCGCCAGGAACACAAGGCCGGGCGCTGTGCCAGGATTGCGATTCCACCAACCCTGCGGCGCTGGCAAATGCCGGAACCACAATGATGAAGGCCGAAGGAAGGCAAATCGGGGGGGGGTGGTGAGGCAATCATTCGTCATTTTGGCCTCCCACCGCCCACACAAGCCATTTCAGCATTCTCCCGCCTGAGTCGATAAAAGCCCCCAACAACGCCCGTTTGAGCCAGTGGTAAGACCTCTAACCACATGACTTTTTCCGCCATCAAACCCCAACGCAGCCTCGTCGAGGAGGTCTGCGCCCGCATCGCCTCGGAAATCCGCGATGAGATCACAGTAGGCGATGGCTGGCTACCGCCGGAGCGCGATCTGGCGCTCAAACTCGGCGTCAGCCGCCCTGTGGTGCGCGAAGCGACGAAGCGGCTCGAACTTCAAGGCCTGCTCGAAGTGAAGCACGGCGTGGGCACCAAAGTCGTGGACCAGTTGCATAAGCCGCTCAACGGCTCGCTGGCGCTGCTGATTCCCGATGACAAGGAGCGGCTGCGTCAGCTCATCCAGGTCCGCTTCATGCTGGAGCCGGAGAGCGCACGACTCTCGGCTGAAAACGCCAGCGCGGGGCAGATTCAAAAGCTGCGCACGGCTTTGCAGCAGCTGGAGGACGCGGAGGACTTCGACACCACCGTGGAGGCGGACATGAACTTTCACTGCGAGCTGGCAGCGGCCTCAGGCAATCAAATCGTCACGCTCCTGCTGCATTCGCTCTCCGAATTGATCCAGACGAGCCTCACGCGCGGCTACAGCCGCACCTCGACCTCCAACGCGGTGCGCCAGCATGCCGCCGTGCTGGATGCCATCGAGAAACGAGATCCCGCCGCCGCCGCAAAGGCCATGCGCGAGCATCTGATCACCGCCGAAGCCGATCTGGACCTACCGAAGCCCAAAAAATCTCACTGAACATGAAATCCCTTCTCCCCTTCTCCCTATTGGTCGTGAGCACTCGCTTGCTAGCCGTCGAACCCGATGCTGCGAAGCTGTTTCACGAGCAGGTGGCCCCGATCCTGGTGAAACACTGCATCGAATGCCACAACGATGTGACGACCAAAGGCGGACTGAACATGGAGACGCTCGCAACAACGCTGAAAGGCGGTGACGAGGGGCCGGCCATCGTTCCAGGCAAGGCGTCGGAGTCTGTGCTCTACACGAGGACCGTGCCGGAGTCGCCCGGCGAGAAAGCCGAGATGCCGAAGAAAAAGCCCGCGCTCTCGTCTGCGGAGACCGATTTGATCAAACGCTGGATCGACCAGGGGGCCGCATGGCCGCAAGAGATCGTGCTGAAGGAGAAACCGAAGGGCGATGTGACGCACTGGGCTTTTCTGCCACTGAACGCGGGTAAACAGGACTCCGTGGACGGTTTCATCTCCGAGAAGCTGAAGGAGAAGGGACTCGCCATGAATCCGCCTGCGGATGCCCGCACGTTCATCCGCCGCGCGAGCTTTGATCTGGTCGGACTGCCTCCGACCCCCGAAGAAGTCACCGCATTCGAGAAAGAGTTCATCCAGGATCAAGCATCCAGCATCCAGCATCTCGTGGACCGCCTGCTCGCCTCCCCACGGTATGGCGAACGCTGGGCACGGCACTGGCTGGATGTGGTGCGCTTCGCGGAGAGCCACGGCTTTGAGATGAACCGCGTGCGGCCAAATGCGTGGCCGTATCGAGATTACATCATTCGTTCATTCAATGAGGATAAGCCGTATGACCAGTTTGTGCGCGAGCAGATTGCCGGAGACCAACTTGGCGCCGATGAGGGCACCGGATTCCTCGTGGCGGGTGCCTGGGATCAAGTGAAGGGCCAGGACCCGGCGCTGCGAGCGAATCAACGGGCGGATGAGATGCATGATCTCGTGAGCACCACCAGCAGCACCTTCCTGGGACTGACGGTAGGGTGTGCACGCTGCCATGATCACAAATTCGACCCCGTGAGCCAAGTGGATTACTTCCGCATACGGGCCATCTTTGAAGGTGTGCAGCATGCGGAGCGCGAGTTGCGGCCTGCGGATTCGGAACTGCGGCAGACGAAGGCGAAGCGCGTGCGGCAGGAGATCGCGGCGATTGATTCCGCGCTTTCACGCTTCCAACCACGCGCGCAACTGACGAAACGCGTGCTGGTGGATGACGATCTGCCGCCACCGACGAAGCCGGGTGCCATCGGCTGTGTGCAGATCGAGCAGCCGACGAATGGAAAGCCGATTGAGTATTCGCCGGGCACGGAGTTCGGTCAGTTGTCCGATCCGGGCGATTCGACGCGCCTGCCAAATCTTGGCGAGAGCTACCGCTACTGGAGCGCGAAGACGAATGAGGCGGGCAAGGATTTCTTCTCCTGGAATCCGCGTGTGGGAGGCAAACAACGCGTGTGGCTCTCCTGGGGCGCGTGGACGACCCACGCGAAGGATGCTCGCTACATTCTCGATCTCGACGGCGATACGAACACGAAGAATGACCAGAAGGAGATCGCCGTGGTGGATCAAGGCAAGTTTGCCGACGGAAGCAGGGCGATTGCTGAGCAAAGGCGCTGGAGCGGCTTCCAATTGGCCGGAACGCATGCGCTGACGAAGGATTCCATCGTGATCCTGCGCAGCGGCAAGCTCGGTGGGCCAACGGTGGCGGACGCGGTGCTGTTTGAGACGGCTGACGATGCCAAACCGGCCACACAGCCGCATCTGCGCGCACCGGTGACGCATCTGACGAATCGCGAGAGCTTTGACGCGGTGAAAGCCAAGTTCGTGCGCTTCACGATTCACGCGACGATTGGCAGTCAGCCCTGCATTGATGAGCTGGAGGTCTTTGCGGGCGGCAAGAACGTGGCCTTGGCGAAGAACGGGGCCAAGATGACGGCTTCGGATGTTTACAGTGATGGATCGAATCCAGTCCACCAGATCGCGCATGCGAATGACGGGCTGTATGGCAACGCCAAGAGCTGGATTTCGAAGAACGCGGGCAAGGGCTGGCTGCAAATCGAACTGCCGCGTGAAGAGACGATCAGCAGCGTGGTTTGGAGCCGGGATCGCGTGGAAAAGGGCAAGGTTTATCAGGATCGTTTGGCGACGGATTATGTGATCGAAGTGTCGCTTGATGGAAAAGCCTGGAAAGCGGTGGCTTCATCGGCAGACCGGCTGGCAGCGGACTATCGGGAGCGGATTCGGGATGTTCCGACGCTGAGTGGTGTCACGGGTGAAAACACAGTGGAAGTGAAGAAGCGCAGCGAGCAGCGGGCAGCGCTGCATCGCGAATTGAAGACGCTCACGAGCTTCCCAATGGCCTACCTCGGCAAGTTTGAGCAGCCTGGGCCGACTTTCCGACTGCATCGCGGCGATCCATTGTCGCCAAAGGAAGAAATCGCCCCCGGAGCACTTTCGCAGCTCGGTGCCAAGCTCGATCTGACCAAGGACACGCCCGAACCGGAACGACGCATGGCTCTAGCGAAGTGGCTGACCGATGCGCAGAATCCGCTGACGGCACGCGTGATGGTGAATCGAATCTGGCA
>JAJTDU010000196.1 GCA_021298725.1 Verrucomicrobiaceae bacterium | reverse complement strand
ACTCTCCCGCTGCACACTTTCGGTCACCAGGCGCACCATGCCGGTGGAGATTTCACCGCCCTGGCGGCGCACCTTTTCGAGCTGCATGAAAACCTCACGCGCCGAGGCGATCTGCGCGTCCTCGCCTTCGAGCCGCACCCAGCCCTCGCGGCTGGTCACGTTCACGCCAAAAGTCTCCCCCACCAGCCGGAAGCTGCCGAGGTCATTGCCAATCAGTTTGTGCAGAAACTGCGGCGTCTCGTAAGTAAGCGTGGCGACGGGCATCAGCGGTAACCATACGACAGCGCCCAGAGCACGCCTTCATCCTTCTTCGACTTCAAATCGAAGACGATGCGGTAGGTGCCGGTCTTGGGCGGATTCACACGCACACTCATGAAGAATTTGTCTGACGTCGCCTTGATCTGAACCGGCTGGTTCTTTTCATCGAAGACCTTCATGTCCAGCGTCACACCTTCCTGGCTGGTGCCGAGCCAGAAGGCGTATTCGTTGCCCTTGAAGAGCTGGTGCGTGATCATGAGCTTTTGACCGCTCTTGACCTCGCCGTTCCAGTAGTCCTCACGGACGATGAACCCCTGCTCCACGAAAGGCATCGCGGCCTCCATGGTGAAATCATGCGCCTCGTCAACGGTGGCATAGACGACCGAAGCCACCGACAGCGCCAAGGCAGCGCAGGCGACTTTCACCAAACTGGACGTGGCGTGATTCATCATTTTGCGTCCTTCAAAGGGGGCTTTCATGTTGGGTGAGGGCACAAATTACTTCTTGGCGAGGATTTCTGTCAGCAACCCGTCGCAGGTCTTGCTGATCTCCTGCACGGCATCCTTCGAGAAGCCGTCCACCGCACCTTCCATCTGCTGCAGCACGACGGCGAGTCCTTTGCGGATCGATTTCACCACGTCGTGATCGCGGGTGCTTACGGGCATTTTTTCAATCGAGCTGACGAAATGCTCCACCAGCATCGGCTGGTTCAAAAGCTCGGCGCGGTCAGCGGAAAAGCTCTTTTTCACCACAGAAGTCACCGAGGACGTGCCGCGCAGCCAGCCACCGAGGCTGACGCAATGCGAAAGGTCGATGTCCTTCATCTGCTCCATCGTGTCGCGCACGGTTTTCTGCGTCTGGTCGAATTCCTTGCGGATGGCGCTCCAGTTCGACTTGTCGGCGGCATCGAGAATGCTCTGGGCGTGCGGCAGCACCGACTTGCTCAGGCCCAGGCTCTTGGCCAGGTCAATGATGTCGCGGCCCAGATCCTTCACCGCTTCCTTGTCTTCTGCCTGCACGGCCACAAAACCTTCCGCCACCGTGTAGCCAAACAGCAGGGAGAGCTTCGTGCGGTCGCTAGAAGGGGGCAGATCCGCTTTGCGCAACTCCGCGCGCCAATTCGGCTCGCCCAGCTTGTCCAACACTGAAAACACCTCGCTCGGCACCGGCACCACCACATCTCCCACCACCTTGCCCGGAAAGGCCAGCGGATCGAACTCCTCCACACCTTTCGTGCCCTGCGGTGCAGCCGCGAGGTTCAGGGTTCCAATGAGCAGTCCGGCGAAAACGGACGAAAAAACGAGGTGATTCATGGAGGATGGAGCGGTTTTGATGCGTGGTGAATCAAGCCGCAGAAGGGCCAAGTCGCAACTGGTTTGACCACCGACCCCAGCTCGGCTCTCCAGCGCCGAGCTCTCAACCTCCGCCGCTCCCAGATCGTCATCATGCGCGGCCCATTCGGCTTGGATTCGCATTCACCTTCAGTTTTGTGCTCGCTGAGCTTGCTCATTCCACGGATCTTGGCTGAAGACCTGGTGAATGAGTTGCAGTAGATCTCCGGGCACACGGCTTTGGAAGACTTCACTTCCCGTCCGCCATCTTCAGGAAGCGCAGGCACTCCAGGGGCTTGATGTTGGTGCCGTTGGCGGGATGGGTGGGCAGGTTGGCTGCGTAGTGGGCCGACTGATCGGCCACAGTGGAGAGCGTGATACCTTCTTTTTTGGCCTCGACGGCGCCCAGCGGCTGACGATTCACCAAAAGGAGGTAGTCACAGCACCCCGACTTCAGCGGCACCTCCCGAAGAGCGCAGCGGAGATGGCGGCACTCATTTTTCACATCGCATGGGGCAAACGACGGAAAGCAGCCCGCGCGGTGCCACATCCCTGTGTCTGAAAGCATGCGGGCATCACCAGTCGCCAGGACGCTGCTGGTGGTAGCGTTCGAGGCGGCTCTGCTGCTCGTGGATTTTTTCCCCGCGTCGAGTGTCCCGCACGCGCCAGAGGCGGCAGGTGGCGTGGATTTGCAGGCCGGGCCGGAGGCTGCCGAAGAACGATTGGCTGGAGGAGGCTTTCAACTCGCGGGTGTAGAGCGTGAGGGTGCGCTCAGACTGGGTGTAGGGCTGGGGCAGGAGGGGGCGCTGGCTGAGGATCTGGCGGCGGGGCAGCGGTAGGTGCCAGCGGCCGAGTTCCAAGCGCCAGCGCCAGCCGTCGAGTTCCTGGCAGTCGGTCACAGGCCGGGCATGGGCCACGGTGAGGTGCACGGCGGGGATGCGCGGGAGGAGCACATGCCAGTCGCAGGATGAGAGCACGAGCCAGGCGCGACCTTCGTCGTAGTCGCGGGAACTGAAGTAGTCGGTGCTGTGGAGGACACCTCCGGCAAAGCTGGCTTTCATACTGTTCATATAAACAGTCATTTGGAGATTTCAAGCCGCTCCCTCGGTGTGATCCCCAGATTCAGGCTGGAGCGCAGACTGGGAGAGGAGCGGTTGAACGCCGAAGGCCGCCTGAGGCTGGGCTGGCAACGTAAGACGTTGGTTTTGAACCGGTTGACGGCTTCTGGGCGGCGGCTGACCGCGGATTTAGCGGCAGTGGCGAGGGATTCAACTCCCCTGACCGAGACGATGCTCGATGCAGGGAGATTCTCAAACCGGCGGGAGTGACCTGGACTGCGGTAGCCTGCTGCCGCTTTCGGCAGGCCAGCCTGCTGGCCGTCGAGCGTTTCAAGGTGATGCCACACCGGGGCGCTACCGCGTTTGCGCCAGCGGCGGGGCTGCCACGGTGCCTGGGAGACTTCGGCGGCAGCAGGGCTGCCTTGGGCGTGGGTTTCAATCAGCAAGGTCGTTTTCCCTCAAGCCAGACGCGGCAGGACTTCGACGACGTCGGCCAGGACGCGGCCGGAACCGTGGCGGAGTTCGTTGCAGCGGCCGAAGAGCATCTGGCCGCTGGTCGCGCCGAGGAGGTCGGCGAGGCGTTGATCGACGGAGACGCGGAAGTAGCCGCGTGGATGGCTGGAATGGGGCACGGCGTATTGTTCCAGGATGGCGCCAAAGGGCACGCGGCCTTCGAGGACGAGCTTTTGCGCCTCTTCGGGCAGGAGATCGAGGTGAATGCCGATGGCACCGAACTCCACCGGCATGCCGTCGCTGCGGCGGTGCAGCACGGAGGCGCGGACGAGGTAGTTGCCGATGCGGGCGCGGGCGGCGACATCGAGATCGATCTCGCAGCCGTGGAACTCGCGCAGACGCGGAGTCATGTCCTTGTCATGCACCAGCAGGCTGCGTTCTAGCTCCGCCAGAGCCCCCGGCTCGACAAAGGTCACCCGTGGGCGAGTACTGCCGATGCCGTAGAAGAAAATGATGGGTGCCAGGATGTCCTCGTCCTGTCGCGGTGCCTCGTTCATCGCATTCGTCATTCGGGTTTCATCATTCCCGCTCAGGTGTAGCGGGCGTATTGGCGGTGTTGCGGCAGGAAGAAGTCATGCAACAGGCGGTCCACCTGGAGCAGTCCATCACGCGTGAGCGTGATGCCCTCCGCGTCGAGCGTGGCGAAGCCTTCTTTCGCCAAGTAGTCGAGCTGCGGTCCGAAGTGCTTGCGTGGGTCTTCGCCGAACTTGGCGATGTAGTAGGCGAACTCGCTGCGGCCGAGCTTGAGCTTGAGGATGAACTCACGCACGAAGCGGTCTTCGGGCGTGGTTTGATAGGCGCGGTAGATCGGCCGCTGACCGGCATCCACCGCCTGCATGTAGGGGCCGACATCGGACTGGTTTTGATAGTGCACACCGCCAAGATGACCGAAGGACGCGACGCCACAGCTCAGCAGGTCTGCGCCTTCCCACAAGGCATCGCGATAGACGAATTTGATGCGCTGCGGGTCTTTCACCACGGTGTAGGCACTGGTGACGGTGTAGCCGGACTTTTGGAATTCATCGAACGCGTAGCTCACCCAGTCGCGCTTGGTCTGCCAGTCAGCGACTGGGGCGGTGACCTTGCCCTCGGCCTTCATCTGCTGGTACATCGTCGTGTTATAGGGCACCTCCATTTGATAAATGGTGACCGCGTCCGGCTGCATGGCGACGGCCTTGGCGACGGTGTCCTTCCAGTTGGCCGTGGTCTCGTTCATCATGCCGGCGATGAGGTCGATGTTGATGTGCTCAAAGCCGAGCGTGCGGGCAAAGCGATAGGCCTTGTCGATCTCGCCGCTGCGATGCGCACGCCCGTTCGTTTCGAGGATGTGGTCGTCGAAATTCTCCACGCCGAGGCTCAAGCGTGTGACGCCGATGTCGCGAATGCCGGTGAGTTTGACCTCATTCAGCGTGCCTGGCTCGGCCTCGAAGGCCACCTCTGCCGCGCCATCCCATGAAACGAGGTCTTTCATGCGGTTGGTGAGGTCTTTGAGCTGCGGCACGGAGAGATAGCTCGGCGTGCCGCCACCGAAGTACACGAAGTGCGCCTTGCGGCCCTGCAAGTAGGGCTGGCTGGCAAAGCTGGCCAACTCGCGCATGCCTGCGTCGATGTAGGCCTTCACTTCCTGGGCGTTCTTGTCGGTGTACACTTTGAAGTAGCAGAAGTGGCAGCGCTTCCGGCAGAACGGGATGTGAAAGTACACGCCGAGCGGGATGTCTGCCGGTGCAGGCCGCTGGAGCACGGCCTCGACGAGGGGCACCTGATCCGGCTTCCAGAAGGAAAACGGCGGGTAGTTGGAGACAAAGTAATTTCCAGCCTCGGTCTGCTCGACCTTCTTTTCGTCGGCTGGTTTTTCGAGTGTGGTTTGCATGGGGGTAAGAGGAAAACGCTTCGCGGCGATGATTCTGGACACAAAGTCGGGAAGATGCAGGGAAGGTCAAGAATTCGTCAAGGAATGGTCCAATGTCGTAACAAACCTGCTTGTCTCCATTGACGGGCGCAGCCTTGACCGCTTGGCGCCCCTCACTTCCCACGCACCAGCACCACACGGAAGCCGATGGTATTTCGCCGCGTCTCGACAGGCACCGGCATGCGGGCGGAGGCTAGCAGCTCTTCCGGCGAGGCGGTGCGCCAATTGCCCCCCCGCGTCGTGCCGAGGGATGGTTTCACGGCTTCCCCCGGCTTGGCGGCAGGAGGAGCCTCGAAATCGGTGTCCACCCACTCGGAGACATTGCCGGCGAGACCGGAAATCCCGCGCTCGTTCGGCGTCAGCGCTGCCACCGGGGCAAGGAAGGGAAATTTGTCCTCATAACCAGCGATGGCACTGTCCAGGCTGGCTTTACGAGCGGAATTGATGTCCGCCAGGTTGTCCACCCCGTTCGGTGGCGGCCAGTCATAGCCCCAAGGGTAAACCCCGCGAATGCGGCCGTTACGCTCCTCTGGCGTGGCCCCACGTTCCGGCGGTAGTCCTGCAGCGCGGCTCCATTCTTCATCCGTGGGCAGACGGTAAACATCCTTGGCATCAATGAGCCCGGCATTGCGCTCACGCTCGGTCAGCCAAGTGCAAAACGCACGCGCCTCAGTTCGATCCACCCCCACCACTGGCAGAGCACCGCCTTTGCCGCTGTCCTCCACCCGGCCCGGACGACGTGATTGAGTGGCCTTGGAGTATTCGATGAAATCACGATGCCGGATCTCCCACGCGGAGATCATCACGTCCCCCAGCGGCACGAAATTCATGCCCAGGCTGTTCGCCTTCCACTGCCGACCGAAAGTGACCGCCTTGCGTGTCTGCATGTCCGCAAACAGCTCCGCCTGCTCCCCTTCCCTCACCTCACCTTCCAGCACCACATCGGCGAAGCCTTCCTCCCGCAGTTCAAACTCCACCGGCCCGGTGCGCACACGGGGTAGTTCCAGCGGGGTCTCGCCAAGCAACTGCTCATGCTGAAACACCCGCACCTTCTCCGGCTGGCTGCGGACGATCACGCTGCCGTAAGTCTGGCGCTCCACGCGCAGGTGAAAGGCGCGCCAGTTTTTTTCCTCCGAAGGATCGGTCTCCACCTCGCGCCCATCCGGCATCTCCTCGGCCGCAAGCAGTCCGCTCTCCACAAAGTAAAACGGCTCCACCGCATAATGATGTTCCTGGCTCAAAAACGCCTCGCCTCGATCTCGATCCGTCAGCCAGTAGCGAAACGCCTCCGCGTCACCGTCCGGCACCACCACGAGATAGGCCGACTGCGCATCCTTGCCCTGCTGGTAGCGCACCACCTTGCCTTCGAAGGAGCGCCCCGTGGCCTCCAGGCAGCGGCGGAAGAATTTCATCTCCACCGGCTCCAGGCTGAGGTGCCCACCCGGCCCCGGTTTGAACTCCATGCCGAGGCTGTTCCTCCAAGGCTCACCTTTTTGCGGCAGACGTGAAGCCTCCATCTTCAGATCAAACTGCGCCGGTTTCGCGTCGGAGGCGATGTGCTCGATCTCGATCTGTTTGTGCCCCGGCATGCGAAGCTGATAAATCACCGGCAAGCCCTCGGCCGGATTCAACTCTAGCGGCGTCAGGCCCATTTTATCCTCGCCTGCAAAAACCACCGCGCCGGGCGGGCTCGTCACGATTGTCAAACGTGGCACGCTGTGGTTCATCGCCACCATGGCTCTTGTGCGCTGGTTTTGCGCCAGCCACATGCCAAAGCCCACCGCCAGCACCAGCGCCACCAAACCAGCCGCAATCCATGACCACATCAGCTTGCGTGAGGATGGCAGCGGCTCACCGCGCAACGCCAGCGCCATCTCACGCGCATTGACGAAACGTCCCTTGGCCTTGGGAGCGCAGGCCGTGCAGATCGCATCCTGCAGCCTGCGCCACACTTCCAAATCCGCGCCTGATTCAGAACATGAAGGAAGATCCGGGAAATCCAGCCGGTCTTTGCCCGTGCTGGCCTCATACAGCACCATGCCGAGGGAGAAAATGTCAGACGCCGCCGTTCCAGGCCCTTCGGGAGCCACAAAGCCCTCCGTGCCCACAAAACTACGCTGCCCCAACAACGCCACGAGTCCGATGTCCGCCAGACGGCATGCGCCGTCGATGAAGATCAGGTTCGACGGCTTCACGTCGCGATGAATCAA
>JAJTDU010000195.1 GCA_021298725.1 Verrucomicrobiaceae bacterium | reverse complement strand
TCGAGTGATTGATGTAAACCCCCTGATGCTGCGCTGGCAGAAACGCGCTGCTCCACAAAATCGAAAACCGCACCGGCTTTCCAGGACACAGCACCACAAACGACGGCAGGTTCGCGTTCTCATTGCCCAGGCCGTAGCTCAGCCACGACCCCATGCTCGGCACGCGCTCCGTCATCGTGCCATTGTTCATCAGCAGCAAGGCGGGGCCATGATTCGGATTGTCCGTATGGCAGGAGCGCAGGACGCACAGGTCATCGGCATGCCGCGCCAGATTCGGCAGCAGCTCGCTGATCTCCAGCCCGCTTTGACCATGCTTCGCGTAGCCGTAGGGGGAGGCCAGCAGCCCACCCGTCGGCCGCTCCGTGCGCAGGTCGGCCCCCGTCGGCTTTTGGCCTGAATACTTCGTCAGTCCCGGTTTCGGATCGAAAAAATCCGGCCCAAACGGCCCGCCATTCATGAACAAATGGATCACCCGCTTCGCCTTCGGCAGGAAATGCGACCTCGGCCCCGCCTGCGCCGTTGAGGCCAGCCCCAGCGCCCCCAAACCGCCCCCCATGCGGGACAGCAGTTCACGACGAGAAAGCGCGGAGAAATCAGACATGCAGCCAATACGGCTTCAAACCGCGCCCGCTTGCTCCAAACTCCAACCTTCCCTCTCCTGGCAGCTCAAGAAAAGTTCGAATCAGCCGCCGTTGGGCCACCGAGGCGGAGAATGCAGCCTGTTGGATCAAAATCTCTGCCCGCTAAGCTTCTCAACTACATGATCCCTTCCCGGATTGGCTACCGAATGAGCCTCAGGCATCCTGAGCACGCTCTGCGCTGTGCTTGTTCATCCACCGCTTCGCGCACTCGCTCTGCTCGCGAGTTTCGAGGCAGCACTTCCTTCGAGCACGAATCCACTGCACCGGATCAGCCTTTGCCGGGATAAAGCCTGCCTTCGCACACCACGCGACGATGAATTGCCCCGTGCGGCCACAACCCGCCACGCAATGCACCACGACCGCCTCGCGTGCCGCGTGGTGCTTGTCCATCAAGCTCACAAACTGCTCGATCTGGGCATCCGTCGGCACGCCGTAGTCCGGCACGTTGATGTGATGATACACAAACTGCTCCGGCACCTCGCGACGGTTGTCGAACTCGCAGCAGTTCACGACCGCCCGGATGTTCTGCTCGTCGTAGATGTCGAAAACATAAGGATCAGGCCACCACGACGCCGCGATGACACCCTCCACGATCCAGGTGAAGGGTTCGGTGCGGTCGGGTTGTCCTCGTTCAGGCCAATACCAGGGGCGGATTGATTGCGGCATGCGTTTTCCTGCACCCACCGCGCCCTGATTTCAAGGCGCAGCTCATGTACCAAAGCGCGTCTATGACTCAGGTTCCGCAGAACGTCTGATACGACTCCAAGTCAGAAGGCTGGCTGAACTCGGGCCAATCCTGCGTGTGATCAAAAGGCGCGGTCAGCACCGTCAGCAAACGTTGCAGCGGATTGAGATCGCCATGGTCTGAGGCGGCAGCCAGCGCTTCTTCGACCTTGTGATTGCGGGGGATGAAGGCCGGATTGCTGCGGCACATCAGATCAGCCACTTCGCTGGCGGACTGCGGCTGCCGTTTGAGCCGCTCGGACCAGCGCTGGTGCCATTCCGTTGGCTTTAGACGCCCCTGGGTGAGGTCACGGAAGGTGTTGGTGAAATCGGCTTTCGTTTCCTGCATCCAATCGAGCAGCGATTGAATCAACCCCTTGTCCTCGCTCTCCTCATTGAAGAGTCCCAGCTTCGCCCGCATGCCCGTGAGCCAATGATGCTGAAAACGCTCTTCAAAACGCGAGATCAGTCCGTTCGCGATCTCGATGGCCTCTTTTTCATCCTCGTGAAACAAGGGCAGCATCGCCTCGGCCAGACGCGCCAGATTCCACTGCGCGATGTGCGGTTGCTTGCCATAGGCATAGCGACCGTTGCGATCAATCGAGCTGAACACCGTGGCCGGATCATACGCGTCCATGAACGCACAGGGGCCATAATCGATCGTCTCGCCGCTGAGCGCCATGTTGTCCGTGTTCATCACGCCATGGATGAAGCCGACGCACATCCACTTCGCGATCAGCGCCGCCTGCCGCTCCATCACGCCCTCAAACCATGCCGTGTGACCGCCTTCCTCCTCCGGGTAATGCCGCTGCCGCGTGTAGTCCGCCAGCGCTTGCAAGTCCACCTTCTCCCCACGCGCCGCCGCATACTCAAAGGTGCCCACGCGGATGTGGCTGGCCGCCACGCGTGTCAGCACCGCGCCAGGCAGTCCACCCTCCTGCCGCCAGACTTTTTCACCCGTCGTCACGACAGCCAAGCTCCGCGTCGTCGGAATGCCCAGCGCATGCATCGCCTCACTGATGAGGTATTCACGCAGCATCGGCCCCAACGCCGCACGACCATCCCCACGACGTGAAAACGGCGTCGCCCCCGGTCCTTTAAGCTGAATGTCAAAACGAGTGCCGCTCGGTGTCATCTGCTCACCGAGCAAAATGGCGCGACCGTCTCCCAGCATCGTAAAATGCGCGTATTGATGCCCTGCATAGGCCTGCGCCAGCGGTTCCGCTCCCGGCGGCAGTGCATTGCCCGCAAAGATCGCCGCATCAGTCAGTTCGTCCGCGCTCAGTCCCAAAGCCTCTGCCAAGGAGCGATTCAGCACCACGATCTTGGGTTCAGGCACCGGCGTCGGGTCGATGCGAACATGAAACGCCGTCGGCAGGCGTGCATAGGAGTGATCCAACCGCCAGCCGGCCGGTGAATTGAGAGGGTGAGGTGAATGAGGCATGCGAACGACGTTGTAGCGCGGAATTCTCATTTCGCGAAGCCGACGAACTCAGCAGCCGCGTTTCCTGCCCGAAAAACATCCACATTCTTTTGCCAACTCTGCTTCCCGTGCAAAATGCCGCCGAATGGCCACCAAACGCCCCAAAAAAGCCACCCGCGCCGAGCTTGAACTGAAGCAACTCATCGCCGCAGAAGCTTCCGCCGACCTGCGGCAGATCCAGGCCGTCCTCGGCAAAGTGCAGATCGCCATCGCCGACTACCTGAAATCTGGCGCACCACTCAAGATCACGCTCAATCCCGTCGAAATCCTCAGCGCCATCGAAGCCGCCATCCGCGAGGCCGAGGGCTACCCCAGCCCCTGGCCGGATGGTGCCGACGCCCGCACCTTCTTCATCCATGGCCTCTACGACGACCTCATCCAGCAGCCCAGCAACATCTTCGAAACCAAGCGCGTCCCCGACGGTACCGACCGCTACCTTCCCATCAGCCCCGCCACCTGGAAAGCCTGCCTCGAAAAACTCCGCAGCCAGATCATCGCGGCAGGATTGAAACTGGCAAAGCGGAAGGCGTAAAACGAACTTGGAAGCTCGTGCTAATTTCTGCGCCTTTGCCAAATCCGCAATCAAGTTGCAGCAACAGGCCGTGGCAGCTATCCGTTCTCAATCCTAGCCACCGCCATGAAAACCCTCCTCGCAGCTTTTGCACTGTCTTTCTCCTTCGCTCAGGCGGCTCCGCTCAAAGTCGCCACGCTGCATCCCATCGTGGCTGATTTGGCGCGGCAGGTCGGCGGCGCGAATGTCGAGGTCATCGAAATCCTCAAACCCGGCGGTGACATCCACCACTTCGAGCCAGCGCCGAAGGACATCGCCGCGATGCGTGGCTCCAGACTGCTGCTCGCCTCCGGCAAGGGGCTCGAAACCTACCTCGACAAACTGCGCGATAGCCTCGGTGCGGGCATCAAGCTCGTCGAAGTCGGCGAAAAAATCCCGTCCATCCCTTATGTCTGCAATCACGACCACGGTGAGCACGACCATCACCACGGCCAGTTTGACCCGCACTGGTGGCACAGCGCCGAAAACATGAAACGGGCCGCCCGCGTCATGTCAGACGAACTCAGCGCCGCCGATCCCGCGAACGCCGCTGCTTACGAAGCCGGTGCCAAGGCCGCCAGCAAGCGCTTCAGCGAACTCAAGGTCTGGGCGCAGAAGGAAATCACCAAAATCTCCCGCGCAGACCGCAAACTCGTCACCGCACACTCGGCATTCGGCTATTTCTGCAAAGAGTTCGGCTTTGAACCCATCTCCCTTCTCGGCGTCGGGCGCAGTGATGATGCGGACTCGAAACACGTCGCCGAAACCATTGCCGAAATCCGTGAGCATGGCATCAAGGCCGTCTTCCCTGAAGATCAGGCCAATCCCAAAGTCCTCGCCGAGATCGCCCGCAGCACCGGTGTAAAAATTGGCGAGCCACTCATCGCCGATGGCACCGCCAAGACCGCTCACACCTTTGAAACGATGCTCGCGCACAACGTCCGCGCCCTCGTCGCCGCGCTCGGCGCTCAGAAGTAACTCTTTTCCCTTCGCTCTTAGCTCCACGCCTCCATGCGCGGCTTTCCTCCCATCCAGCTTTTCCTGCTCTGCCTCGCGTTCATCGCGCTGGCGGTGCCGCTGAGCCATCTGACCGGAAACACCCACAACGCCAAGGTCATCCAACCCGCCGTCAAAGAAACTCAGAGCGTGAAAGCGCTGCTGCGTCTGCGTTTTGCGCACCCACCAACCACGCTCAGCCTGAAACTTGCCGACAAAGAGCTGATCGCCTCTGCTGAGGCTTCTCCGCTCGAACTCCATGCGGTGCTAGCTTCCACCCAAGACGGTGTGGATGTCTTCCTGAGTGCCACCTGGCCGGAAAACACGCCCGACACCGCCCTCACGCTCGAAATCGAACCCGACGGCCTCGAAGCCCGCAGCGAGACACGCTGGTCCGCCGCCGGTAGTCTCGATGAAGTCATCACCTTCTCCTGGAAATGAGCGCCACAGCCACGCCTGACCAAACCAAGGAGCACGTCTGCTGGGGCGGCGGTTGTGAGCACACGCAGCATCACCGCCTCGAAGTGGTCGATCTCAGCGTGCAATATCAAGAGGTGCGGGCGCTCGAAAAAATCCACTTCGCCACTGAATGCGGCCGCAGCATGGCCCTCATCGGCCCCAATGGCGCCGGGAAAAGCACGCTGCTCAAATCGCTCGCCGGACTCATCCCTGGGGACACCGGCAAGATCCTCTGGCGCGGCAAACCACTCACCCGCAGCAGCCACGAGATCGCCTATCTGCCGCAGCGGGGCGACATCGACTGGAACTTCCCCATCACC
>JAJTDU010000194.1 GCA_021298725.1 Verrucomicrobiaceae bacterium | reverse complement strand
AGAGGAAGGGGCGGAAGTCCGCATCGGTTTCTTTGACGATGCGAATGGCATTGCCGAACGGACCACGACCCAACTGCGGAAAGTCGGCATACGTCGCCTCACGTCCTGCGCCCCAGTAGTCTTTGATGTAGTTCGCGGCATCAAGTGGGTAATCCGTCTTCGCTCCCGCAGGCACATGCGCCGTGAAACGTTTGGCACCATCGGGCTCACGTTTTGAGAAATCCCAAAACGCCACGAGGCCCGGTGTGCTGGTGACCGTGGCGACGGGTTCGGCAGCTTGAAGAGAAGCAGTCAGAAGGAGCAATAGGGCGCGAAATTTCATCATCAGGTGAGAGGTTAGTTTCCAGAATTCTCCAGCTTTACGTTATCAATGAAGAACGCGGTCTTCGTCGTGCCGAGGGCGCTGAAGAGGAGGTAGTGGGCGCTGTCCCAGGTGGGTTTGCACGGGATGGCATCTATCTTGGTCTTGGTGCCGTCTGGTCGCGCTGGCGGTGTTGTTGGCGACGAGTGTGCCTTTTTGCCAGCGCAGATACGGACCAGCGGCGAACTCGCCGCCTTTGTTGCGCATCTCGAAGAACCAGTCGGCGCCGGGCTGGGCCATGATGTCGAAGCTGACGTGGTAGGTGCCGGACTCGGCCCACTTCGGGTAGATGTCGAGCACGGGATCGTAGCTGTGCTTCAAGTCGGGGGCGTCCTGCACTTTGAGGCTGCGTTTGGAGGCTCCGCCGATGGGCGAGCCGGTTTCGTCGGTGACGCCGATGCTCTCGCCCTTGTTCTCAGTGGAGTATTTGGCGTTGCGAATGCCGAGCGTGCCGAGTGAGGCACGTTCGAAGCTCTGATCGATCTGGTAAGGCGGCGCGGGCCAGGGTTTGGCGTCGTTTTGCCATGTGGGATAGTCGTGACCTTTCGCGGCGAGTTCATGCCACTTCGCGTTGGTTTTGCGGACTCCGGCCAAGGTGAGGTCCCAGGGCTTGAAACCGAGCTTTTCGGCGGGTGAGCCGGGTTTGAGGCGGAAATCGCGTTTCGCGATGTTTTCGAACATCGGATCGGCAAACTGGCTTTCCTTGTCGCGGCCCATTTTGCGCCATTCTTCCCAGGTGAAGTGGCTTTGGGTGCGTTTGGCGGGGATTTTGCCGTCGGTGGGCCAGTAGAGGTTTTTGCGGAAGATGAGGCTATCCTTCGGATCGCCGCGATCAATCTTGTCGAAGAACTTCCAGTTCCATTCGCCGCCATCGAGCAAGGGCGACGCGGGGTCCCACACGACGATGTTGTTCAGGTAGCGGAAGCGCAGTCGCGCCTCGTTGCGACTGGCCTGAATCTGCGCGGAGTTGCCGAAGGCGAAGATGTTGTTCCGCACGGTGTTGAAGTAGCCGTAGTGCTGATGAAAGCCCGCGTTCCAGGTGTCGTGCACGAGGTTGTTTTCCATCAGCGTGTCGGTGGCGCCTTCGTCATTGTAGAGGCCCCAGCCGCCGTAGCGGTGGCTAGCGATGTGATGGACGTGATTGCCACGCATGATCGTGCCCGGTGAGGTGCCGAGGCCGTAAAAGCCGCCCATGTCGCTGAGGTAAGCCCAGCCGAGATGATGGATGTGGTTGTTCTCCACCAGCGTCTCACGCGAGGCGGTGTCGCCATAGCCCCAGTTCCATCCGGCGCTGATGCCGGTGTAGTAAAAGTCGCCGATGTCGCAATGCGTGACCGCGCAGTGCTGCGTGTGCGTGAAGACCACGCCGCAAGCGCTCGGATGCAGCCGCCCACCGTGCTGCATGATGCAATCATCAACGACGATGTGATGATTCACGCGCTCTTCATTGGGGCGCCCTGTTTCGCCGACATACACGCCGCCGCCGCCGAGGTCGTGCAGGTGGCAATGCTTCACCGAGGAATCCGCACAGCCGTTTTTGAACCAGAGGCCGTGCAGGCCGGTGTGCGCGATCTCGCAGTTGTCGAAGTGAATGCCGCGTGAGTCCTCGATCTCGATGCAGCCATCGCTCGTTGTCGCGGCTTGGCCGTCGTGCAGGCCATCGGCAGGATACAGATGCTGGCTGTATTGAAACGAGATGCCTTCAAAGCGCACGTCGTGAGCGCCTTTCATGACGATGAACTTCGTCAGCATGGGCGCGATGACTTCGGCCTTCGTCATGTCCTCACCGGGCATCGGCAGGTAAAGCACCTCGCCCTTTGCTTTGTCGAGAAACCACTCGCCCGGCGCATCCAGCGCAGCGCGGTAGTTCTCCATCCAGAAGCGCTGATCCGGCTCGAACTCGACGAAGGGATAACGCGCCCGGCCTTTGATCTGCACGGCGAGCGCTTCTTCGTTCAGCGCCTTGATGCGGCACTGCCCCACGGCCCAGGCATGCGTCACGGTGAGCAAAACGTCGTCCCGCTCCGCCTGTGGAATGCCTTTGAGCACCTCGAACTGCTCCGCCGGGATGCTGAAGGCGTGGAAGTTCATGTTTTCCTTCAAATCCGGGAACACCCTGGCTCCGACGGCCTCGGTGATGTGGTGGTAGCCTTTGTTTGGCGAGCGGGCCAGCGTGGCGCGGCGGCCATTGATCCAGAGCTGCTCAAACTTCCACGCCTTGTCCGGCAGCGTGGCTTTCCACATCTCACCCTCTTTGACCCACCCGGTGATCGGCTTGCCAGCCATGAAGACGGCGTTTTTGCCGCTCCACGTCACGCCCGAGTCGTCCTGGCTGAGCGTGATCGTCTCCGTGATTGGATGCACGCCATCCTCCACAATGATGCGCACGGGTTTCGGCGCCTTGCGAGCTTGTTCGAGCACTGCGGCGAGGTCGCCGGGCTTCAAAACGAGGTCGGCGGCGGGCAGTGATGCAACGAGAAAGAGAAAGCAGGCGAGGCGTAACATGCGGCATCGTTTCGCCGCGAACTTTGCGTGTGCAAGGGCGTGATGTGCTCAAACCTTGCGGAACCACGGCACAAAGGCGCTTGTGGTGCGCTGATACTCGCGATAGACGTCGCCACGTTTTTCGACGGAGAGTTTCTCGGTGAGCGGGATGCCGGTGACGTTGAGGAGGAAGTGCAGCATGGCTGCGGGAGCGATGATCGCGGTCCAGCCCCACGGGGCGGGTAGCGCCATCAGGAACAGGCCCCACCAGAGCAGGGATTGGAAAAAGTAGTTCGGGTGGCGGCTGAAATACCACAGCCCGACTTGGCAGATGGCCTTGGGATCGGTGTTGGTGCGCTTGAAGCGGGCGAGTTGGGCATCGGCGATGCCTTCGCCGATCAGGGCGATGAACCAGAGCGCCAGACCGACGATTTCGAGTGGGTGGAAGCTCGTGGCGGGCTGCTGCGTGATGAGAAACACCGGCAGCATGAGCAGCCAGACCAGCACGGCCTGCGCGAGGAAGAAATAGAGGAATGCTTTGGGTGGATTGGCTTTCCACTTCTCACGCAGCACGGCGTAGCGCACGTCTTCCTTTGGATGATGGCTGGCGACGCGGTTCCAGAGATACAGGCCGAGTCGCAGGCTCCAGGCGCCGACGAGCGCGGCGATGGCAATGCGACGCGGGAGCCAGCCATTGCCCAGGCAGGCGAGCAGAATCGCGACAGGCGCGAAACTCAGCGCCCAGGTGACATCGACGAAGGAATAGTTGTCGAGTTTGACGCTGAGCCGCCAGGTGAGCAGAAACAGCGCCGTGAGCAGTGCGGCACTGGCACTGAGGATGAGCCAGGGTTCAAAGGGGGGCATGACGGCGGCGTTGGATTTGATCTGCCAAGCCCTGAATCAGCGGGCGGGTGATGACATAAAGCAGGAAAATGAGCAGCGGGGCGATGAGGCACCAGACGGTGATGCCGTAGAGAGCCGTCATGCCGTAATCGCGGAAAAACGGTCCGGGTTCGGCAAAGAAGCGCTGGATCATCTTCGGAATCGAGAGCGAGACATGCGGTGCGCCGTAAAGCATTTCACCCACGCGATAGAAGCCGAGCACGAGCGACCATTGCAGCGGATAGGCGAGTGTTTTGAAAGCCTGCAGCACCGGCTGGTTGAGCTTCATCGGCACGCCGACGAGCAGCGAGAGCAGCGTGGTGGAGCCGATGATGGGAAAGATGCCCAGTGTGATGCCATACGACACCGCTTGCGCGATTTTCGGCGGGCTGGTGCCCTGCGTGAGCTGCTGGACGATGGGTTGAATGACCCAGCGTTTCCATGGCGTGGGTCTGGGCACGGATTCGGTCATGCGGCGGTTTTTCTGAGCAGCACGTCCTCAATCCGCGCACTCACTGGCACGCGGAAGAGCTGGATGAGCATGTAAACCGCCATGGCGATGTTGCCGAGCAACAGGATGCCGAGCAACCAAGCGACGCGGGCGATCCAGGACGCTTCCTTGTAAACCACCCAGCAGTAAAAGGTCAAAAACGCCCAGTAAGTGTCAAACAACGTGGCGATGAACCACGGATGCGTCACGACCTCACGCGGCGTCTTCCAGAGAGCGCACTGCACGCTGGCCCAGCTCGTGACGGCGAGCATGGAGACGAGCACGATGAGGAAGAAGAGGCGGAGGGTAAGGATCACAGGGAAAATGACGAATCAGATTTACCAAGAGCGATGCAGGCTGGCGTTGTTCGGGCGGGTGTAGGTGGCCTGGATGACGCTGATGTTGCGGGTGGCGAAGGCGGCCTCGCAATACTGGAGGTAGAAGTTCCATTTGCGGATGAAGCGCTCGTCAAAGCCGAGGTCTTTGACTTCATCAAGACGGGCGTTGAAGCGCTCAAACCAGAGGCGCAGCGTTTTGGCGTAGCCAGCGCCGAGATCTTCGAGGGCGTGCATGAACAGGTCGCCGGTGCGATTGGCGGCCTCGTTGAGGCGGTTCACGCTGAGCAGCAGGGAGCCGGGAAAGATGTGCTTCTGAATCCAATCGACGCCCTGGCGCAGGTTTTTGTGACGACAATCCGGCGTGGTGATGGCCTGGAAGGCGAGGAGGCCGTCAGGCTTGAGCACTTCGTGGCATTTCGCGAACCAGACTTCGAGGTATTCGTCGCCGACGGCTTCAAGCATCTCGATGGAGGCGATTTTGTCGAACTGGCCGGTGATGTGCCGGTAATCCTGGAGACGGATTTCGACGAGGTGGTCGAGTCCTTCACGCTTCACGCGTTCGGTGGCAAATTTGTGCTGCTCCTGCGAGATGGTGACGGCGGTGACGCGGCAGCCGTAATGCTTCGCGGCATGCGTGCAGAAACCGCCCCAGCCGCAGCCGATTTCGAGGACGTGGTCGCTGGGCTTGAGATGGAGTTTTTGGCAGAGCGCGTCGTATTTCGAGTGCTGGGCTTCTTCGAGGCTCTGGCCTGCGCTTTCAAAGCGTGCGGCGGAGTAGGTCATCGTCTGGTCCAGCCAGAGGGAGTAGAACTCGTTTCCGAGGTCGTAATGTTCGGAAATGTTGCGGCGGCTGGTGGTGAGGCTGTTGGGCCGCAGTTTGTGCAGGATGCGGTTCCAGGCTTTGAGGAGGTTCAGCCCGGCCACCTTGGTGGAGGAGGCTTTGGAGCCTTGCGCTTTGACCAGACTCGCGATGAACCAAGCGATGACGGCGGCGATGTCATCCGTGTCCCAGTCACCATGCACATAGGATTCGCCAAAGCCGACGTTTCCGAAGAGCGCGACGTGTTTGAAGAAGCCAAGGTCATGCAAACGAATTTCAGCGCTGATCGCAGCCC
>JAJTDU010000193.1 GCA_021298725.1 Verrucomicrobiaceae bacterium | reverse complement strand
TGCGCTGCTGAGCGGTGAGATTGAGCGCCTGCACATTGCCGCCGGGGCGGCGCAGGCGGTTGTCGAGGTTGGCGTTGTCGCCGGGGATGGCGGCGTAGTGGTTGATAACGCTGAGCAGGCTGTTGAAGCTGCCGTCGTGCATCAAGCCGCCGTTCAGAGTGCCGCCCGGACGTTCGAGATCACGCAGACTCGGAGAGCGGACGTTGGTCAGGTCGGTGCCGCCGCCGCTCTTGCTGGTGACGCCGTTGTTCCGGCTGTTGGGATCAATGTCGAACTCCGGCGCACGATGACACCCGGCGCAGCCTGCGCCACCACCGCCGGGAGGCGCGAGGAAGAGCTGCTTGCCTGCGTTTTCCGAGGCGCTGAAGTTGGAGAAGTTCACGTTGTCTCCCGCCACCTGGGCGCGGCCTTGATCATAGCGGGAATCAAACGACTGAATACTGCGGACAAACTGCGCCAGGGCGTTCTGCACCCGGGTCTCGGTGATCATGGCGTCGCCATACATCAGCGCAAAGAGCACGCGGTATTCCTCGATGGCGGAGAGCTTGGTCACGAGAGCGGCAAAAGCGGGATCGCCGCTGGCACCACTGAAGCCCATCTCCACATGATCTTGGATGGGCTGCGTGGTCTGGGCCTCCAGGGTGGTGGCCCGTTCATCCCAGAAGAAGCGGGACTCCGTGGCGAAGCGCGCATTGATCAGGCGCATGGAGTGCCGACCTGTGGTGCCGTTCACGCCAGTGCTGGCGGTGGCGGTGTCTCCAAAGGCCGCGCTTTGCTGATGGCAGGAGGAGCAGGAGACGGTGTCATTGCGGGAGAGCCGTTTGTCATAAAACAACACACGTCCGAGCGTGGCTCCGGAGTTGGTGATGGCGTTACCTGCCGAGGTATTGTCTTTGTTGACGTTGATGTAGGTAGGCACCGGCTGGGCAGCGTAGTTGGCCAGCGTGGTCAGATCCAGCACCCCTTGCTGCGCCTCCAGGCGCGTGACCAGCAGCAGGCTGAGGCAGAGCCAGCGGCGTGTGCTCAGGATCCTGCGGGCAGCTTGGAATAATGAAGATGTCATGGGATCATGAGCTGGGACTTGGGAGATTCGTGAGAAGTAGTTTTCCATGACCAGTAATAACCCACTCACATAAACGCCCCATGGGGGCAAAAATAAATCCTCGTTTATCCAGCGCTGACACGGCACCCAAAGTAGATCGAACTTCCAAGTTTGGTCTCAAGCCGCGTAGCATCGCTAGAAAACGAACTTGGAAGTTTGTTCCACGCCTGCGAGCAACACCCCGCACCTGCAAAAAGCAGGTGCGATCAGGTGACGGGCCTGTATCATTCGCCTGCTTGACGGTCGGGAGTCTCCGGCGTTGGCTCCATTTTGCTTTCCTCTGACCTACCATGATTTCCATCCTGCAATCCAGCGCCCGTGCGGCCGGTGTCGATGATTCAGATGTTCAGGCAGCGCTGACGATGGCAGCGGCGGGGGGGATTTCTCCAATACTTGCTCTCATAGAAAGCGGTGCGGTGGATGAGCGCGTCTTCACGCGGCATCTTGCGCATGATCTTGGCTGGAAATGGCTGGAGACGCCGCAACCCGAGGCAGATGACATGGCAGAACTGAAGCGCATGATCCCGGCGCGCTTCGCGGTGCGGCATCAGGTGTTTCCGGTCGGATTTGAGCGTGATGAGGCCAGCAGCACACTCAACCGCCTCGTATTGGCCTGTCATGATCCATGTGATTTGATGGCGCGGCAGGCCGTGGCTCGGCAATCCGAGCTTCCCGTGCGCTGGTGCCTCACGCCGCGTGGAGAGCTGCTCAACGCGGTGCAGCAGCTGTACGGCGTGGGCGCGGAGACCTTTGATGCGCTGATCGCCGCTGGTGGTGGTGGCACCGATGAGCTGCATCTGCGTGACGAGGCCAACGTCATCGACGATGAGGACGAGGACGCCTCGGTGGTGAAGTTTGTGAATCAAATCATCCGTGAGGCACTCGCGCAGAAGGCCACGGACATTCATGTGGAGCCGCAGCCGGACAGCCTGCGCATTCGCTACCGCATCGACGGCTTTCTGCATGAGATTCCCGTGCCGGAGAACATCAAGCAGCTCCAGGCCTCGGTGATCGCCCGCATCAAGGTCATGAGCAAACTCGACATCGCCGAGAAGCGCCTGCCCCAGGACGGACGCATCCATTTGAAGGCCGAGGGTCAGTCCATCGACGTGCGCGTGGCCTGCATCCCGAGTGTCGAGGGCGAGTCGATGAGCTTGCGCTTGCTCGGCCAGGAACGCTTCACGCTCGACCGCCTTGGCCTCAACGAGGCGCATCGCCAAACCATCGAGTTGCTGTTGGCGAAGCCGAACGGCATCGTGCTCGTCACCGGGCCGACGGGTTCGGGCAAATCGACCACGCTTTACACCTTCCTCTCGCAGCTCAACAGCGTGCATCGCCGCATCGTCACCATCGAAGATCCGGTGGAAAACAAGCTGCCGGGCATCGTGCAGATTCCGGTGAAGAACGAGATCGGCCTCACGTTTGCCAGCGGCCTGCGCAGCATCCTGCGTGGCGATCCGAACGTGGTCATGGTCGGGGAAATTCGAGACTTGGAGACGGCGGAGATCGCCGTGCGCGCCTCGTTGACCGGTCACTTGGTTTTTTCCACGCTGCATACCAATGACGCCGTTGCGGGCATCACGCGTTTGATTGAAATGGGGGTGAAGCCCTTCCTCGTCAGCTCCTCGGTGCGTGCTTTCCTGGCCCAGCGGCTGGTGCGTGTGCTGTGTGATTCCTGCAAGACTCCGGCGATCTATCCAAACGATGAACTCACCAAGCTCGGCTTCCCCGAGGCGAAGGGCAAAACCGTCTGGCGTGCTACTCAGGGCGGCTGCCAGCACTGCCGTGGCACGGGTTACTCGGGACGTGTGGCCTTGTATGAGATCGCGCTCATGACGCCGACCATGCAGGCGATGGTTTCCCAGCGTGCGTCCGAGGCGGATCTGCACACGCAGGCGCGAAAAGACGGTTTCATTCCAATGCGCGAGTACGGCCTGCAAAAGGCGCTCGTAGGCATCACCACGCTTGAAGAAGTGGCTCGTGTGACCAGTGAGGAGCTTGCCTGATGCCCGCCTTCGCCTTCCAAGCCCTGTCTGCCGATGGATCGGTCAAAAATGGCTCGATTGAGGCCGCCGATCGTGGTGATGCGATTCGTTTGCTCGCCCGGCGTGGCTTGCAGGCGCGGTCGATTCAGTCGCAGTCGGCCGAGCGCGCGAAAAAAACCGTAGCCGCCACTGAAACGACGCTGCATATCACCAAGGCCGATGTGATCCGCTTCACCGAGGACATGGGCGATCTGCTGGCCTCCGGTTTGCAGGTGGAGCAGGCCTTGCAGGCCATGGAAAACCGCAGCGCCTCCAAACTCGGCACGCTGGCGAAGAAAGTGCGCGACCTCGTGCGCGACGGTGTGCCGCTCTCCGCTGCGTTGCGGCAGGTTTCTGACTCTTTTGATGAATTGTACTGCAATATGGTCGCCGCCGGTGAGAACAGTGGCGCTTTGGACGAGATCATGGACCGCCAGGCGCGGCATCTGCGGCTGATGGAGGCCGTGCAGGCCAAGGTGACCGGCGCGTTGATCTATCCGGCGTTTTTGATCGTTTCCGGCGCGGCGCTGGCGCTCATCATGGTGACGTATCTTCTGCCAAAACTCGCCTCGCTGCTCAGTGGCACCGGCAAGGAGCCGCCGTTCATGATCAAGGCCAGCCTCGCGCTCTCCGCCTTCATCAACGGCTACTGGTGGGCCATCCTGATCTTCCTCGGGCTTATCTTCATGACACTCTTCGCCGTGCGCAAGACTCCAGCCTTTGTCTCTGGCTGGCACCGTTTCATGATCAGCATGCCCGGCATCCGCGACATCAACCGCGCGCGCTTTGAGCTGCAATTTTTTGAGACGCTGGGGAGCCTGCTGCGCGGTGGCGTGCCCCTGCTGCCCGCGCTGGAGCTGGTGCGCAGAGCCGTGACCAATCAACACATCAAAAAGTCGATCGTCCAGGCGGAGGCGATGGTGCAGGAGGGCTCCTCGCTCAGTGGCGCGATGAAAAAGACCGCCGTACTCGGATCTCAGGCCATTGATGTCATTCGCATCGGCGAGGACACCGGCGATCTCGCGGTGGTGCTCGGCAAAGCCGCCGCGCGTATGGACACGCAGCTCACCCGCGTCATTGATCGCGTCACCGCGCTGATCCAGCCGATTCTGCTCCTGTTCATGGCTGGACTTGTCGGCGGCCTTGTCTGGAGCATGGTGAACATCGTCTTCTCCACCCTCAGCCAGCTCAATCGTTAACCCACTCATCTGATGAAACACATCCTCACCAAGCATTCGCGTCCAAACGCCTTCACGCTCCTCGAAATGATGGTCGTGTTGCTCATCATCGCCCTCATTCTTGGCAGCGTGGCCGTCATGGTCCAGGGCATTGAGGGCAATGCGCAGAACGTCACCACCAGCGGCAAGATTAAGGCGCTCGAAACCGCGTTGACCTCCTACAAGATCAGCAATCTCGTTTATCCCACCCAGGAGCAGGGGCTGGAGGCGCTGGTCACACGCCCCACCGGCGAGCCGAGGCCGCGCCGCTGGAACGCGGTGATGAAGGCGGACGGCTTGATCGACCCCTGGGGTCGCAAGATCGCCTACCGCAACCCCGGCAAGCGCAATGCGGGCGGTTACGACGTGTTATCGCTTGGGCCGGATGGCTTGGAAAACACCGAGGACGACATCGGCAACTGGTGATCCGCCATGAGACGAAGCGCCGCTGGTTTCACGCTGCTGGAGATGATCGTGGTGCTCGTCATCGCGGCGCTCATCATCGGCGTCGGCGCGGGTGCCGTGGCGCAGCTCACGGAGGAGCATGAGCTGCGGAAAGTGGCCCATGACGCGGAAGGCGTGATCATGCAGGCGATGACGCGTTCTCTGGCCACCACGCAGCCACAAAGCGTGAGTTTGGACCAGCTGGGCGGGCAGGCGCGTCTGACGCTGCGCCGTGCGGGAGTCGAAGAGTTCGTGCCAGCAACGGGACAACGGGTGCTGCTGCGTCCCGGCGGTTTGTGCGAGCCGCTGACCTTGCGCTGGCAGAAGGGCCCGGCCTGGGTCAGCGCTACGCTTGATCCGCTCACGGGCGGCTTCGCCGAAACGGAGGAAAGCCTGTGAGGAAGCGTG
>JAJTDU010000192.1 GCA_021298725.1 Verrucomicrobiaceae bacterium | reverse complement strand
TTCACCGACTTCTTTGCCCTCCGCGACATCATCGCCAGCAAGTCCGAAGCCTTCGCCCGCAGCTTCAGCGAGGCTTTAATCGAATTCGCCTTGGGAAGGCCGATCGGCTTTCGTGACGAGCCGCTGATTGACGACATGATCACTCATGTCGGGAAAAAAGACCTCGCGATGCGCGAGTTCATTCATGCGCTGATCGAGAGCCGGGAGTTTCGGACGAAATGACGATTGCCCCCAGATTCAGAGAAATCAGCTTTCACATTTCGGGAAGGCCAACGCCGACTTGAATTTTCATATCGACTTCCAACCCCTGGATTTCTCTCTCGTGTTTAATAAACACACCTGATTCAAGTTTCCAGTTTCAAGTTCCACGGCTAAAGCGTGGCAACCCCCCTTGAAACTTTGAACCTGGAACTTGGAACTTCAATTTTCGACGACGAGCATTTCATGCGCGATGCCCTGCGGCAGGCCCGCAAGGCCGCCAAACAGGACGAAGTGCCCATTGGAGCCATCATCGTGCACCAGGGCACGGTCATCGGCCGCGCTTGGAATCAGGTCGAAACGCTCAAGGACGCCACCGCCCATGCCGAAATGCTCGCGCTCACCCAGGCCGAGAGCGCCCTGGGGGATTGGCGACTCAACGAGTGCGATCTCTACGTCACCAAGGAGCCCTGCCCCATGTGTGCCGGGGCCATCATTCACTGCCGCGTTCGGCGCGTCATCTTCGGCTGCCCCGATGTCAAAGGCGGTGCCGCCGGTGGCTACTGGAACCTCCTCCAAGCCCCCAATCTCAACCACCGCTGCGAAATCACCGCCGGAGTCCTGAATGACGACTGCGTACGCATTCTCAAAGAATTCTTCGCTGAAGCCCGTCGCCGCCGTGCGGAAGGACTGGAGCACAAGAAGGGCGCGGCTAAAGACGGCGATGATGTTGTGGTGTTCGATGGGCCGTGAGCCTCATTACTCACCCGCAAACGTCGCCACCACCTTCGGTTCGCTCCCAGCCTTGATCGCAAACACCTCACAGCTCACGGCGAAGGCATCGGTGGTGTAGCGCTCGGCGAGGTCTTCGGCGAATTCATGGAAGGCTTCTTCCCTGGCCGGAAACACATACAGCGCATGGCGGTCGGGCATGGCGACCCAGATTTCTTTGCCGAACAGCTCTTCGAAAATCTTGGGCAGCGATGGGGCGACCAGTAGCGTGGCGTAGAGCGAGGACTCACCGCGATAGACGGCGTAAGCGATCTTGCCGTCCAAGCCTTTGATGAGTTCGGGCTTGAGGAGCATTAGGCGCTTGTCGGCGGCGGTTTTGGCGCGTTCGGCGAAGGTTTCGATGCTCAGGCCGAGCTTGGCGAAGGATGCCTGTGAATACGGCTCGATGCCGCCTGGCGACACGACGGACTCGCGATACGGCGTGAGTACCGTTTGCTTCGCTCCGACGGGAACGATGGAATACGAGCTGCGCATCGCCTTCGGCTCCGGCATGAGCAGCAGGGTTTCGAGCTTGCGCTCCGTCTGGGCGTGCAAGGTGTTCGCGACGAGGAGCAGGAGGCTGAAAAGCAGGCGCATGAGCCAGATTGTGGCCGAAACTGGCCATGAAGCAAACCTGCGCTTGCACCTTCGCGCCGCACCGGCTTCATGGGGCGCATGATCGCCTTTCTACGCGGAATCCTGGCCGAAGCCCTACCTCATCGTGTGACTCTCGACGTTCACGGCGTCGGCTACGTCGCGCTCATTCCGCTGACCACCTTCGACAGGCTGCCGCAAATCGGCGTGGAGGTGCAGTTGCTCACGCATTATCACGTCACCGACCGCGATCACACGTTGTTCGGCTTCATGACCACGGATGAGCGCGATTTGTTCCGCCTACTGATGGATCGTGTGTCTGGCATTGGGCCGAAAATGGCGCTCAGCGTGCTAAGCGGTCTGCCGGTGGCGGCGTTCAAGGACGCGGTCATCGCCGGGGACGTGAAGGCGCTGTCACGCATCAAAGGTGTGGGCGGCAAAACGGCCGAGCGCATCGTGTTGGAACTCAAGGACAAAGTCGGCGTCGTAACGGCCTGGCAGGCCGCACAAACCGCCAAAGGCACGCACGATCCGAAGCAGGAAGCGCAAAGCGACGCGGTGCTCGGCTTGATCGCGCTGGGCTACAAACAAAGCGAGGCCATCAAGGCCGTGAACGAGCTGGCGAAGCAGTCCGAACTCGACACCGCCGACAAACTCATCCGCGAGGCGCTGCGGAGCATGAACTGAGTAAAAGGGGCATTCCTGGCAGAAACGGGCCAGGAATGACCCGACTACTTCAAACTCTTGATGTACAGAATCAGGCTCTCGATCTGCGATTCGTTGAGGATGCCCGCATAAATGGGCATGCCAGTGTCGAATTTCTCGAAGCCTTTCACCACTTTGGCGCTCGGATTCGTGATGGACTCGCGCAGGTAAGATTCATCGGCCTTGAACTTGCCTTTCTGGCCTTTGGCGATGTCACGCTCGCTGCCGAACAGCCCCTTCCAACTTGGCCCTACCTTGCCGACGAGCGTGCCATCCGTGCTGTGGCAGGCCATGCAGCCGAACATTTGATACAGGCGCTCGCCTTCCGCCGCAGTCGGCTTGGCCTGGGTCGCGGCCAAGGCTTGGCGTGGAGTCAGATCCACGTTCAAGCCTGCGGCAAAGCCTTCCTTGGCCGCATTGAACTTCATGAGCTCCCACGGCGTGAAGTAGGCGGTGTTTTGCGCGGGCAGGCCGTCCGCGCTCTTCAATCCCCAGCCAATGCGCATCTGGTCGCAGCTCTTCATCTCAGGAAAGCCCACCAGCACACTTAGGCCATCAGCACTGAGGTAGGCACTGCTGGCGGTCATGAATTCCTGCCCAGTGCTGCCATCCAGCTTCAAATGCGGGCTGCCATACTCCGGCGTGCGCTTGTAGTTCCAGCGCTCGGCGCTGTAGCTGGCGGGATCGGTGGCCAGCTTGGCATCCAGTTTGGCGTTGAAGCGCAACAGCAGGCCCTTGTCCGTCGGCGTGACTTCTTTGAGGAGCACACGCGGTTTGTCGGTGTAACGCATGCGGGCGAGGCCGCTGATCTTCTTCACCACCGTGCCCCAAACTTGAAAACCCACGACATAGAGCTGCCCGTCCGCTGGATTCACCTGCGCATTGAGCGTGGGGAAGTCAAAGTCGCGTGAAAAGCTCACCACGGCTGCCTGTGGTTTCTCAAAGCGCTCATTCATGAGCACACGGAAGAGTTCCGGCCGGTTGTAGCCGATGTGGATGAGCTCATCATTCACCGGCCCCATCTTGGCCCCCACGAGCCAGGTTTGCGTGACACCACTCGGGTTCACAGGATGCGGAATCCACGTCAGCGGATCCGTGATCGCCTCAGGATACTTCTCCTTCGGCGCAATCGTCGGCAGATGGCCATAGAAGTGATGATCGCGGATGATGTGCAGCGGCGTGGAGGGCACATAATGTCCCTGCTGATCACTCGCCGTCACCAAACCCGTCCGTGGATGCACACCGATGAAAGGCTGCCGCAGTCCGTAGCCGATGACGTCGAAGGATTTCCCATCTGGAGCCACCTTGATCACCGTGCCGTTGTGCTTCCCACGCGTCGTGCCCTCCTGGCCGCCTTTGGAGATATACAGCGCGCCCTTCGGCCCCAGCTTCATCGAATTTGGAAACTCCCGTGTCTCCGCCGTCTGTGCGAAGAGATTGCAGAACATCTCATAGCGATCGCATTCGCGGTCGTTGTTCGTGTCCACCAGCTTCCAGATGCCGTTGCGGTCGAAGACGAGGAGATCAACGTTCAACATTGAACTTTGAACATTGAACTTTGAGTCGCCCTCACGCTTGCCAGGGGATTCAATGTTCGATGTTCGTTGTTCAATGTTCAATGTTCCGCGTGGCCTCGCCACAATGCTCATTGGCTCATGCAGTCCGCTGGCGAAGCGCTTCCACGTCACCTTCTCCAAATCGCCCTTCAAACCGGAGATCAGCCACACATCGCCATCGAAGGTCACACCCGCTGCATCACCCTGATCATTCAAAAACGCGATGTCCGCGAGCCGCACATTCCGCTGCCATGGATTCGGCACCGGCAACGGGATGGAGTCGATGACATAGGCGTCCTGGGAGGTGGAGAGGATGGCTTTGCTGGTGAGCGTTTGGGGCCACAAAGGGTCCTTTTCCCCGCTGTGTGGATGGGAAGTGGTTTCTCCATCTTCAAGGTGCTTTCCGATGCTGATGCCGAATTCAAAATCAGAACTTGAAGGGCTTAACGCAACGAATTGGAAGCCGTTCAGACGCTGTATCATCAGACCGGTGGAACTTGAACAAAGCACTTCCAGAGAATCATCGCAGTTACCAGCATGCACGATCAGAGGTTCTTGATGAGGCGGAATACGGAACCATCGAGTCACATGTCTCCCATCAGAGCCACCTCGAGCCAGCCACTCCGTGATTCTCACATTCCCAATCGAATACTCTAAATCGGTGCCGACAGGTCTTTGAGAGGAAATGGCATGAAACTGGCCTAACGGCCCCCGCCCCACCTCCTCAAGGCTTGGCGCAGGCTCTCTCGGGTCAGTGAAATTCGGTTTGTCCCCCACCTGCCAGCCGGGATGGAGGCCATTCGCCAGCCACACCTTCCCAACTGGTTTCGGCAGGTTTTCCTGGCCGTCTTTGGTCTTTTGCCCGGCGACGTGATAAGAACCGGGGGCGAGTGCCTCCGGCGTGACGGGTGGTTGGCCCTCCTCGCCTTCCCAGATGCAGGCGATGCGGAGGAGATCGGTGTCGAAGCAGGCCCAGAGATTGTGGCCGAGGTTCAGGATGAGGCCGCGCGGCGTGAGATTGTCCTTCGGGAAACCTTCACCGACATCGCGGGCATCGAGCACACTGCTGAAGAACGGGAAATCCTTCTCGACAAAATCACCCCATGGCGAGGGCGTAGCGGGTGCGTCGGCCTTTTGAGCGACGAGTGAGGTGGAGAGGACAAGGAACGCCAGAAGCGCACGAAATTTCATGACGGGACAGAACAGGCGCGAGGGGTGTGATCTGTCAAGGAGCGCGGATTTGCAATCCGCAGCAGCCACGCAGATAGAATCAGCCGACGAGAAGGACTGAAGCGTTTTTTTCTTTGGCGGAGTGCTGCGGATTAAAAATCCGCGCTCCATTAAACGGCCACGCAATGCACCTTGCTGATGCCGCTGATTTTTTCCAACTCG
>JAJTDU010000191.1 GCA_021298725.1 Verrucomicrobiaceae bacterium | reverse complement strand
CTGCCAGGTTTTCAGCTCCACGATGCGTCCGAAGCCGCAATTCTTCACCAGGCTGCCCACACCTTCGGGCACAATGATCGGCTGCGCGGCGGCCAGTTTGCGCAGGCTGGGGAGATGCAGGTGGTCGTAATGCGCGTGCGTGACCAGCACGAGGTCGATGGGCGGCAGATCATGCGCCCAGACGCTTGGATGGCGCACCCGCTTCACCGGCCCATGCCAGAGCGCCCAGTTGGGGTCGATGGCGATGTTCACGCCATGGATTTGCGCAAAGAAACCTGCGTGGCCCAGCCAAGTCACCGCGATCTCATCCCGCGTGGCAACCGGCAGCAGGCCAAAATCCTGACCAGGCTTGCGTGGGGCAAGAAGCGAGGGGATGAGCACTTCGTTGAGGAACTGTATGTTGCGCTTGCGCCAGCCTTCGGTCGGCAGCAGGCCGATGCGGTTCCCCTCAGTCTGAGTGCGTTTCAGGAAGCGACGCCGTTTCAGCGGGCTGGGGTTTCCAGCCGCGCCAGAAGTTGAAGCGGGATCGAAGAGCATGACCGGGAATCCTATAACATATGAAGCCTAGTGATTAACTCTTTCAAACTCAAGGCTTAACTTCGCGTTGAGGGGGCATCAGGCAGTTTTGTCGCACACCGGCTTTTTCAGGCTTTCACCGTGCCTAGCGCAGTGACCCATTTCCCCTTGGTGATCGTCTTTTTGACCACAAATCCAGCGCGTTTGCCAGCGGCTAAGCAATCCTTCGCCTGGGTGCGCAGGATGCCTGAAAGCATCAAAACACCGCCAGGAGCCACGGATTGAATGAGTTGCGGAAACGCCGCCTCCAAGACGTCGTGGAAGATGTTGGCGGCCACGATGTCCCAGGTCTTCTTGGGCTGCCACTTCAGCACATCGATCCGGGTAAAGCTCACTTTGGGCGTATCATTGCGCTCGGCGTTCTCTTTCGAAATGCGCACTGCTGCCGGGTCGTAATCACAGCCCCAAACCTGGCTGGCGCCCAGTTTTGCTGCCGCGATGGCCAGGATGCCGCTGCCGCAGCCTAGATCGGCCATGCGCCAGGGCTTGCCAGACTTGTTCAGGTCTTCAGCCAGATCCACTAGTAGGCGCAAGACGGTGGCCGTGGTGGCATGGTGGCCGGTGCCGAAGGCCATGTCTGCTGGCACGGCGATGATTTCGCGATCGGGGAATTCTTTGCGGGCCTTGGCCAGCTCCGCGTTTGTCCGGGCTGTGCAGACGACGAATTTTTCACGCACCTTCACGGGCGGTGGTGCTTGAGAAGCATGCGCGGCCCAGTTTTGCTGTTTGAGCTGCCGCACGCTGCCGCCCCACTCTTTTTGAATGCTTTTGGCCCGCTTCTCCGTGGCGCAGTAAGCCTCCACTCGGATGGTTTGCTTGCCGGGAAAGCTGCTGATGACGAGCGTGGCGTCGGTGCTGCCAGAAAACCTTTCTTCCCACGCATCGGACCACTTGGCGGCGGAGAGTTTGGACCAGACAAACATGGAGGTTTTAGAGGAAGCCATCTCTCTGAGAGAGATGGAGCGGGTGACGCGATTCGAACGCGCGACATCTTCCTTGGCAAGGAAGTGCTCTACCACTCCCTTCGATCATGGTTTCCTCGTGGGAGATGGTGTGTTTGAGACTCTCGTTGCTCGCAATGGCATGCCCTTCACGCCTACGCGGCATTGGAAGCGTCTCGTCGCCTCCTGCGAGTCCATGGGCATCACGCCACCTGCTTTTGAGGTCTATTCACAGGCCATCCAGGCAGTCATGCAGGCCAATGATCTGCCAGCGGCTCGCGTTCGCGTCACGCTGACCAGCGGTGATGGCCCGCTCGGCTCCGACCGTGGTGAATCGCTCGCCACCATGACCGCCGCAGCCATGCCGCTCAAACCTTGGCCGCCCACCGAGACCGCGCTCGTTGTGCCTTGGACGCGCAACGAGCGCGGTGCACTCGCCGGCATCAAATCGACTTCGTATGCGGATAACGTGCGCGCCCTAGCCCTGGCGCATGCTCAAGGGGCAGGGGAGGCCTTGTTTGCCAACACCCGTGATGATCTCTGCGAAGGCACCGGCACGAACATTTTCATCGTGGCAGGTGGCCGCGTGCAAACCCCGCCGCTCAGTTCCGGCTGTCTCGCAGGTGTCACACGGGGCCTCGTCATCGAAGCCTGTCAGGCCGCCGACATTCCCGTGGAAGAAATCGCCCTGCCCATCACCGTGCTGCAAACCTGTGATGAAGCCTTTTTGTCTTCAAGCACTCGCGACGTTCATCCGCTGGCGCGAATCAATGAACGCGTCATGCCAGGCGTCTCGGGTGCTGTCACCCAGCGGGTGGCGCAGGCGTTTCGTGATTATGTGGCGGGCCGGGATGATCCATAAACCTCGCTCAACTGCCGCAGCAGCTTTTCCAGCTTCGTGTAGTAAGTCTCTTCGCCCAGCGTGCCACGCTGCTCCTTGAGCTTCTTCAATTCGAGTTCGAGCGCGTCGCGTTTCGTGCGCTGCTCGTCGGTGAGCTTCTTTTCCTCGTCGCTAAGCACCAGAACAAGCTGTGAGGCACGTTCGCCATCGAGCTTGGCCTCGGTAGGCGGTGCTTCGAGCGCTTCACGTCGCGTGGCCACGCCGTCGCCATTGTCTTCGATCAGTGCGTGCTCTGTGGCCAGTCGGCCTTCATTCTCATAGAACAACGCTGCCGCTTGGCTGGCATGGCGGAAGGCTTCGAGAAGGGAAACCTGCTTATCCTGATCGATATCCGCATCCCCCAGCCCGCCGATGGCTTCGGCAAAGTGTTCGCCAAAACGTGCATAAAAGACTTCATCCGGGCCTTTCGTCGCGGTGATGATGATCCGGCCTTTGCCAGCCAGCGGACGCACAAATCCGCCGCTGGCCGAAGCGCCATGAATGACCACGATTTCCTGCTTCAGCGGTGCCAGCCAGCTTGTGAGCTGTTTGGCGTCAAAATCAGGCCCCTCGGCATTAAATTTCGCTTCGCGGCCATCAAACGTGCCATGACCGATCAGCACCAGCCACAGTGAGCGCTCAGACTGGGCCTTGGAGAGTCGTGTTTGCAGTTCTGCGGTGGTGTTTTCACCACGCAAGACTTCAGGCGCGAAACCCGCCTTGGAACAAGCAGCGGCCCAGGCTTCCACCTGTGCGGTGAACTTCTTCCCATACTCCTCCGCGCCCTCCGCGCCGCGCACGATGATGACATCTAGGTTTCGCGCGTGGAGTGAGCAGGTGAGGAACAGGAAAGTAGTCATGAGCTTTAGCTCGTGAAGGCGCGCCCATGACCAACGACGCGAAGACGGGCTAAAGCCCTGGACTACTTTGCTCACGCCATGCCTCCTTTCCTTCGCAGCATCCACTCACCGAGCAGCAGCAGCAGGATCGCGATGAAAATCCACGGCGTGTGCCACAGCGGCGTCGCCAGCGTGACCTCGACGGGCACGCGGATGTTTTTCAGCATCTCGGGCAGTTTTGCGATGTCCTTCAGCGCGATCATCTGGCCGCCCGTGTCACTCGCGATGCGTTGCATGAGGTCGCGATTCGGCTCCAGCTTGGCGAATTCAACCGCCAGCGGATCATGCGTCCAGCCGACGGCCTTCGTGCCTAGAGCGGTTCGCTTTTCGGCATCTTCCACCCTCGCGCTGGCGCGGTAGTTGCCCGGCTTGGTGGCAAAAAACTCCGTTTCAAACAAGCCGGCCTCTTTCAGGCTCGGTTCGGCAAAGAGCTGCGACTTGCTGCCGTCTGGCCGCGTGACCTCGATCTTCACGATGGCATCACTGTTCGCCTTGAAGGCACGATCTTTGACTCGGACGGCCAGTTTCACACGCTCCTGGTCGGCGGCGTCGATCTCAGTAGCAAAGGTGATCGCGTCCGCCACATCCACGACGAGCCAGCGCATCATCTGACGCCACAGGCGGTCCATGTCCTTGTGTGCATCGGCGTCATACAGCCCCCAGCGCCACAGATCGGCGATCATGAGGCTGGCCACGCGGCCTTCGCCAAAACGCTGCACGGCGACGGCGGGATACGAGTTCTGCGCATCGGCAACCGTCGCCAAAATGCTCGCGCCCGGCTTGATGGAGAAAGCAGGATTGATGGAATGAAACGCGGGCATCGCGGAAAGACGTTTCTCATCCTCTTCGCGGTCCGTGCGCAGCCGCATCCATGATTCCAGCCAGCCTTCACGCGTGAGGTTGAAGCGAGCGCCCTCCAGCGCCGGGCCGCTGGCCGCTTGATCGAGATACACCGGCAGCATGCGGCCGATGGGCGTGTTGTCATAACCTCCGCTGCGGTAGCATTCCTGACCCCGAGCATGAACAACGCGCCGCCGCGTTCACTGACGAAGCGTTCGATGAGGTTCATCTGCTCCTGCGTGAAAAACGCTGCCTCGATGTCGTCGAGAATGATGGCGCGGAATTCCGCAAACAAGTCCTCCGCCGCTTTCGGGAAGCCGCCGCTGAGCTCTTGAGTGTCCTTCGTGCCGAGGCGGATGATCACCGGTTGGTCGTAGCGCTGGGCTTCCTCACCATCTTTGGCTCCAAAGCCACGAAACAGCGGGTTCACGCTTTCACCTACCTTGCCACGCCACTCGAACTTCGGTTCCCGCTTCGCGATGCGCACCAAGGCTGGCATCTGGATGTCATCATCGCCCGCGATGGCGCGGCGCAAGAATTTGTACTCCCAGTTCGGCCTGCCGCTGACGTAGAGCACGCGATACGGCCCTGCGCCCCGATCTGCGGCCAGGAGGCGCGTGTTGTTGGCTAGGGTGGCTTCCTTCACGCCTTCGTTTTGGAGTGTGAGCTGATAAAAAGTTACGCCCGGCTTTGCCACCGGCACACGCAAGCGCACCGTTTGCGCCGAACGGCCGCTCAATGTCACCTTCTCGGTCGCCACAACCTTTTTGTCCTCGCCTAGCACTTGCAGCGTCCCTTGGCCATTGCCTGTCACGCGAGCGGTGATGGTGATCGGTGCGTCCTCGAAGGGACTCGTCGCCACACTGGCCTCGACGATGCTGAAATCATCGGGTGGGGCTTTTTCACCAGCCAGCACGGTAAAAACGGGCGCGCCCTTCGCTACTGCCTTCCAAGCGGCAAAGTCGGTGGCATTGCCATCGCTCAGCACGACCACGGCGGCGAGGTTCGAGCCGCCGGAGCGCAGCGTCATGAGGGTGCGGCAAAAATCCGAGCGGGTGCCGTCAAACTTCAAGCCACGAAAATGCGGCACGCTCTTCGTTTGCGAGCCGCCGGTCATCAGCCGCAGTCGGAAATCTTCTCCCAGGGCCTTGATCCATGCGGCATCGTCATCACTGGAAGCCAAAGCCGCCTGCACGAGTGCCGCACGACTGTTTCCGCCGACTGTTTCCGCCAGATCCAGTGACGCGCTGGTATCCACCAGCACCACGACCTCGTTCTCACCCTTCTTCGGCTGAGTGCGCGTCCACAGCGGGTCGAGCAGGCACAGTGCCAGCAGGGCCAGCGCTGCCGTCTTGCACAGCATCGCTGCGAGTCGCTTCCAGCCACGCAGGGGGGATCTCACATAGCCCACGATGAGCAATCCCAGCACCAGCACGACCACCCCGGCGGCCAGCCAGGTGAGATTCATGTTTTGCCAAACAATGCGGGGCATGCGTGCGCAGATAACGCCGTGGAAAACGGAATGCTACAGGGGATGCGAAATTCGACGGGCCGAAACATAAAGTTCGGGATGCAGGGTGAAGCATTCCGCGTTTCTTCCCGCACATGGCCTCCACGATCCAACCGCAAGCCGCCGCGCTCATCCAAAAGTACTACGACACCTTCAACACGGGAGATCGCGAGGCCTTCCTCGCGCTGCTGACCGATGACGTGGCCCACGACATCAACCAAGGTGGCACAGAGTTGGGTAAAGACGTGTTTCGTGCCTTCCTTCAGCGCATGGACCGCTGCTACCGTGAGCAGGTGCGTGATTTGGTTGTGTTTGCCAACGAGGACGGCACCCGAGGCGCGGCGGAGTTTTTCATCGAAGGTGAATATCTGTCAACCGATGAAGGTCTGCCGCCCGCCGCGGGTCAGCGCTACCGCCTCCGTGTTGGCGCGTTTTTTGACCTGCGTGATGGCCGTGTCAGCCGGGTCACCAACTACTACAACCTTGAAGAATGGCTGCGCCAAGTCGGGGCAGGGAAGTGAGGCGCGGTTGATCTGCCACGGGCAGATGGATGCAGACTCAGGGGCTCATGGGCATGCTTGTGCGGAGAGACGCCGAACAAGCCTTCCCGTCGAAGACTGGGCATGAAGCCCCGGTCTTCCGCAATGCGTCAGGCTCTGGCTTGTTTCCAGGAATCTGAATCGCGGCAGAACGAGCCTGAATGCCGAGATCCGAAGCACCACGGTTTTTGCAACCCACTACGCGGTCTTCCACTCCGCTGCATGCCTTGCGAAGGCCTTCGAGGAACGCTTCAGCGCCTCGTCGATGTCGGCCTGCGTGTGGGCGAGGCTGATGAACCAGAGGCCGCGTTCGATGGCGCGGACGCCTTCTTCGAGGAGGCAGCGGCGCAGGTGTGCCCAGCGTGGGGCGTCGTGGCGGTGGACGTAGTCGCGGTAGTTGAGGATGGGGCCTTCCTCGACCTCCGGCTTGAGCATGGTGCAGTGGAAGACGAGGCCAAAGCCCTGTGGCAGGACGGGCACCGCATGCTGCTGGGCGAGCTGGCTGAGGCCGGCCATCAATTGCTCGCCGAGATCAATGACGCCGGCAGGATGGCTGTCGCCAAGCGCGATGACTTCATCGAGGCACCACTTCGCGGCGGCGAGGCAGAGCGGGTTGGCATTGAGCGTGCCGGCATGGACCACCTGGCCGCTGATG
>JAJTDU010000028.1 GCA_021298725.1 Verrucomicrobiaceae bacterium | reverse complement strand
CTATGAGGCGCGTTTGCTGGCCGCTAGCTACCTGCATTGTTCTCCGCGCGACATTCATTCCGCACCGCAGCACGACCTACTAGCTACGAACCCGCGTGATGCCGTCAGTGAATGCGAGCTACGCTTTTACATGCGCAACCAGCTTCTCAAAGACAGCGACGTGATGAGCATGGCGCATGGCCTGGAACTGCGTGTCCCTTGGGTGGACCAGACGTTCTTTGGCCGAGTGTCCCGGGTCCCGGCTGCGCTGCGCCTGCGCTCTGGCAAGCAGATGCTGTTGGATGCCGTGCCAGAAATTCCATCCTGGGTGTCCCAGGCTCCGAAACGCGGCTTCGTCTTTCCGTTTGAGAAATGGCTGGGGCAGGGCTGGGGAGAGGCATTCGCCCGCGCCACGGCCCGCGCACCCTTCAAAAACCCCACCTGGTACCAGCGTTGGAGCATCTTCATGTTGGACACCTGGCTGGAACGTCACGGACTGCTTTGACCCATGCGTGTGCTGCATGTCATCCCCTCGCTCTCTCCGACATCAGGAGGCCCCAGCTTCGCCCTGCCGGCGATGGCCCGTGCGTTGCTGCCGCATGAGATCAGACTCATCGCCGCGACCACAGATGACGATGGGCCTGGCAGGCACCTCAGCCGTGTCACCCACGGAGTCGAAACACCGCAGGATGGGTGGAGTGCGCTGTATTTTCCGAAGCAGACCGAGTTCTACAAGGTCTCGCTGCCGCTCAGGGGCTGGCTTCGTGCGCATGTGACTGAGTTTGATGTCGTGCATATTCATGCGGCTGGGGCATGGAGAACCGTCGCAAGCTCGTCAAAGCGCTTTCCTTTCGTCTTTTCGACCTGCCCATGCTCAAAAAGGCTGCAGCCATGCACTACACCAGCCGCATGGAGATGGAAGATGCCGCCCGCTTTGGCCTCACGAACCTCCAGCGTGTGATCCCCATCGGCATCGACCTCGCGCCCTTCGACTCGCTGCCGCCACGTTCGGTTTTTAGCGCCCATTTTCCCGAAACCGCCGCCACACGAAACCTGCTCTTCCTTTCCCGCATTGATGAGAAAAAGGGCCTGGATCTTCTCATCGCTGCCTTTGCCAAAATCAGCCCCACGCAGCCAAACACTCGTCTGATCATCTGTGGTGACGGTGATCCGGCCTTGATCGGGAAACTCAAGACCATGGCAACCGCTGGCGGTGTGGCTGATCGGATCACTTGGGCCGGGCAGGTCACCGGTGAGCTTCGCCTTGCCGCCTTTTCAGCTGCGGAGCTGTTTGTGCTGCCCTCGCACTCCGAAAATTTCGGCATCGCCCTCCTTGAGGCCATGGCAGCCGGACTTCCATGCCTTTCCACCGATCAAGTGGCGTTGGCCGCTGATGCTGTCAGAGACAAGGCTGTGCTCCTCGCCGCCCTTGAGCCTGCCGCTATCGCCGCGAAGCTTGAAGCACTGCTCGATTCACCCGAGCAGCGCCACCTCCTTGGCCAATCGGCCCGCATCCTCGCCCGCTGCGATTACTCGCTGCCAGCAATGGGCAAAGCGCTGCAAAACCTGTATCGCGAAGTCGTGAAGAACTAGCGTGAAACTCGATTCCATCACACCTCTTGTGCTCACCTGGAATGAAGAGCCGAACCTCAGGCCCTGCCTGGAGCGTCTGCGTTGGGCCAGGGAGGTCGTCATTCTTGATAGCGGCAGCACCGATGCCACGGCGGCCATCGCCGCCCGCTATTTGATCTTTGGAAAGCCTCTCCGCGCCTGTCTTTACCCGCCGCGTGCGGTCCTTTTCCGCAGAGACCGCTGCCGCTACGAGCCCGATGGTCACACGCAGATTTTGAGCATCCCCGGCACCACCACTCATCTCACGACCAAAATCGACCACGATGATCGCAAGCCGCTGAGCCGCTGGTTTTCCTCCCAGGACAAATACGCCAAACTCGAAGCCGAAAAGCTAACCGCCCTCACGCAGCTCAGCCTACAGGATCGGATTCGTCGCACGATGGTTCTTGGCCCTGTCGTTGTCTTACTCTATACCCTCCTCGCGCGTCGTACTGTCCTAGACGGGTGGCACGGTTGGTTTTACGCTTTTCAGCGCGTCCTCGCCGAGATCATGCTTTCTCTTCGCCTGCTGGAGAAAAAGATTGGCAAAACTCTCTGAATTGCCCACAAAGACACCTATCCAAACCGCAATCGACCTGCCAACCACATGAGCCAAGACAATCTGATCACCGTCGCCGGAGCCGGCGGCTTTATTGGCGGCGCCCTCGTCGCCGATCTCCGTGCCCAAGGGCACACACGCATTCGCGCCATCGACATCAAGCCCTTCGAAGAATGGTATCAGAAGTTCGACGACGTCGAAAACCATGTGCTGGACCTTTCCCTTCTCGAAAACTGCCGTGTCGCTGCCAATGGAGCTCAAACGATTTATAACCTCGCCGCTGACATGGGGGGCATGGGCTTCATCGAAAACAACAAGGCACTCTGCATGATCACCGTGCTCATCAACACGCACATGTGCATGGCCGCCAAGGAAGCAGGTGTCGAACGCCTCTTCTACGCTTCCTCCGCCTGCGTTTACAACGGCGAAAAACAGAAGGAATACAACATCCCAGCCCTCAAAGAAGCAGATGCCTATCCAGCTCTTCCCGAAGATGGCTACGGCTGGGAAAAACTCTTCTCCGAACGCATGTGCCGCCACTTCCGCGAGGACTTTGGCCTCAAGACCCGCATCGCTCGTTACCACAACGTTTATGGTCCCCATGGCACCTGGGATGGTGGTCGTGAAAAGGCTCCTGCCGCTGTCTGTCGCAAGGTGGCCCTTGCACAGATCTCTGGCAAACATGAGATCGAGATCTGGGGCACCGGTGATCAGACCCGCAGCTTCATGTACATCACCGATTGCGTTTACGGCACTCAGATGCTGCTCAACAGCGAATTCGTGGAACCCATCAACATCGGCAGCGCCGAAATGGTCAGTATCAACCAGCTCGTCGATATCGCCGAGGAGATCGCCGGTATAAAACTCAAGCGCAGTTACAACCTTGCCGCGCCCAAGGGCGTGAACGGCCGTAGCAGCGATAACACGCTGATTAAATCCGTTTTTAACTGGGAGCCATCCACCCGCCTGCGCGATGGCCTGGAGATCACCTACCAGTGGATCTACGACGAGATCAAGCAAGGGGCGAAGTCCCTTTGAGCTCGAGCGGGTGACGAAACTTGCACGACGGGCCAGATTGATTTCTGGCCCGTTTTGTTTCAACTAATCTTCATTCATGCGCATCCTTCTCCTGAATCAGTGCTTCCACCCAGACCATGTTTCCACGGCACAGCATCTAACGGATCTGGCTCTCGGTTTGAGGAACTCTGGTCATCACGTGACGGCGGTCAGCTCCAGCAGGGGATACGATGATCCCTCGAAGCGCTTTCCGGTGCGTGAAACTTGGCGAGGCATCGACATCCGCCGCATTTGGACTCCTGGATTGGGGAAAAAGGCCAAGTGGCGGCGGTTGGTGGACTTCGCCATCTTCTGGCTGAATGCGGCACGCATCGTGTTCTTGCTGCCGCGGCAGGATGTCACCGTCTGCCTCACTTCACCGCCACTGATCTCCACGCTGGGCACCGTGGCGGCTCGGCTCAAGGGCGGGGCTGTGGTGCCGTGGGTGATGGACTTGAATCCTGATGAAGCGGTGGCGGCGGGCTGGCTCAAGGCCGGTGGCATGGTTGAGCGCACACTGACTTTCATCCAAAACTGGAGCTTCCGCCGGGCCTCACGCATCATCGCGCTGGATCGCTTCATGGCAGAACGCTTGATGGCCAAGGGCGTGCGTGAGGAGGTGATTCACATCGATGCGCCATGGTCGCACGACCAAGCGATCGGTTACGATCCTGCGGCGCGTGAGGCGTTTCGCGCGGAGCACGGACTCACAGGCAAGTTCATCGTGATGTACTCGGGCAATCACAGCCCCTGTCATCCGCTAGATGGAGTGCTGGCGGCGGCGGATGAGCTGAAGTCGGATCCGCTGCTTCACTTTCTGTTTGTCGGTGGCGGCAGTGAGTTCAAGAAGGTGCAGGCTTTTGCGAAGGATCGGGCGCTGGAAAACATCACCTGTCTGCCCTATCAGCCGATGGAGAAGCTGTCTGGCTCGCTTTCTTCGGCGGATTTGCACCTGGTGGTCATGGGGGAGCCGTTTGTGGGCATCGTGCACCCGTGCAAAATCTACAACATCCTCACGCTGGGCATTCCCTTCCTCTTCATCGGCCCGGAGCAGAGCCATGGCGCGGATCTGGCGCGGCGTCTGAATGATCCGGTGCATGCGCGGACAGCTCGCAATGACGATGCGCGCGAGATCGTGGCGCAGATCCGCGCGGCGATGCAACTCGGCCCGCGGCCGGTAAATGCGGCGGCGCAGGCGCTCGGTGCGGAGTTTTCTCACTCGCTGCTGTGCCCACGATTGGTGCGCATCATTGAGCAGGCCGCAGCAGCACGCGCTTGATCAGCTCGTAGCTGGCGAAGCGTTCAGTGTCCGGGAAATCGTGCTCGGAGTCAGGGTGCACGATTTGCAGCCGTGACTCTGCCTGATGCAGCCTAAACAAGGGCAGAGCTGCGGCCGCGATGCGGTCCACGCTCTGCCAGCGGAAGTTCGCGTCCTTGAGCGGCGCGTTGACGAACACATGGCGTGGCGCGAGGCAGGCGATGAGTTCGTAATGATCCCACGGCACGTCCTGCGGGCGTCCGAGATAGTCCTGCATCTTCATCATGTAGCGCTCTTGCACGTAGCCTTGGATGTTCCCACCGTAGTAGTCCAGCAGCGAGTCAAAGCCGCAGCTTGAGACGATGATTTGGATACGCTCGTCAAATACGGCGGTGAAGATGGCATTGTGACCGCCGAGTGAGTGGCCGATGGCTCCAAAACCGCGTGAGCTGTCCACGAAGGGCAGTGATTGGAGGTAGTCGAGGCCACGCAGGTTGTCCCAGATGGCCTTCATCGTGCCGCTGGGAATGTGCAGTGCTTTCAGGTCAGGTTGATACTTGGCCAGCAGCGGATAACTCGGGGAAAGTGTCACAAAGCCGCGCTCTGCCAACTCCTGCGCATACTGGCGATGCGGCTTGCCGCCAAGACCCACCACGACCTTGTGTCCGATGTTGTTTTCCGTCGGATGCAGGCATAGCACGGCGGGCGTTTTTGTTCCTGCCAGCGCTGTTTTCGGGATGCAGAGGTAAGCAGGCACCTTGCCGTCTGGCTGCGAGGTGTAGGTGATCAAGCGGCGCACATAGCTGCCGCAATCGACTTCCTCAATGACCTGCGGATCAAGTGCGCAGCGCATCTCCGCGCCAGGCAGGGCACCGGCGATCTGTTGGAAGCCTGCCAGCGCTTCCTTGCGTCGGCTTTCCCACTCAGCGGGTGTCGCGGCGATCTTCTTCGTGCCGTCAGCCGTCTTGTATTCCAGCAGATTCGTTCGGCTCAGGCCACGGATCGGCGGGATGTCATCGGCGCAGGCGAAGCAGGGCAGGGCGAGGGCAAAAAAAAGGCGGCGCATGAGGTTCATACGCCGCTGTGGGGGAAAGCTTATCCGCGCCGCTTATTCCTCGTCACGCTGGCCGCCCAGCATGTGCATGACGTAGTAAAGGAAGGTGGCGAGGGCGCTGATGAAGGCCGCGACGTAGGTCAGCGCGGCGGCGTCCAGCACCTTGCTCATCCCTGCGGTTTCCGCGCCGGGGGAGATCGCTCCGGTGCTTGCCAGGATGCGCTTCGCACGAGCCGTGGCGTCAAACTCCACCGGCAGTGTGATGAGCTGAAACACCATCACGATGCCAAAGCACACCGCGAGGACCGGGATGGCAATGCGTGGCGCGAAGTAGAGCAGGCCCATGCCGAGGAAGGGGATGATATTCCCCGCCATGGTGGTGATGCCCACCGCCGCCATGCGCCATTGCAGCGGCGCGTAAAGCTGCTGGTGCTGGAGGGCATGTCCGGCCTCATGCGCGGCCACACCCAGCGCGGCCACGTTTCGGCCGTGGTAGTTTTCCTCGCAGAGCACGAGACGCTTGTTCGTCGGGTCGTAGTGGTCGCTCAGTAGCCCTTGGGTGGATTCCACGGTCACGTCGCGGATGCCGTTGAGGTCCAGAATGCGCCGGGCGATGTCAGCGCCGGACATGCCGGAGCTGGCCGGCACCTGGGAATAATGGTTGTAGGCGCTTTTGACACGCCAGGAGGCCAGCATGGCCAGCGCGGTCGTGCCAAGGCAGATCAGCAGGTAGAAGGGATCGAAGATCATGGTGTTGTGAGTGGGGTTTGCTCTCCTATTACGCGACGAGCGGCACAAGAGAAGCACGGAGACGTTGCAAAACCGTGCGCACTTTGTCACACAAAATCCGCTGTTGCGCCCGCCAGCGGCTGCGATTGAGTCAGGCCTCATGGAATCCTCCTCTTCTAGCCCGGCAGATCCCGCTGCCCCCATCATCTGCCGTGTGACATCCTGGTATTACCGCCGCATGGGTATGCTCGCGGGCCTGATGCTCGTTTTTGGTCTCGTTTTTCTTTATGACGGTGTGTGGGGCTATCCGAAGTCCGTCGCCCTCGCGAAGAAGAAGGAATGGTTCACCACGGAGTTCCTCCCGTCCTTTGACCAGGCGAAGCTGGAAGGCCGCCTCGAACAGTGGATCACTGATGCGAAAGCGAAAGGCCTGCCCACTGGCAGCGAGGGCGAGCCGCCGAAGTGGGTCAGCCACGCTGCGCAGAACGGCTGGGATGAAGATCCCAAGCTCTACAGCGAGCGCGAGATCGCCGAGCAGTTCTGGTTCGGCTACGGGTGCATCGCCGGGGCGCTAATCACTGGCTTCGTGCTGCTGTTAAACCGGAGCAAAACCCTGCGTGCTGAGGCCGACCACTGGACCACCCCCGAGGGCGTCAAAATCGCCTTCTCAGACGTCTTCCGCATCGACAAGCGGAAGTGGGAGCACAAAGGCATCGCCTACGCTTGGCATCGCACCCAGTCAGGTGGGGAAAAACGTGCCGCCATCGACGATTTGAAATTCGCCGGGGCCGACTTGGTGCTCACGCGCCTGCTTTCCCGATTCAGCGGCGAATTGATCGAAAAAGTCAACCCCGCACCGCCTGAGGCCGAAGTCCCGGCCGACGGTGCCTGATGAGGCTGATTTTGGGTGTTGGAAAAACCCTCGATTTTCCCTTGCCAAAGCAAAGTGAGCCGCTAAAGCTCCGCCCCACTAACCCACCCCCTCTCTATGGCAGAAAACATCACAGAAAAAGTCCGAGACATCATCGTTGAACAACTCGGCGTGAATCCCGAGCAGGTCACCCCCGAAGCCAAGTTCATCGAAGACCTCGGCGCCGATTCGCTCGACACCGTCGAACTGGTGATGGCCTTTGAAGAAGAGTTTGGCATCGACGTTCCCGATGAAGAGGCTGAAAAGCTTCAGTCCGTCGGCGACGTCGTGCGCTACGTTGAGGAAAACGCGGAGTAATCCGTTCCTCGTCCAATCACTTGACTGCAAAAAGCCGGACAGCACATGCTGTCCGGCTTTTTTTTTAACTCACATCACAAGCCTTTCATGAGGCGCTGAGCACCTCTGGGCAGGCTGAAAGCAGGCTCAGATCATCCCGAGCTTCATCTTGCCCTCGATGCTGATCATGCCCTGATTCCAGGCTGGATCCCAGACGAGTTCCACCGCGGCGTCGTCCATGTCCTCGATGGTCATGATGCGGCTTTGCGCGTCAGCGGCGATGGTGGGGCCCATGCCGCAGCCGGGGGCGGTGAGGGTCATCTTCACGAGCGCCCTGTTCTTGCCCTCGGCGTCGGCCTCGACCTTGCAGTCATACACGAGGCCAAGATCGACGATGTTCACGGGGATTTCCGGGTCATAGACATTCTTGAGCTGATTCCAGACCTGGCCTTCGAGGTCGCTGACATCGGTGGGAATGTTTGAGGAGGTGCTTTCCTGCTCTTTCTTGGAGGCTTCAGGGTCAATACCAAGCGCATCGACATCCTTTGATTGAATGCGGGCCAAGCCGAAGTCTGTGGCCACTGTGTAGGTGCCACCGAGGGATTGGGTGATGATGACTTTCATGCCGATGGGCAGTGTGATCATGTCGCCGCTGGGGATTTGAACGGCTTCGACTTCGCGTTTGAGTTCGAGGGAGGAGTGCATGGGGACGGGGAAAGTGAGAGGTTAGAGGTGAGAAGTTAAGAGGTGAGGACGATCTTGATTTTGCCCTGGGTCTTGCCGGCGAGGTTGAGAGCATCGGCGAGGGTGCCGGATTGGTCATGGGACGGATTGGACTCTGGATTTTCCACCCTTGGCTCTTTGCCCTCTGCCTCAAGAGCTGCACGCAGCGCGCCTTCGACCATCTGGCCGCAGTGGATCTTCATCGGTGGCAGCGGGCCGAGCGGCTGGCTGAGTTCTTCGGCCGACATGGCGAGCGCTTCGGCCTTGGTCTTGCCGCGAATTAACTCGGTGGCGATGCTGGCGACGGCGATGGCCGTCTGGCAGCCGAAACTCTGGAAGCTGGCCTTGTCGATGACCTTCTGGCCGTCCTTGTCTTTGTATTTGATCCACAGGCGCACCATGTCCCCGCAATCCGGGCTGCCGACGGTGCCGACGGCGTCGGCATCGGGCATTTCGCCAAGGTTTTGCGTATTGGTGAGCGCTTGCTGAAGGGTGGCTTCGTCCATGAGAGGGAATCAGGCTTCGATTTCGATACGATAGCGGGGCAGGGAAGGATCAATCTCCTGGCTGTAAGCGTCGATGCCGCCGCTGAGGCATTTGGTTTCCGCAAAACCGTGGCCGATGAAATAGGCTGCCGCGTCAAGTGAACGGGAGCCGGTGTGGTCGTAGAGCACGAGGGTTTTCGTCTTGTCGCCGCTGGTGAAGATTTCCTGCACCAGTTCCTGGGTGAGCAGGCGGGCACCAGGCAGCTTGACCGCTTCATGTTCCTCGCGGGTGCGAACATCAAGGATGACGATGTCAGGAATGGCTCCGCGGAGTTGCTCAAAATCGTGTGGGGAGATTTGGAGTGAGGCGTCGCCTTGGTGACTGTCTTGGATGTGCGCGATGGCCTCGGCCACCGGGATGTTTTCGTTGCGCTCACAGACCTGGGCCAGCGTTTCACCGGGCTGGAAGCCACAACTGCGGCAGCCGCCAATGTGATAGCGCGCAAACAACGCCCGCTGCGCCCCAGGATAGGCCTGGAGCACCTGGCTCATGGTCATGTCACCGTTCAGTGATGGAAGTTCGGAAGGCATGGGGGAAATGACGAATGTCGAATGTCGAATGTCTGGAAGCTTGGCGGGGGCTTTTTGAATGATTCTAAAGGCCGGGTTTCTGCCATAACGGCAAAACCAGGCAATGCAAGCTGCCAGGGCATCCTGGTTCGTGGTCTCATTCGTCATTCGACATTCCTCATTCTGCATTCACCTTTTCAGCCATGTCTTACGCTCACGAACCCCGCATCCCGGTGCTGCCAACTTTGATGACAGCGGGCAATATTCTCTGTGGATTCGTTGCCATCCTGCAAATTTTCGACGGGCGGCACTTTGAGGTGAACACGCATTACCACTACGCGATCGTGTTCATCCTGCTGGCCTGCTTGTTTGACGCGCTGGACGGACGCGTGGCGCGCATGGGTGGCACGGAAAGCCCGTTTGGGCGGGAACTCGATTCGTTGGCGGACATTGTGAGCTTTGGCGTGGCACCAGCGTTGCTGGTGCATGACATCGTTTTGAAAGAGATCGACACGCCAAAGGGGCTCGGATGGCTGATCTCGTGTGTGTATCTCGTCTGCGGGGCGATGCGGCTGGCGCGTTTTAACTGTCTCGCGGCGGCGGATGTGAAAAGCAGCAGCAAAAGTTTCCGCGGCTGCCCGATTCCGGCGGCGGCGGGTGTGATTTCGTCTTTGACACTGCTGATCATCTGGTTGGACAGCAATGAGCGCGAGATCGGCAACTGGAAGTTCGCGCTGGCGGGTCTGATGGCGCTGCTTTCCTACCTGATGGTGAGTAATCTGGAGTATCCGAGCTTTAAGGCGGTGAACTGGCGCACCAAGCGTTCGTTCCACTGGGTGCTCATCACCATCGTGGTCATTGCCTTCACGGTGATGAACTGGCACTGGATGCCTTCAGTCATTTTCGTGAGCTACCTTTTATACGGCTTGGCGCGGCCGTGGATTTCCCGCCAGTGGCGGCAGGAGATCGAGATCGAGTCGGAATCCGCCGAAATCGACCCTGATATGGAGACGCTGGCGCTCAATGGCGAGGAAGAGCCGCGCCCACTGCCGCGCAATGTCGATCCTGCCGCGCAGATTTGAACAAAATCATTTCACAATCACGTGGCATGCGTAAGTGAGCGTCTCCACCGACCTCATGGCAGATTTTTATCAGCACGCACGCGTGCCCACCCTCCACCACCTCGCCCACGCGAACAGCGCCGAGCGTGAGCAAGAAATGCTGGCTTGGGAGGAAAAAAAGCCGGTGGCGCTGCTGCTGCCTGCGCTCTACGCCGAATGCGAACGCCCGGCCCTGCCGCGTATCCTGGAGGAAGTCTCGCAGGCCCGTCACATCAGCGAAGTCGTGCTGAGCATGAACGGCATGAACGCGGCTGAGCACGATCGTGCGCTGCTCTTTTGCCGCCAAAACCTCAAGGGCAAGCGTGCGCACATCTTGTGGAATGACGGTCCGCGCCTGACCCAGGTGTATCAGCGTATGGCAGATGCCGGGCTGCCAGGGGAGCATGCGGGGAAGGGGTCGAACATCTGGATGGGCATCTCCTGGCTGAAGGCGCGTGGCTTCAAAGGCGTGGTGGTCAGTCATGACACGGACATCCTGAACTACAGCCGGGATCTGCTGTGGCGCCTATGTTACCCGCTGCTGCATCCGTGCATGGGGTATCGCTTTGCCAAAGGCTACTACAGCCGCGTGTCGGACCGCCTGTTTGGACGCGTGACCCGATTGCTGATTTTTCCGCTGATCCAGGCCTGTCGTGATGTGCTCGGAGCGAAGCCGCTCATCGAACAGCTCGAAAGCTACCGCTACCCGCTTTCTGGGGAGTTTGCGGCAGACATGGACGCGCTCCAGGATTTCAGCCTGCCCGGTGGCTGGGGCTTGGAGATCGCTCTGCTGTGTGAGGCCTTCCGTCATCTGCCCGGAGAGCACCAGTGTCAGGTGGATCTTGGTTTTCACTTCGAGCACAGGCACCGCAGCCTTTCGCACGAGGAAGTGGGCGTGAATGAGCCGGGCCTGATCACCGCCGCCGCTGATGTGGCGCGTTGCTTGGCCTTCCAGGTGCTGCGGGAGTCGGAACCGAGCTCGGCGGAGGGTATCATGAGCCTGATCATTGAGCGTTACCGTTCGCGGGCGCAGGAATGGCTGTCGCGCTATGAGCATGTGGCCCTGCTCAATGGCCTGCGTCATGACGCCGAGGAAGAAGGCGCTGCGGTGACCGCCTTCGGCCAGGCTTTGGACCGTCTGCTGAAAAATCTGCCCACGGAAGGCCTTCGCGTGCCCGCCTTGCGTGACACGCCAGCCAAAACCTTCGCGCAAATCCCTGGCCTCGCTGAGGAGATCGCAGGCTGTGCCACAGAGGTGTGTTGATGGCTTGCATGCAGGGGTTGCGCCGCGTATCGGCAGCGCATGAAACTGCCACCGCACCTGCTGGATGAAATCATTGTCGCCCTGGGGGATGTCTTTGTCGGGCGCAGGTATGCGGACAAGGTGATTGAGTTCACCTTCAAGCGGCATCGGAAATGGGGTAGCCGTGACCGGCGCATTTTCGCGGAGTCGATTTACGAATGCGTGCGCTGGTGGCGCTGGTACTGGTATCTGGCAGGTTTGCCGGATGCGGAGCACACGCAGCCGGAGGAAATCACCCCGGAGCGTCTGTGGCGTGTCTGGGCTGCTTACTGGATCGTCAATGGCCGTGATCTGCCGAAGGATGAAACTGCGCCTCAGGTGCGGCCGGCCGATGTTTTGAAACGAGCCAAGGAAGGTGCCTCGCCCGCGATTCGTGCGGCGATTCCTGATTGGCTGGAGCAGCGCGGTGAAAAGGAACTCGGCACTGCCTGGCCGGCACTGCGTGAGTCACTGAACGTGCCTGCGGATGTCTTTATGCGGGTGAACACGCTCAAAAACGATCGCCGTGCACTGCGGGAGCGGCTGGGGCAGGAAGGATTTGAGACGGAAATCGTCGAGGACGTGCCGAGTGCGCTGCGTTTGAAGCAGCGGGCGAATCTGTTTGGCACTGCCTCCTACAAGGACGGCCTGTTCGAGGTGCAAGACGCGGCCTCGCAGCTCATCGCGCCGTTTTTGCAGCCAGAGCCGGGCCAGTGCGTGATCGACGCCTGCGCCGGTGGTGGCGGTAAGGCGCTGCACCTCGCCGCACTGATGCGCAACAAGGGCCGCATCCTCGCACTGGACATTCACGCCTGGAAACTGGCCGAACTGCGGAAACGTGCCTCACGTGCGGGCGTGGACATCATCGAAGCACGCGAGATTGAAGGCTCGAAAACCGTGAAACGTCTCGCGCAAAAGGCGGAACGTGTGCTGCTCGACGTGCCATGCTCTGGCCTGGGCGTTTTGCGCCGGAATCCTGATGCGAAGTGGAAATTGAGCGACGCAGAGATCGACCGCCTCACCGCGTTGCAGGCCGAGATTTTGGAAAGTTATAGCCGCATGGTCGCGGCCGGTGGAAAGCTCGTCTATGCGACGTGCAGCATCCTACCGAGCGAGAATGAGCGCCAGGTGCAGGCTTTTCTGGCCAAGCACGGCGACGAATGGACGCTGGAGGAGGAACTGCGCCGCACGCCAGAGACGGGCGCGTTTGATGGGTTTTATGCCGCGCGTCTGATGAGAAAATGAATATCACACTTGGAGCCGCGCAGAGCAGGGGGCTCTATGGATGAGATCATGTCCTCGTTGCTTGAGTCGATGCAGAAGGTGAAGGGGTTTACTTGGTGGAAAAAAGGATGGTTGTGCGTTGGCACGCCAGCCAGCTTTTGACCGTGAGAATTCCGCCTTGCCGCTGCTTCGCCCGGCGGATAAGCTCCAAGCATGAGCGTCGCGACTCTCCAGCAATTCGGCCAGAACCTTCCCGCGTGGATGGCGCTGGTGATGCGTGGCGAGAGCGTCGCCATCGTAGACGGCGGGAAGGAAGTGGCGCGGCTGATGCCGCCTGCCGCCCCGGCTTTGACCGTGAACGGTGCCAAGCCTGCCGCCGGGGAGGACTGGCGCAAGGCGCGGCTGGCGGAGCTGGAAGAAACCTTTCCTGAGCCGGTGATCGGGGCCAGTGCCGAGCTGGAGGCGTTCCGCGCCGAACGTCTCTGAGCGCATGGCCTACGCGGATTCCAGCCTGCTTTTGAAACTCTACCGGCGGGAGCCGGAGACACCCGCTGCGCTGGCAGCCATGGGCCGGGCAAGCGGCCCCGTCTTTTTCACGGCACTGCACCGGTTGGAGATCGTGAACGCCATCCGCCGGAACCTCGCGGCCAAACGCATCCGGCGGAGCCAAGCATTGAAAGCCCTGCGCACGCTCCGCCACGACCTGCGGAGCGGCTTTTACACCTTGCGGCCGGTGGACTGGCCGGGCGTGTTCCGCCGTGCGCATCGCCTGAGCCGTCGCCATGCCGCAACGCTGGCCGTGCGCTCGCTGGACCTGCTGCACGTCGCGCTGGCGCTGGAGATGAGCGCGGGGGAATTCCTGAGCCTCGATGACCGGCAAGGCCAGACCGCGAAAGCCGAGGGCTTGGCCGTGCTTCCCTGAGCCGCCACAGACCGCCCCCCTTTTTTGGCGCGGCAGTGGGCAGAATGAAGCAAGAGCCAGGAAAACCAGCTCCTGCGCTGCCAGGGGCCGTTTCTGTGCGTGCGGGAGGGCCATACGAGAGTTCAGCTAGGTAAGAAAGTAGTAACGGCAGGGAGCAGCCAAAGTAGGAACGCCAGCGCCCCCCCCCAGAAGGCAGCGAGTGGAGGAGGGTAACAAGGCTGTAGTATCGTCATCCCACCTCATAAAAAGATGTGGAGCAGTTCAGCGTGGGGATTGATGCAGCCACGCGAAGCAGAGGGCGGCAGGCGGGAAGGTGCCGAAATCGAGGCCGGGGCCGCTGGAATGGGTTTTGAGCCGGGGAATTTTTGCCCATTGGCCGCTCCGGTTTCAAAACCGTGGGCCGATTCAATCCGCTTACAATCCGCTTATTTTGGGGCTTTTGATGCCTTTTACCGAACATTGCTGGAAGCCTCGATTTTAGGGCTTTCCAGCTTTTTGAAAGTGGAGCCAACAGTCGGAATTGAACCGACGACCGGCGGTTTACAAAACCGCTGCTCTACCGCTGAGCTATGTTGGCATTCTGAAGGGCCGCGATAGTACACGCCCGGCGGGATTCGGCAAATGGATTTCCGGGAAGGAAAAGCGAACATCGCGCTTTGAACATTCCCCGCTGAACCTCTATCATCGCACTTCTGCCCCTTCACTCCCGCTGCTCATCCCATGCTCCGCTTCACTTTCCTCGGCTTCCCCGTTATGATTCACTGGATGTTCTGGCTGAACACTTCGCTGATGGGCGGTGCGCTGAATGCGAGCTCACCGGAGCAGTTGCGCGGGCTGCTCGGCTGGGTGGCGGCGGTGTTTGTCTCCATCCTGATCCATGAGCTGGGGCATGCGCTGACGATGCGAAATTGCGGCGACCGGCGCGTGGGCATTGTGCTCTATGCCTTCGGCGGACTGGCGCAGGGCAGCCGGGGACTGACACGTCGGGAGGATCTGATGGTGAGCGCGGCGGGGCCGGTCTTGCAGATTTTGGTCGGTCTGGCCGTGGGCTGGGCGATGACGCTGTGGCGTGTGCCCTCCCCCTGGCTGCGGGAGACTTTAGATGGCTTCACGGTGGTGAGCATTTTCTGGGCGCTGCTCAATCTGGTGCCAGTCATTCCGCTGGACGGAGGGCGGCTGTGCCAGGCGTTGCTGGGGGCTGGTAAGCTGCGTCAGGCGCTGGTCATCAGCATCGTGAGCGCGGTGGTGCTGGCCGTGTTATCCTTCGAGGATTCGCTCTGGCTGGGTCTGCAAAACCGCGTGCTCGGCCTGCTGGACATCCGCGCCCAGACTCGCGTGGGTGGTGGCATCTTCACGCTGATCATTTTCGGCATGCTGGCCTGGAACAATTGGAAGCAACTGCGCCATGAGCCGCAAATTCCGTGGATGAACGCACGATGAGGGTGCATGGGATCGTTTTGACCCGCATGCGCATTTTCCGGCCTCTTTTTATCCTTCTCATCGCCACGAGCGGCCTCGTCGCCCAGACCCCGAAGCCGGAGCTGATCTCTCCGCAGGTCAAAGCGGCAGTGGACAAGGCCGTGGGCTGGCTGATCCGCCAGCAGAAAGGCTCTGGCCACATCGTGGATGAAAAATCCGACTCGAAGCCGAAGCGGGGCGACCTGCCCTCCCACAGCGCGGCGATGACCTCGCTCGCGCTCATGGGCCTGGCCTCGGTCGGTCACATGCCGGACGATCCTACGCCCCAGGGGCAGGCCTGCGGCCGGGCGCTGCGTTATGTGGTGGAGGGCATCGAGCCGGATGAAAACGGCTACCTGGGCCGTAGTGACCGCTCCCGCATGTATGGTCACGGCATCATCACCCTCATGCTGGCGGAGATGATCGGCCATGCGCCTGACGAGGCCACGGATAAGCGCATTCAGGGCATGCTGAAGGGTGCCGTGCAGCTCATCCTGCGCTCCCAGCAGGTTCCCAAGAGCGAGGCGAACCGCGGCGGCTGGCGCTATGAGCCGAGTTCCAGCGACAGTGACATCTCTGTGAGCGTCTGGCAGGTCATGTCCCTGCGCGCGGCCAAGAACGCCGGCTTTGAGGTTCCCAAAGAAGGCATCGACAACGCCGTGGCCTACATCAAGCGCAGCTACCGCGTGGAGCGTGATTCAAACGGCAATCCGAAGAGCGATGCCGCTGCGTTCAGCTACGAGCCCTACGGCGGTCGGCAGACTTTCTCCACCACAGCGGCGGGGCTGCTCTCACTCCAAGTCTGCGGTCAGTATGACACGCCGGAGGTGCTGGGTTCCGCCAACTGGCTGCTCAAGTCCCCGCCAGAGATCAACGAACCTTGGTTCTTCTACGGCTGCTACTACTACGCGCAGGGCATGTATCAACGCGGCGGCGATCATGCCGCGACCGCACGGCAGAAGACCGAGCAAACGCTCATCGCCGCGCAGTCACCGGATGGGAGCTGGTATCCGCGCAATGGGAATGAAAAAAGCGCTGGAGCCGTGTATGCCACCTCGCTCGCGCTGTTGAGCCTCTCGGTGCATCATCACTTCCTGCCGATTTATCAGAAGTAGTGCGTTTCGCTCGGTGGTTCCGCCGTCTTCTTGGAAGAAAATGACATAAACAAGCTGGTAGGTTGGTGAATGATCGCCATCCCGTTCGTGAACACCTCCCTTGCGATCTTTCTGGCCGTCATCGCGCTGGCCCCCGCCGCAGGCGTTTGCGACGGCTAACTTCTAACGGCTTACTCGTTCCTTCATGAGTGGTTCCATCCACGCTTAAACCACCGGCTTCTCCCACAGCAGTGCCAGGAACAGCGGAAACTCCTTCCGCGCCCGGTTCTCCGCCTTCGCCCGTGGTCCGGGTTGGCTTTCCTTGTGCGAGTACCACTCGCCGATGCCGCTGAGCCGCAAACCAGCGCTGAAACCGCAGGCGGTGAGTGTTTCCAGGCTGCGATGAAAGGAAACCGTGCTCTCGCTGTCGGCTTTGCCGGGGTGCATGATGATGGGAATGCTCAGCGTGCTGCTGTAGGCGTCGGTGCGGCGGTATTGAATCTTGCGCGGCTCGTCGATGCCCCAGCTCGACTGGCGCGGGATGCGAAAGGCGGGATGATTCACCACCCAGAGCATGCGCCCGCCGGGTTTGAGCACTTTCGCAGCGGCGGCGCTCACCACATCCAGGTGCTCCATGTTTTGCACGCACAGAATGGCTGAGGCGGCGTCGAATTCGCCCAAATCCTCGATTTGCGCTGCGTCACGCGCGAGATAACGCACCGGCGGCTTCACCGGGTAGGTTCGCGCTTTTTGAATCAAAGTCGGCGCAGCATCCACGCCGGTCACCTGGCAGCCTTTCTGCGCCAAAGCGCGTGAAAATACCCC
>JAJTDU010000190.1 GCA_021298725.1 Verrucomicrobiaceae bacterium | reverse complement strand
GGAGCGTTTGGAGAAGCTCAGGCAGAACGGCGGCAGTCCAGAGTGTGAGGCGGCAGTGAGCGCCTCATTGGAGTGGCTAAAGGGCAAGCAGAACGCCGACGGCTCCTGGGGCCGTAGCAACAAGGCCGCGATGACCGGCTTGGCGCTGCTGTGCTATCTGGGCCGCTGCGAGACGCCGGAATCCCCGTTCTACGGCGACAACGTGATGAAGGGCATCATGTTCCTTATTGAAATGGGTAAAAAGAACCCTCACGGCATCTTTTCAGACAATTGGCAGGGCGAATCCAATGGTGGCAAAGGCGGTTCGGGTACTTATGAGCACGGTATCGCCACCTACGCACTTGGCGAGATGTACACGCTAGCCCGTCTCGGCAGCAAGAGTCTGCCTGGCATGCGTGAAGCCTTTGAAAAAGGTGTCAAAGTCATCATCGACAACCAGACACCGAAAGGTGCCTGGGCTTACGGCGGCAAGGAGCAGATCGTTTACAACAAGTCCGCCGGGGCCGACCTCTCCGTCGTAGGTTGGCAGTTCCAGGCGCTAAAGGCCGCCAAGAACACCAGCCTCAAGATCGAAGGACTTCATTCGGCGATCAGCAAGATGACTGATTATTTGGAAACCACGCAGACGAAGGATGGCGGTTTTGGCGGTGCGAACCGTGACGCGCACTACAATCAGTGGAGTCTATCCGGCGTCGGCATCCTTGGCCTGCAAACCATGGCCAAAGGGAAGACCACCGCCATCAAGAAAGGCATGAAATTCCTCACTGATTTCCTCACGGCTGAACCGCTGGACTGGAACAAGAACTGTAACCTTTACTGCTGGTACTATTACACCCAGGCGTTCTTCCAGCAGGGCGGGGACGACTGGAAGTTCTACAATCAGCAGTTCCTTCCCCAAATCCTCGCTGCCCAGCAAGCCGACGGCATGTTCAAACGCGGCCGCCCGAACTGGCCTGCTGGTGATGCCGCTGACGACATCTACCGCCAGACCCTCTGCACGCTTCAACTGGAGGTCTTCTACCGTTACCTGAAGGTCGGAGATCGAGAAGAAAGCTCCTTCTTCGACAAGTAACCACCGTGAGTCGCGCCCTTATCAGAGCGGGCGCCCCACAACGATGCCTGCATGGCTTTGGATGCCGGCTAGGTAGTCATGAATGGATCTGTCCACGACGACTTTCTTGTGCTTGAGCGAGGCATGCATGAAGCGGCATACGCCATCCTGGGCTCGTACCGCTAGGCCGACGTGCGAGCAGAACACATGCGCCCGATGCGTCACGATACCTATGACATCGCCACTTTGAATGCGTGGTTCACAGGCTGCGATCTGCTGCTTCGGGATAAAATCAAACGGCACCCGCTCTAGCCCTGCCTCAATCTGCCGCATGGCTGGCACCAGCGCCGGATTGGTCCGCAGGTAGCGGTAGAGTTTCGGATTCAGCGACATCTCATCGTTGGCTCGTTCCTTCAGCCTCACCACGGGGCCGACCTCACGAGTCACCGCGCGGATGTTGCCCCGCGCGGCATTGTCCGTGAACCATTCGTCCAAGTAATGAATCCGGTCGAGATAATGGCCTCGGCACACACCGCCCCGGTAGCGCGTCCACTCGATCTGCCGCAGTAGATCAGATGGCGAGTAGTCGCGTTGGCGTTTGCCGAGCATTCGTGCCAATCCCAGAGCGATCTCAAAAAACGTCCAGCAGTCCAGCCCGCTGAAATTCACGGAAGGCGACTCAATGCGGTCGTCGATCTCCAGCGTCCAGGCCACATACTTCGTGCCCAGCAGCGCCTGTCCAAACTGCGTCACTCGCATGCCCATCGGCAAGGCTGCCCAGTTTTCTGCGACGGCTTTTGCCACGATCTGGTGAAATTTCCCGCCTCCAAGAAATGTCACGCTTTGCGGAAGAAACTCAGCGGCGGAGAGCATGGGTGAGGCACTTGTCAGCAGGCCTAATTGGAGAAATTGGCGTCGCTTCATGATGGTCGTGCTCAATACAAACTTTCGTGCGTTGTCATGACGCCTGCACCTTCCTGTGTCGCATCCACCCAATGCGCATCGTCCACTAGGCCGAACTGTTTGGGGATCAATCGGCATAGTTCGCCCATTTGGCGGTCTAGCTCTTGTGTGAAGGCCTCAATGGCCTGGCCGAGATGTCCATGCTGCAGCGGTTGTTCAGCGGCCTGGAGGCAACTTTGAAGATGCGTCTCTTGGATGAAGGGCTCCAGCCCGTAGCCCACCATCGTGATCGCCCGCTTGGTTGGCGTGTCGATCAGCAGCAGCACCAGATGATTGCCCCCCCCTTTTTCGACCGCGCTGGAAAGCTGGCTGCGGTTGAAAATCCAAAACGCGTATGCCGCCAGTGGAGCCTGCTGTGGCACTTCAGTCAGCACCACCGCCACCGCCACTTGCGGGAAACGCCGCTCCAGGTCCGCGATCACGCGCGCTACCTTTTTGCGTGCGAAAGAGCCGAGCACCCCCGAGTTGTCACTGATCGGTCTGTCCAGTGTCGGGGCGATGCCAAAAGCACGGTCCGCCGTCTCCAGCGAAAAGCCACACTGCCGGCAGGTAGCATCGGTTTCAATCGCAGGAGTTTGGCAGGCAGGGCATCGCACGGCTTGACTCTAAATCCCGCTGTCGCCTTTGCGCAATGATCATTCCTTGCCATGCCGCCAGCGTAGCAGCGCACGCATCAGGCCGCGTGGCATCACTCGGAAAAGGCGCGCAGCGATGGCGACTCCCGCGCCTGGAAAGACACAGGGGCAGCCGCGTTGCAAAGCCGCTAGTGCCACCGCCACCACACGCTGCGGTGGGATGCGCAGAAGTCCTTGTCCTTCACGATTGGTATCCGTGCCGTCCTCACGCTTCGCAGTTTTGCTGAAGTTTGTCGGCGTTGGTCCTGGGCAGACACAGGTCACGGTGATGTTTTGTGGGGCTAGTTCCACCGCCAACGACTCGGAAAAACTCGTCACATAGGCTTTCGAAGCCGCGTAAACCGCCAGATCCGGCATTGGCAAGGTGGAAGCAAGCGAACTGACGTTTAACACGCCGCCTGGTCGTTCCATTCTCGGCAGCACGGCATGTGTGAGCATCGTGAGCGCCGTGATGTTCAGTTCGATTTGCGTTCGGGTCTTTTCCGCCGTCGAACTCGTAAAGCTGCCGTAATCGCCCATGCCCGCGTTGTTGATGAGCAGGTTGGGCTTCAGATCATGCCCATCCAGAAAGGCCAGCAACGAGTTCCGTCCTGCATCCGTCGCCAAATCGGCCACACAGCAGAAGATCTCGGCGGGGAAGCCTGACAGTTCGTGTTTCACTGCTTCGAGCGCGTCAGCTCGTCTTGCTACGAGAACGAGCGACGCAGCCTGCGGGGCCAATTGCCGGGCAAATTCCGCCCCGAGGCCCGAAGAGGCACCCGTGATCACCGCACGGCAGTTTTTGAGAGGAAATCCGTTCGCCATCATGTGCCACAGCAGTAACACAGTCCGAGCATGACCATCAACCCGCTTTCCGCGCAAACACCCTTCACCACCAAGGACGGCAGCACCATCCGCAGCATCCTGGATCGCACGAACGCCCCCGTGCGGAACCAAAGCCTCGCCGAAGCCATCGTCCCCGTCGGGCAGCCGACCGAGCGTCATTACCACCAGCTCAGCGAAGAATTCTACTTCATCCTCGAAGGGCAGGGGACCCTGGAGATCGGGGGAGAAATCCGCGAAGTCACCTCCGGAGACGCCATTCTCATCCCGCCTGGTGCCTGGCATCAAATCACCGCCTCACAAACGCTCCGCTTCCTCTGCTGCTGCGCTCCGCCGTATTCGCATGAAGATACCTATTTTGCCTAGCACGCAGCATCGTGCGCCCCTTCCGCTGCCTCTGCACAAATTGGAAGGGGAAACGCGCAGAGAAACTCCTGCGTCTCCAAACTGCCGAGTTCGCGTGTGCAATCTGCCTCGTGCTTCATGCGACTGCGTCAGTCCAGGAAACCTCAAACACATCGTGATCCGCTCCTTCCACCTTTGCCGCGATCACTTTAGCCGTGGCCGGGGTGGAATAAAGCTTTCCCAGCCCCTGAACCAGCCCCACGACGAAGTCCGTGAGTCCAGAGCGATGGGTGAAGTAGTGCAGATGCATCGAGTTCGCGCTGATGTCTGAGCACTCGAATCTCGGCGGCTGGAGCTTGGGATAGATCATTTGCACGCGCGTGTGGAAGTTTGGCAGATTGATGAGGAAATCCTTCAGCGAGGTTCCCCCGGCGCGAAGCATCGGGCCATAACTCTCTGAGGCCGTCTTCAGCACCCAATGCTCGCCGAAAGCGACCAAAATGGCGCTTGCCGATTTTCCCAGAACCTCGGACGCCGCGCTGACGAGGTCATACGTCATTTCATCCGGGTAGGCTTCATTGCTCACGAAGACTTCCACGTCCACGCTCGCCTTCTTTTTGATCAGCTCCCATTGGTCCTCTCCAAAATGAGTGACGACGAGTTCTTCGATGGCTTTGTTGACGAGTCCGTACATGGGTGTGGGAGGTGGCTAGAGAGCAAGTTTGAACCAGAATCAAATCTCCGCACTGGTTTTTCTCCGTCATCCCCCCGCCATTGTGAGGATGAGTCGAGTCGCTGGATTCCTGTTATGATCCAGCCAGAAGGTTCCCATCCCACCTGCTTTTAACCCTTCAGCGTCATCAGATACGCGAGCAGATCGGCTACCTGTTGGTCCTGCAAGGCATCGAGCAACCCCTCAGGCATGAGGGAGCGGCGGATGAACTTCGTGCTGCGGATGTCGGCTTTGTTCATGCGGCGGTCGGGGAGGCCAGCTTGGCGGATGACGACGGCGTCTTTGTCTTCGCTGATGAAGAAGGCGTCGATGAGGTCGCCGTTTTTCATTTCGACGCGGTAAATGCGGTAGCCGGGCTCCATGGCGGCGTTGGGGGTCAAAATGTTGCGCAACACGGCCTCCAGGCCCATCGCGCCTGCGCCGGAGAGGTTGGGGCCGATTTGACCCCCGGCGCTGCCGATTTGATGGCAGGCCATGCAGAGGGCGCTGAGGGCTTTTCCGGCCTGTGGATCGCCTTTGGGGGCCAAGGCTGTGAATTTGGCAAATTTGGCGTCGAGCGTCTTGGCCTGCTCCTCGGTGAGTAGCGGCGGAGTGTCGATGGTTTTGACGATGCGGGCGCCTTTTTCAAACTTGCCCCATTTGGAATCATAGCGGGTCATGCCTTCGGCGGATGGGAGGATGCGGTCGAAGTTGGCGCGGATCTCCGGCGCGGTGCGCTCGCGCTTCCAGACGCGGAACTCGGTCATGACGCCTTCAGT
>JAJTDU010000189.1 GCA_021298725.1 Verrucomicrobiaceae bacterium | reverse complement strand
GACCCGGACCTAAACAGGCTGGCAGCCTGTCTCACTTTGAATTCATACGCTCCTTGAGGATCTCGCGAAACGAACGGCCATCCAGACTCGATCTCGTGTGGAAGCATCTGCTGCCCGCTTTGGGAGAAACACCACCCCGGCCAAAGTTGGGGGGACAGACTTTACTCCAGCACTCCCCGGTGATCCGATCTTGGAGCTGCAGCAGCGCCTAAAAGACCTGAAGCTTTCGCCGCCTTCCGGCTCCAAGACATCACCGCTGGCGAAGAACCGCCGCTACAAGCTGGCAAAGAACGATCTCGGCCTCAGCGAGGTCGGTTTCGAGACCGCGGGTGACACCTGCACCTTCGTCACAGACGCTCATCGCATCCTTTGTGGCCTTTCCGGCTGGCATCGAACCTCGGCCGCGTTTCCAGGCACGCCACCACGCCTGATCTCCGGCGGCAGGCCCAAAACTACCACGTCGTCAAAGATCGCTGCCAGTGCGACATGGACGGATGACGCCACACTCGTTTTGACTTGGCGCTACTACGAAACTCCGCACATCGACACCCTGACCTGCCAATTCGACGGCGATGGTGTGATGCTCACCTTCCTCAACAGCATCACCGCGATGAATCCGCAGGCCAAAGACCTTCGTCTGCCGCTAAAAGGCCGTGCAATCGCATGACATCACGGGAAAACGCAGCGATGGAAAACGTGCTCCATGCAACGATTTACCTGTGACTGCGGCAATGTGCTTTTCTTCGGCAGTTCCAAGTGCCTGAAGTGCAGAGGAGATGTGGGCTATGATCCGGCGCAAGGTCTGCTGGTGAGGCTGCGGCCCGAAGGAAAGCTGAAACGCTGCGCCAACGGCGTCAAGCATGGCGTGTGCAATTGGACGCTGCCAGTGGAGGCCAAGGAGAGGCTGTGCGTGGCCTGCAGCATGAACCGCACGATTCCAGACCTCAGCACGGCACGAAACATGATGCTGTGGGGGCGCATGGAGATAGCAAAGCGGCGGCTCATCTACACGCTGCTGCGTCTTGGCATTTCCCTGCCCTGCAAAAGTGAAAATTCCAAGATGGGCTTGGCTTTTGACATCGTCAGCACGCTATCCAACCCCACGGTGACGACGGGTCACCTCAATGGCGTGATCACGGTGAACCTTGAGGAGGCGGACGACACTTACCGGCAGATCAACCGCCAGCAACTCGGTGAAAACAGCCGCACACTGCTGGGGCACTTCCGCCATGAAAGCGCGCATTACCTGTGGCAGCGTTGCTTGTCCGAGCTGCCGTGGAACGACCCGCAGCGGCTGGCATTTCGCGAGCGGTTTGGCGACGAATGGCTGGACTACTCCTCGTCGCTAAGCGCGCATTATCAGCGTGGGGCCACCACAGGCTGGGAGCAAAATTTCATCACGGGTTACGCGGCCTCACACCCCTGGGAGGACTGGGCAGAGACCTGGGCGCACTACTTGCAGATCATGGACGGGCTGGAAACCTGCGAGAGCATGGGCATCCAGGTGAAGCACCTCGCGCTGCCGCTTTTGATGCTGCCGGGAGAGGCGGGCACACTGCCCGCGATGCTCCCGCAGAACGGCATCGCCGATGGAGAGTTTCTAGCTTGGCTACAACGCTGGATGTGTCTTTCCACCGTGCTGAATGAGATCTCCCACAGCATCGGCGAGGCACCACTGTATCCGTTCGTCATCTCCGTGCGCGTGGCGCAGAAGCTGCGCCTCGCGCATCATTACGCGCAGATTTGGGGAGCCGCCAGGGACTGAGCTTCAGCCCTCCCAGCTCACGCCATCCCAAGCGATCACACGCTCCAGCATCTTCACGATTTCCTCGGTGAAGCATTGAAACAACACCTCGCCCTTCTCCGCCGTCGCGGAACGTGGATCACCGACATGACCAGGCTCGCTGCGGTCGGTCATGATCCAGCCACGAGAAGCTGGCTCGAATGCGTTGCCAAAGGGCACGTCGCGGGTTTTTGTGAGATCGCCGACAAGTTCGGGGCGCAGGCGCAGCACCATGCTGGTCTCCCACTCGCAGGCGTGGCCCATGACACGTTGCTGGATCGAAGGATCACGCGTCCACGGCTCAGCGCCAAGATTCCAGTAGGTGGCGAAGAGCAGCAGCATGTCTTTGCGGTTGCGGTGCTTCTGCCGCGTCTCAAAAACGGCCTGCTTGCCGGGAATGTCGTTGCCGCCATGGCCGTTGAGGAAAACGAGGCGCTTGAAACCGTGGGCGATGAAATTTTCCATCAACCCGTTGAGTAGATCGAGATAGAGACGCAGCTCCGCGGACAAAGTGCCCGCGAAATCCATGTGATGATGCGAATTCCCCAGCCAAGTGAGTGGTGTGATCAATACGCGCTTCCCCAGCACCGCTTCGGTGCGGCGAACCAGTTCGTTCGTCAGCATGCTGTCGGTAAAGACTGGCATGTGCCGCCCGTGCTGCTCAAGCGCGGCCACGGGAAAGATCACCGGCGTGTCGCGGCTCAGTGCGTCCACCTCGTTCCACTTCAAATCGGCGAGTTGCATGGCGGTTAGCGAATTTCCACGACCTTGAGCGTGTGGGTGACGGGCTGGATCTGTTTGCGCAGGTTCGCGTCCATCTTCGCATGCTCGTCAGCGAATTTCTTCTTCAGCTTCGCTAGCGCTGCGGCCACTTTGGGTTCCTCGGCGGCTTCGGCGGCGACGACACGCATGTGGGTGACGAAGCTCTTGATCAACGTCGTCTCATAGGCCTGCTTCAGGCCGATGGCGTTGGTCAAACCAGCAAACGCAGCATCAAACGGCGTCTGGGTGAACTCGGCGGCCAGATTGACGCCCGCTTCGAGCTGCTCGCGGCTGAATTCCTTGCTCTGGGCGCCCCAGGTGACCTTGGCCTTCGCAGAACCGATGTTTTTCACCTGAAGCGTGAGACGGTTCAGATCTTGATTGAAGCTGGTGAAAGGCAGGATGCTGCGATTGCTGCCTGCGCTTTTCGGATCGGCATCGAAGCAGAAAGGCCACTTCGAACTCTCCAGCGTCACGCTGCCACCTTGGCCGCCCTTGACCACATGGCCGCTGCTTGCCGAGCTTTGCCCCTTCATGTCCAGCGTGATCATGCCGATCTCGCCATCAAAGCCCAAGGCCTTCAAAAACGCCTGCGCCATGAGGAGCTGACCGGCAGCCGAAGGGTGGAAGCCATCGCCGCCAAAGGGGCCGTAGCCTTTGCCTAGCGCGGCCTTCGACTTGATGAGAGCGCTCATCATTGTGTCATGCACGTTCGCAAAGGGCTGTTTGTTCTCTTCCGCGAGCTTCTTCGCGATGTCGCGAAGTTGCGCGAGGTTTTCGTTGTAGAGCTCACCCTTGATCGTCGGACGTGTGAAGAAATCAGGATCGACACCGCCCGGCGAACCCACTGCAAAAACCTTCACGCCGACTTTTTTGAAGCCCGCAAGGATAGCGCGCATGTTCTTCTCATAATCAGCGCCGATCTGCTCGACGTAAGCCTTGTAGCTGCCGTCATTCATGCCGTAGCAAGTCGTGGCGACGTTGGGATTGAACACCGCGAGGTCATTCTCAAGCCGTGCCGCGAATCCGCCCGCACGCTCGCCGCTCCAGCCAAACTGGAACACCTTGATGTCACTGCGGCCCGAGCAAGCCAGCAAGTAGGTCTCGATGTATTTGGAATAAATTTTTTGCTCCGTGATGCTGTCGCCAATCACGGCGACGCGGGCATTTGGAGGCAGCAAAGATTCAGCACGAAGACTGGAGGCGATGAGGAGGATGGAAAGAAGCGAAAAAAGGCGCATAGAGGATCTCATACCGCCAAAAACCCGTCTTTCTGGCAAGGATTTGTTGATGCGAACAAACATCCAGGGGGGAGCGGTGACATTTAAACTGGCCTTGGCACGCTGACATTCTGCGAATCCTGCTGCGCAGCATCAGGGTGTTTGAATCCCTTTCGCGGCTCATTGTGAGCTTGCTAGCTTGGGGTGAGTTTCACCCGATAGCGGCAAGTTCGCGAAGCTTTGAACCCCGCCATAAGATTGCGGTGCGTTACTTGTTCATCATTGCTTGCTCAGGCGTTATGGTGCTAGTCTGCGCTTATGAAAGCGATATTCCTCGCGCTCTCAGCGACGCTCACGCTAAGCGCCCAACTGACCGTGCCGACCACGGGCGGTAAGTTTGAGACACGTGGGATCAACGGCGACAGCAGCGTGACCGTCAAAAACGGTGTCAGCCCCAAGCCCGCAGCGCCCACCAAAACCAAGCTCACCTCTTATTTCCTTCTCGGTGAGCCTCGGCAGTGGAAAAGCAAGGATGGCAGGTCGCTGCTGGGCACCATCATCGCCTTCGAGGAGTCCGTGATCGAGTTCGACGCCGTGAATCCCGCCGCAGCGCGTGAAGCGGTCGAAAAAGCCCCGCCTGCTCAGCTGCCAACCAAACCCACGCTGATTCGCGGCGATAGGGTGCGCCTCATGGTGAACAAAAAGCCTATCGAGGTGTCTCTCACCCTGCTTAGCGAGGATGATCGTCAATACGTCGATAACCTAAAATCCCGGATAGCCCAGTCAACTTTTCTGAACCAGTTCCCACCATGAAACCAGCATACACCCACCTATTCACCCTCCTCACCGCAATGCTGCTTGCAAGCTGCGCCACAGAACCCGCCCGGCGTCCACCGCCAGACAAAACTGCAGCGGAAGAACAAGACCCCAACGCGCCCACCATGGGGCCAATGTTCATGCCCATGCGGTAGAGGCTGGCGGCAACCTGCCGATTCCGGAATGCTCACGCATTCCGCTGCACCGCACCTAGTGCGTAACCTACACCGCGCACGGTGCGGATGAGCTTCTTCTCGTGATCTTTGTCGATCTTTGAGCGGAGACGCTGAATATACACCTCCACCAGATTTGTCTCGGGGTCCATGTTGTATCCCCAGACGTGCTCATAGATCTGCATGCGGCCAAACACGCGCCCCGGGCTGCGCATCAGGTGCTCTAGCAGCTCAAACTCGCGGGCACTCAGTTCGATCTGCACGCCATCCCGGCTGACTTTGCGCTCGATAAGGTTCATGCTCAAATCTTCCACTCGCAGCATGTGGCTGGATTCACCCGATTTGCGCCGCACCACGGTGCGCAGACGCGCAGCCAGCTCCTCCACAAAAAACGGCTTCGTCATGTAATCATCTGCGCCGAGGTTCAACCCCTCGATTTTTTCCGGCAACGTGGAGCGGGCGGTTAGCAGTATGACTGGCACGCTGTTGCGTTTTTCCCGCAATCCGCGCAGCAAGCTCAGGCCATCTCGGCCTGGCACCATGATGTCCAGCACCA
>JAJTDU010000188.1 GCA_021298725.1 Verrucomicrobiaceae bacterium | reverse complement strand
TCCGCCGCCTCGGCATGGCCGGTGTGATCCTTCCACAGCCAGACCATGGCGTTGAGGTTGCCCTTAAATTCCGGCAGCAAGCCGAGCGGCGTGCCGTCCTGATTCACGGGAATGGGCGTGGAGCCCGTGGTGTCGATGCCGATGCCGACGACCTGCGCAGGATCAAAGCCTGCCACCTTGGCCTTTGCTTGCTCCAAAGCACCCCGCGTGGCGCTTTCAAGGCCGTCGAGGTAATCTTGCGGATTCTGCCGCGCCACATGCGGGTCACGAGGATCGAGCAGGATGCCCATCTCGCCACTGGGGTAGTTGAACACGGTCGAGCCGACCTCCGCGCCGTTGTCGAGGTCGATGAGAAGAGAGCGGCAGGAGTTCGTGCCGTAGTCGATGCCGAGGGAGTAGCGCTTCATGCAGTGGTTGGAAAAGAGAGCCGGAGTTTTAGCGGAATCATTCCGCAAGGCGAGCAAAAACCGGACGAGGTTGGTGATCTCAAAGTGTCTCATCTTGATGCTGGTGGGAGAAAGACAGCATCAGCCCGACCGTTTACCACCGCCCTATGACTCACCGCCTGCTTTCTATTGCTGCCCTTCTTTCCTTCACTGCCTGCATCCATGCCGAGGATGCCTTTGTTCCGTTGTTTGATGGCCAAACGCTCACCGGCTGGGAGCAGCACAGCGGCACGGCAGAGTATCGCGTGCAGGACGGCGTAATCGTGGGCAAGACGGTGCCGAACACGGGGAACTCGTTCCTTTGCACGGCGAAGAAGTACGGCGACTTCATCCTGGAGGTGGAGTTCAAGGTGGATCCGTCGATGAACTCGGGCATCCAGTTCCGCAGCAACTACTACACGCAGGAGACGGAGGTGGAGATCGCGGGCAAGAAGAAGAAATTCCCGGCAGACCGCGTGCATGGCTACCAGTTTGAGATCGATCCCAGCGCTCGTGCTTACACGGGCGGTGTGTATGACGAGGGTCGTCGCGGCTGGCTCTTTGATTTGAAGAACAACGAGGCGGCACGGAAAGCCTTCAAGCAGGGCGAGTGGAACCAGGCGCGCATCGAGTGCAAAGGCGGCAGCATCAAGACCTTCATCAACGGCGTGCTGGCGGCGGATTTCACGGATGAGATGACGAAGCAGGGGGTGATCGCGCTCCAGGTGCATGGCATCGGCAAGAAGACCGAAGCGGTGGGCAAAGAGGTGATGTGGAAGAACATCCGCATCCAGGAGATCAAGTAACAGAAGCGTCTCGCTTGTGTCAAAGAACAGGCTGGCAGCCTGTTTCACGCTCATTTATACATCTTCAACCATGAAGACCCAACGCGTCCTGCTATTCATCACCTCCTTGCTTTGTTCTGCTGGCCTCTTGCAGGCAGAGATCAAGGAAACCGTCGTCGAATATCAATCGGGAGGTGTGACCTGTGAGGGGTTGCACGTCGTCGATAGCGCGAAGACTGGCAAGCTGCCGTCGGTGTTGATCATTCATCAGTGGACCGGTTTGAGTGACAATGAGAAGATGCGGGCGCGGATGCTCGCGGAACTGGGTTACAACGTCTTCGCGGCGGACATTTACGGCAAGGGCATCCGCCCGCAGCCACCGGAGTCTGGCAAAGAGGCGGGCAAGTACAAGACTGAACGCAAGCTTTACCGCGAGCGGATGCTCTCGGCTCTGGCAGTGCTGAATCAAGACGCGCGGACCGATCCAGCGAAGGTTGTGGCGATTGGCTACTGCTTTGGTGGCACCGGTGCCATCGAGCTGGCCCGCAGCGGTGCGGTGGTGAAAGGCGTGGTCAGCTTCCATGGCGGCCTCGATTCGCCCTCACCGTCTGATGGCAATAACATCAAAGGCAAGGTGCTAGCGCTGCATGGCGCGGACGATCCCTTTGTGCCCGTGAAGGACATCGCCGCCTTCGAGCAGGAGATGAAAGACGCGAAGGTGGACTACAAGCTGGTGAACTATCCTGGTGCGGTGCATGCCTTCACGCAGAAGGCGGCTGGCAGCGATAACAGCAAGGGCGCGGCTTATAATGAGGCTGCTGATAAGGCCTCATGGGAGGAGATGAAGGCGTTTTTTGACCGCTTGTTCAAGACCCCGGGCTGAAACATCGATTTCCACGACAATGAAGCGCCTCCTTCTGCTTCCGGCCTTGCTGGCCCTTGGGGCGCATTCCGCCGCGGAGGAAACCAAGTCCAAGTTCATCCGTTTTGCCGAGGAGGAAGCCAGCGACAGCCTGCAAACGGCGGTGGTGACCTATGAATCACCACAGCAAGTGCAGGTCGATCTCGTGGGTGCCGTCCACATTGCCGACAAGGCCTATTTTGATGGCTTAAACACGCGGTTCAAAACTTACGATGCCGTGCTGTATGAACTCGTCGGACCGCCGATGGAAGAGCGTGTCGAAGGCATCGACTATCAGGCGAAAAATTTTGTGCATGCCGACATGAACATGAAGCAGTTCACGAAAACCCAGGAGACGAAGAAGGAGAGCTTCCTGACCCTCTACTTGAAGGCCGTGCAGGCGCAAAAGTCGGCCAATGCGAAGAAGGGGCTGGATTCCGACACAGCGGGGCTAGTGATGCTGCTGAAGGTTTTCACCGCCAAGGATAGCAGCAGCGGCTTGAAGCGGATGATCGCGCAGGAGTTTGACAGCGTGGAGGACATCATGGCCGGGGTCGAAGCTGGCGACGGCACCGTGCTTGTCGGCGAACGGAATCGTGTGGCGCTGGAAGTGATGGACAAGCAGATCGCCGCTGGGAAGCGACGCCTCGCGATTTTTTACGGAGCCGCCCATCTCGCCGACATGGAGGAGCGATTGCTCAAAAAAGGCTTCAAACGCACCCAAACCGAGTGGTTGAAGGCCTGGAACCTTCCGCACGAGGAGTGAGCGGTTGATAAACCTCAGGCGGCGTTCTTTACCCATTTTGACGCTCCCCTCGGTCGCATCTTTGTCGCTCTATTTTCTTGTCGCCTACGGAGCAAAGCCAATCCACACTCGCAGATGACAACCGGCCATCTTCTTGTTCTCGGCAGCAGCATCCTTTGGATCCTTTTGTGCATGCGCTTTTGGTGGGCCATCGACCCGGAGAACGTCTGGCAGCGCCGCTTCATCGCCATCGGTGCCGGAGTGGGCGGCGGGCTGATTTATCTCATCGGCACGATGACGCTGGAGATGCTGAAGGAACCGCCGCCGGAGCCGCAGGGGGGCGAGGAAATCCGCGTGATGTCACGCCCGGCTGCTCCTGCCAAACAGTGATCCAGCATCCAGCTCACTCCACATCGCCAAAGCCGGAGGAAACGAGTTCCTCCAGATCGGCCACGGCCTGTTCGGCGTCGTTGCCATCGGCGATGATCTTGATCGTCTCACCGCGACCAGCCGCCAGCATCATGAGGCCCATGATGCTTTTGCCATTCACTGGCTCGTCGTCCTTTTCCACCCACACGTCACACTGGTACTTGCTGGCGCGTTTGACGAACTGAGCCGCTGGGCGCGCATGCATGCCCATCTTGTTGCGGATCGTCAGTTCTTTTTCAATGCTCATGGTGTGGGGCGGGGAAGGGGGGCTGGCTGGCTAACCTAATTGGTCATCCGTCATCTTTTTCAACAACCTTTGATCAAACTCAACGGCACTGTTGTAGCCGAAGGTGCGCAGCTTGAAGTTGATGGCGGCCAGCTCAATGAGGCCCGCCACGTCCCGCCCAGGCTCCACGGGCAGTGCCACGCGCTCGATTTTCATGCCCATGACATCGCGTGCGTCCGTGCTGACGCCTACGCGCTCCAAATCCTGGGTTTTAGCGCCACGCACCAACTCCACGATGAAATCCAGCCGCTTGCTCAGGCGCACCGCGCCCACGCCGAAGAGCGCGGCCACGTTTAGGATGCCCAAGCCGCGGATTTCGATCATTCCACGCGTGAGGTCCGGCGCGGAGCCGACGATCTCGCGGTCCTCAATCAGCCGCAGCCGCACGGCGTCATCCGCCACGAGGCTGCCACCACGCTGAAGCAGCCCGATCACGCTCTCACTTTTGCCGCAACCGCTGTCTCCCTGGATCAGCACGCCGACGCCTTGTACGTCCACCATGCAGCCATGGACGAGTACGCTCGGCGCAAACGTCCACTCTAGCTTGATGGTGGCCGCATTCAAAAAGCGCATCGTCATCATGCTCGTCTGAAACACCGTGATGCCAGCCGAGTTAGCGATCTCGATCAGCTCCTCGTCAAGGCGATGCCCACGGGCGATGACAATGCAGGGAATGTCCCAGGAGCACAGCTGGCTGAAACGCGCCGCACGCAGTTTCGGTTCCAGTCCTTCCAGGAAGGAGTGCTCCGAGTTTCCGATGACCTGGATGCGCTTGTAGGCGAAGTAGGTGAAGAAGCCGGACAAAGCGAGGCCTGGGCGGTTCACCGAGGGCTCATAAATCTTGCGGTCAAAACCCGCCTCCGAGCCAACCAGCTTCAATTTGAGCGCCTTTTCGTTCTGCTTGTAAAACTCCCCCACCGTGATGGCGGACGGGCGTTTGACTTTGGTGGGAGGCGGCATGCGGATGACATTACGCGATTCCTCTCTGCTACAGCAACGAAAAACCAAGCTCGTGCTGGAAAACCTGCCCCAACCGGCTAAATCATCCACCCCCGAACGCCGCACCAGCGGCATTGGCTCTTTTCCACACCTCCCATGCCCCGCCAGAAGCCCGCCCTCTTTGACTCCGTGGAGTCCGTCCTTGCTGACATCCGCGCTGGGCGCATGGTGATCGTGACTGATGACGAAGATCGCGAAAACGAGGGAGATCTCATCTGCGCAGCTGAAAAAATCACTGCCGAGATGGTCAATTTCATGGTTCGCCAAGGCGGCGGCATGCTCTGTGTGCCGGTCTCGCTCGAAATCGCTCAAAAGCTCAATCTGGCTAGCATGGTGCCGGAGAACCGCGAGGCCTTCCGAACGGACTTCACCGTCACCGTCGATGCCGCCCAAGGCATCTCTACCGGCATCAGCGCCGCTGACCGTACGCGCACGATACGCCTCCTGGCTGACCCCAAAAGCGTGCCTGCCGACCTCGTGCAGCCCGGTCACATCAATCCGCTCGTCGCCAAGCCTGGCGGAGTGCTGCGTCGTGCCGGTCACACCGAGGCGGCGGTCGATCTGGCCCGCATGGCAGGTCTGCGCGAGGCCGGTGTCTTGATCGAGATCATGAATCCAGACGGCACCATGGCCCGGCTGCCTCATTTGAAGAAATTTGCCAAGAAGCATGGCCTCAAAATGTGCAGCATTGCCGATCTGATCGCGCATCGTCGCCTGAGTGAGAAACTGGTCGAAAAAATTGAGGTCGTGGATATGCCCACTGACTTTGGCACCTTCAAGCTGCACCTCTACAAAGGCAGCCTCGACGGCGTGCACCATGTCGCTCTTGTCATGGGAGACATCACGCCAGGTGAATCCATTCTGGTCCGTGTCCATAGCGAGTGCCTGACGGGAGACATCTTTGCCTCCCGCCGTTGTGATTGCGGTAGCCAGCTCCATGCCGCGATGAAACACATCGCCGAAGAGGGGAAGGGGATCATCATCTACATGCGCGGCCATGAAGGCCGCGGCATCGGCCTGCACGGCAAGATCATGGCCTACAAACTACAAGAACAGGGCCTGGATACAGTCGAGGCGAATCTTAAACTCGGTTTTCCCATGGATTTGCGGGACTATGGGATCGGTGCGCAGATCATCTCCGATCTCGGTGTGCGAAAAATCAAGCTCATGACCAACAACCCACGCAAAGTCGTCGGGCTCGAAGGTCACAAGCTCGAAATCACTGAGCAGGTTCCCATCAAGTCATCCCCAAAGCCGGAAAACGCCCGCTACCTTGAAACCAAGAAGAAAAAGATGGGGCACCGGCTCTGAAATGCCGAATGACGAAGGCATGACCCAATACCCAAGCGCAACAATCCAAACAACCACCAGACTCACCTTGAACGACGCCCTTTGTCATTCGTCATTCTGAGTTCCTCATTTCCTCCCCAATGTCCAATTACGCCTCCAGCCGTCCTCGTCCCACCCAGGAGCCGATCAGCATCGCCGTCGTCGCCTCGCTGTATAACAATCAGTTCGTCCAGGGCCTGCTCAATGCCGTCAAAGAAGAGATCGAAGCCATCGCTCCGAATGCTTCCCTGGATGTCTATCGTGTCCCAGGTGCGTTTGAGATTCCGGTTTGCACCGAGCTGGTGCTGCGTGGCAGCGCACCGGATGCGGTGATCGCCCTTGGCGTCATCATTCGCGGCTCCACTGAGCATGCCGATCTCGTCGGTGCATCCGTCACGGATGCCTTGCAGCAGATGGCCGTGAAACATTGCGTTCCCGTCATTCATGAAGTCCTGCTCGTCAGCAGCGAGGAGCAGGCTGAGGAGCGCTGTTTGGGAGCGACCATCAATCGCGGCACGGAAGCCGCCCAGACTTGCGTCAAAATGATCAACCTGTTCGGCAAAATGAAGGCCAGCTTTGCCGGCGAACCCATCGACCACGCCTAATATCATGGGAAAACGCCGCGACGGCCGCGAAGCCGCCATTCAATTCCTTTTCTCCAGAGACCTGCAAGGTGAGCAAAAACCCGAGGATGCCGAGGTCTTCTGGACTCTGCACAGCGCGAAGACATCCACCCGTGCCTATGCTGAAAGCCTGATCAAAGGTGTCATCGACCACCAGGAAGAGATCGACGGGCACATCACAGGCCTCGTTGAAAACTTCCGCCTGGAGCGTCTGGCCGCTGTGGACCGCAATGTGTTGCGTCTCGCCTCCTATGAGCTGCTATACTGCCCGGACGTGCCCGCTCCGGTCATTCTCAATGAGGCCATCGACATCGCCAAAGCCCTCAGCGCAGGTGAATCCGGTTCCTTCGTCAATGGCGTGCTGGACAAGCTGGCCAAGGCCCTTCGAAAGCCCGAGGTCAAAGAAGCGCTCGGCAGTTAAGAAAACCCTGAACATTGATCCTTGAACCAGGAACGCCGCACCGCCAAATCCTCGGACATGGTTTTGCGCCTCCTTCTTCTCCTGGTCTTGTTGAGCGGTTGCACCTCCGTTCAGACGGCGGGGAACAACAGCTTTCAGTTCGCCCGCCGTGTCGTCACCGGGGAGATTCCACGCGCCGCTCGTTTTGTGAACGGCCAGGTGCGCCACCTCATCGGCTTTAACCGCAACGAGAGCTCCTTCTGGTATGCCGATGAAGTGCAGGGCAGGCCCAGCATCGTCATTCATTTGGGCGAGCAGATGGTGTACTTGTTCAAGGGGGGAGAACTAGCCGGTGGCTCCCCCATTTCTTCCGGCTCCGAGGGTTATGACACCCGTCCTGGCCGTTACAGCGTCATTGAGAAGGACATCGACCACAAATCCTCCATCTACGGCGACTACGAGGACTACTACGGCAACGTCATCGTGACCAACATCGACAACCGCAACGTCTCCGCGCCGCCCGGCACGCGCTTCGAAGGGGCGAAGATGTACTACTTCATGCGCATCTACGGCGGCGTCGGCATGCACCAGGGCTATCTGCCTGGGTATCCCGCCTCCCACGGCTGCATCCGCCTCCCCGGGCACATGGCGGAGAAATTTTATTATGCCAGTCCGCGTGGCACGCCGGTGCAGGTGGTGCCGTGACGCGTGGCGAGTCCTGCTCCTGTTCGATCACGCAGGTTTACGATAGTTGACGGTGGTTGACGATGGTTTGGCA
>JAJTDU010000187.1 GCA_021298725.1 Verrucomicrobiaceae bacterium | reverse complement strand
CTTCAAGCGCATGTACCTTCCCGCTTCCGCTCGGCATGCCGGCGGTGCGATCGGGTCCGCCTTCGTCGTGGCCCGCCAGCTTGAGGGGAGCGCGGATACTCCTGTCCGCAGCGGGCATTTTGTCATGGACCACGCCTACGTCGGCCCGCAAACCACCGAGGCCGAAATCAAAGCGCTGCTCGACTCACGTGCCGCTGACATCGCTGCGGAAAACTGCACCGTGCGCCGCATCGACGATGAAGGTGAGCTTTGCCAAGCCACCGCCACCGCCATCACCGAGGGCAAAGTCATCGGCTGGTTCCAAGGTCGCATGGAATGGGGCCCCCGAGCCCTCGGCAACCGCTCGATCCTCGGCGATCCGCGTCGTGCGGACATGAAGGACATCCTCAACCTTAAAATCAAGCGCCGCGAGTCCTTCCGGCCCTTCGCGCCGTCCATCTTGCGTGAGCACGTCAGCGAATGGTTCGAGCAGGACGACGATGTGCCCTTCATGATGGAAGTGTTTCAAGTGCGGCAGGAAAAGCGCGCCCAAATCCCCGCCACCACCCACATCGATGGCTCTGGCCGCCTCCAGACCGTCCACAAGGAGACCAATCCTCGCTACCACCGCCTTATTGAAGCCTATCGCGAGATCACCGGCGTCCCCATCGTGCTCAACACGAGCTTTAACGAAAACGAACCCGTCGTCTGCAAACCTCAAGAAGCCCTCGACTGCTTCCTCCGCACCAAAATGGACGTTCTGGTGCTCAACGACTGGATCGTGACCCGCTGACGCGGAGTTCGTCATTCGGATTTACTCATTCGTCATTCCCATGAAGGGCATCATCTTAGCCGGCGGCGCAGGTTCCCGCCTTTATCCCCTGACGCAGGTGGCTTCGAAGCAGCTGCAGCCGGTGTATGACAAGCCGATGGTCTATTACCCGCTCACGGTGCTCATTGCCTCCGGCATCCGTGAGTTCTGCCTGATCTCCACCCCTCACGACTTGCCGCGGTTCCGTCAGTTGCTGGGGGATGGTTCTGCCTGGGGCATTTCCATCGATTATCGCGAGCAGGCCCGGCCTGAGGGCATCGCGCAGGCGTTTCTCATCGCGGAGTCCTTCATCGGTAAAGATCCTGTCACCTTGATCCTTGGCGACAACCTTTTCTTCGGCGGCGACGCCTTCCCGCGTGCCTTTGCCGAGTTCCAATCGGGTGCCACCATCTTTGCCTACCACGTCACGGACCCCGAGCGTTACGGCGTCGTCCAGTTCGGCCCCGATGGCCGCGCCAATTCACTTGAGGAAAAGCCCGCACATCCCCGGAGCAACTACGCAGTGCCCGGCGTCTATCTCTACGACAACGAAGTCGTCGCCATCGCCCGTGCGATGAAGCCCTCCCCGCGTGGCGAACTGGAGATCACCGACGTGAACAAAGAATACCTGCGTCGCGGAACTCTGCGTGTGCAGCGCCTTAGCCGAGGCACCGCTTGGTTAGACGCTGGTACCGGCAGCAGTCTGCACGAGGCCTCCGCCTATGTGCAGACCATTGAAAAACGCCAGGGCATGAAGCTCGGCTGCCCAGAGGAGGCGGCGCTCTATCGTGGCTTTCTTTCGCTCGACCAGTTTGAAACGCTCGTCTCCGCTTTACCGAAGTGTGAATACCGTGACTATCTCGCCGATCTCGCCTCTGAAGTGCGTCGCGTCGGGATTAAAAGCGCATGAATCTTCTCATCACAGGCGGGGCCGGTTTCATCGGCTCGAACCTCATCCGGCATGTCATCGACAAGCCGGAAGTCGCCAGGCTGGTCAATCTCGACTGTCTCACCTATGCCGGGCATCTCGAAAACCTTGCTGGCATCCATGGCACGCATCCCCGCTATGCCTTCGAGAAGGTCGATCTGCGTGACAAATACGAGGTTCTTCGCGTCATCCGCCAGCAAGCGATCACCCATGTCATGCATCTCGCGGCCGAAAGCCACGTCGATCGCAGCATTGCCGGACCGGGTGATTTCATCACGACGAACATCAACGGCACCTTCCACCTCCTCGAAGCCTGCCGCGCTCATTGGTCTGATCCAGCATCAAGCATCCAGGATCGAGCCTCCAGGTTCCTCCACGTGAGCACTGACGAAGTTTTCGGCTCGCTGGGCGAAACGGGCTTCTTCACCGAAACAACGCCTTACGCCCCCAATTCGCCGTACTCGGCCTCTAAGGCCTCGAGTGACCTCCTTGTCCGCGCCTACCACCACACCTACGGTTTGCCGACAGTTATCACGAACTGCTCGAACAACTACGGCCCGTATCAATTCCCTGAGAAGCTGATCCCCGTGGTCATCCAGAGCATCCTCGCCCGCAAGCCGATCCCCGTTTACGGTGATGGCATGAACGTCCGCGACTGGCTTTACGTCGGCGACCACTGCGAAGCCCTCTGGACCGTGCTGACCAACGGCCAACTCGGCGAGACCTACAACATCGGCGGCCACAACGAGAAGGCGAACCTTCACCTCGTGCAGCTCATGTGCGATCTCATCGACGAGTTTCAGCCTGAAATCGGTGGAAACTCCCGCAGCCTCATCACCTTCGTTGCCGACCGCCCCGGTCATGACCGTCGCTATGCCATTGATGCCTCGAAAATCGATCGCGAACTCGGCTGGCGTCCCGCTCACACCTTTGAGACCGGCATTCGTGAAACTGTGAAGTGGTATCTGGAGAATCAGGCGTGGATCAGGTCCGTCACGCATTAATTAAGCCCCCCTGCATTGCAGCCCCTTCCTGACAACGACTGCTTGCCCCAGGCCGACGCGCTCGATTTCGAGGCCGAGCTTGCGGCGCATCCGCATGACGCCTGGTTCAAGCAGGTGTTCTCCCAGGCGCCAAACGCGCGGGCGCTCTTCCGCCAGCATCTGCCCGCCGAGATCGTCGTCGCTGTGGACTGGGACCAACTTCAGCTTCTCCCGGCCTCCTTTGTGCGCAGCACCCTTCAGCAGTCCCACTCAGACCTGCTGTTCAGCGTTCCGTCCGGTGCAGATTCCCTGCTGCTCTACCTGCTCTTCGAGCATCAGACCACCGTGGAGCCCGCCATGCCCCTGCGGCTGCTGGGCTACATGACCGAAATCTGGACCCGGCATGAAAAAGAGCACGGCCTGCCGCTGCCGCCCATCCTGCCGCTCGTGCTGCACCAGGGGCCGGAGCGGTGGACGGTTTCCACCTCCTTTGAGAATCTTCTGGCGCAGGACGCCGCGCTCGCGGCGCATCTGCGGCCTTTCCAGCCATCCTTCCGCCACCTGCTGCTCGACCTCACCCAGCACAAGCCCGCCACTGAGGAGCCTGACGAGACCCTACGCATCGTCCTTCATCTGATGAAGCTCGCGCGGGACAAGCAGCGTCTGCTAGAGTTCTTCACCTGGCTGGATCAGACCACCCTGCACATCACCCATGACCTCTTCCGCTCCTGCCTGCTCTACGCCCTGCACAGCGACCAGAACATTGACTTCATGGACATCTACCACACCTTTCACCAGCGCAAAGAACTGCAAAATACCACCATGACCATCGCCCAAAAACTGAGAAACGAAGGCCATCAGGAAGGCCATCAGAAAGGCCGCCAGGAAGGCCGCCAGGAAGGCCATCAGGAAGGCCATCAGGAAGGCCATCAGAAAGGCCGCCAGGAAGGCGTCTGGATGGGACGCTTGCAGACGCTGCAGGAGATCATGGGCCTGCCTGTGGACACGGCTGAAACCCTGACCTTGCACTCCCTAGAGGAGTTGCGCCGCCGTTTTGAGGATCTCCAGGCGGAGTACAACTTGCGGCACAAGAACGGTGAACAACTGCAAGCCACCTTCAACAATTCATTCTCCGAAGCAGAGCTTGTGCGAAGGCTAAATCGTCAACAAGAGTAAACCGTGACCGGTGACGAGAACGCTTCGATCACCATCTCGATTGTCACGTTTTTCATAGAAACAGTGAAGCCCATTGGGAAGAAAAGCCCCACCTGGACCGGGGACATCCTGTCCCCGTCAAACCTTGAACCTGAAACGGAGACTCAGCATCAAGGACGAGTAGGATTCAACTGAGAACTGAGAACTGAGAACTGAGAACAGCGAACCGAGAACTCAATCCATGCGCCTCCGCAATCTCTTCCGCCCGCTCTACATTGCGGGACGCATTCAGAACTGGCTGTATGAAAAGCGCCATCCCGACCACCCCTGGCTCGCGCCGGATGCCATCGTCTGGTTGGAAAAGCATCTCCGCCCCGACATGCGCGGGTTTGAGTGGGGTAGCGGCCGCAGCACGCTTTGGTTCGCGAATCGTCTCCAGAGCATCACCAGCATCGAGAGTGATGCTGCGTGGTTCCAGCAGGTCAGCCGCAGGGTGCGGGAGTCCGGTCTCACGAATGTCGATTTGCGCCACATCCCGCTCGAACATCCGAACGCGCAGACCTATGCCTTCGACTACTCGCCTATTCCGGCCAATCCCGCTGCCATTCTCGGCTTCCCGGACAGCTCGCTCGACTTCGTCGTGGTCGATGGATGGTACCGTCCCGTTTGCGCCCGTGCTGCGCTGCCAAAATTGAAGCCCGGCGGCATTCTCCTCATCGACAACACCAACTGGGATGATCCGCCCCATGTGCATGTGCCGAAAGACTGGCCGCTCGTCCATCGGAGCCGCAATGTGATCACGGAGACTTCCATTTGGAGGAAATCATGAGAAAGCAGGACTTGCTTGAAAGCGAATCGTGAGTTTGCGACACAAAATTCAACGCTGGCTGGTGCAGGCCAGCGGTGTGTTGCTCACCCAGGCGGGGGTACAAATCATAGGTGCGGTCACCGGGCTCATCCTGGTGCGTTGGATGCCAAAACACGAGTATGCCTGGCTGACGATCTGCGGCTCGCTGCTCGCCACCCTCGGCTTGCTGGCGGATGGCGGAATTGGCACGGGGATCACGGCGATGTCCGGGCGGGTTGCGAGAGACAAAAACGCCCTTGCCCAAGTGGTGGATGCCTGTCTTTCGGTGCGCAACCGGCTGGCGCTGCTCTCGCTGGGACTCACGCTGCCGCCGTTCTACATCTTGCTCACACGTTCAGAGCTGTCTTCGGGCATGACGGCGCTGGTGGTGGGTTCGGCCGCTTTGACCCTTTGGCCTTCCACGAATTCCAAATTCCTGCCGGTTACGCTGCGCATCGCCGGGCATCTCAAAAGCACCCAGGTCATGGAGCTCAGCGGGGCGGTGTTGCGCTGCGGGCTCACGGCGCTGGTGATCGTGGTAGGCTGGCGGCAGGTGTACCCCGCCTTCCTGGCCACCGTGGCTTCCATCGGGTTGCATGCGTGGCTGGCA
>JAJTDU010000027.1 GCA_021298725.1 Verrucomicrobiaceae bacterium | reverse complement strand
GGCACCACTCAACGTCTGATCACCAACATGATCGGCGGCGCCAGCCAAGGCTACACTCGTAATCTCGAGATCCATGGCGTCGGTTTCCGCGCCACGGTCAAAGGCAGTCATATCGATCTCCAGCTCGGCCAGTCCCATGACCGCCTGCATCCCATTCCAAAAGGCGTGAAGGTTACGGTTACCGAAAACACTAAGATTGCCATCGAAGGCATCGACAAGCAGATCGTTGGCCAGCTTGCGGCAGACATCCGCTCTTACTACCCGCCAGAGCCTTACAAGGCCAAGGGCGTCCGCTATGCGGGCGAACACATCCGCCGCAAGGCCGGCAAGTCCGTCAAGTAATCCTAGGAGACACCCATCATGGCCCTCACCAATCGCAAAGACATCCGCGCCCGTATTCACAAGCGCATCCGCCGCAAGCTCAGCGGCACTGCCGGGCGCCCTCGCCTCGCTGTGTATTTCTCCAACACGAACGTTTACGCCCAAGTCATCGACGATGCTGCTGGCACGACGATCGTTTCGGCCTCCACCAAGGAAAAAGGCTACGGCGCTGGTAAAGCCAACGTCGAGAACGCCACCAAAATTGGCACTCTCCTGGCCGAACGCGCTATGGCCAAGAACATCACCGAGGTGGTCTTCGACCGCGCTGGTTTCATCTACCACGGTAAGGTCAAGGCCCTTGCTGACGCCGCCCGTGAAAAGGGCCTGAAATTCTAATCCACCTGCATCCTTTTCTATTATGGCTGATGAAACAGTAGTTACCGAGGCCCCAGCGGCACTTGCCGTCGAGGCTCCGACCCCAACCCCATCTCCTGCTCCCGCTCCTTCTTATGGTGGTTTCCGCGGTCGCGATGACCGTGCTCCGCGTGAAGTGGATGGCGTTGAAAAAGTCGTTCATATCAATCGTTGCGCCAAAGTCGTCAAAGGCGGTCGCCGCTTCAGCTTCAGCGCCCTAGTCGTTTCTGGCGATACCAAAGGCAAGGTTGGCTGGGGATTTGGCAAAGCCAATGAAGTGTCCGACGCCATCAAGAAGGCCACTGAGGCTTCCCGCAAAAACCGTTTCTCCGTCCATCTCAAGGAGAGCACCATTCCTCATGAAGTTACTGGAGCTCACGGCGGCGGTTTTATCATGCTGAAGCCTGCTACCGCTGGTACTGGCATCATCGCCGGTGGCGGTGCACGCGCTGTGCTTGAAGCAGCCGGTGTGAAAGATGTGATCGGCAAGTCTCTCGGCTCCAGCAATCACGCCAACGTCGTCAAGGCTACGCTCGCCGCCCTCGGTGCCCTGCGTCCAGCAGACGAAATCCTCCGCGCCCGCGGCAAGGAGATCAAAGAGCGCAAGGCGCTCTAAACATTGCACTCTGAACAACGAACTTTCCCACTCGAATGAGACTCCAAGACGTCAAACCCCGCCCCGGTGCCAAAAAGCGCCGCAAGCGCATCGGCTGCGGCGAAAGCTCCGGCCACGGCAAAACCTCCGGCAAAGGCAATAAAGGTCAGATGGCCCGTGCAGGTCGTGGCATTCGCCCAGGCTTTGAAGGCGGTCAGATGCCCATGCATCGCCGTCTCCCCAAGAAGGGCTTCAACAACACCGCTTTCCAGGACTTCATCGAAGTCGTGAACGTGGGTGAACTCAATGAAGCCTTCCAGGACGGTGCCGTCATCAACGAAGCCGCTCTTCGTGAGGTCGGTCTCGTCAGCCGCAAGGCCGACGTCATCAAGATCCTCGGCACTGGGGATCTCACCGTCAAACTCACCATCCAGGGCGCGAAAGTCAGTGCCACGGCCCGTGAAAAAATCGAAAAGGCTGGTGGTTCCATCGCCGCCTGACCTTTACTGATTCCAACCGCTTGATGGGCCGGTCCCCGCGCAGCTTCGATGCTGCCAGGATAACCGGCCCGTTTTTGCTTATCCGCCACCTCCCATGATCTCCGCTTTCGCCAACAGCTTCAAAGTTCCGGAACTTCGCTCGCGCATCCTTTTCACGCTGGCGATGATAGTCATCGTTCGCATCGGCACCTCCATCACGCTCCCTGGCGTCGAGCATCATGCTGCAGCTGCTCACCGCTGTGTGGCCTCCCCTCAGCAAGCTTGCCCGTGAGGAAGGCGGACGCCAGAAGATCACCCAATACACCCGCATCGCCACCATCGTGCTCTGCGTGTTCCAGGCCACACTCCTCGCACAGTCGCTCGCTGATCCTGGACAAAACTACCTCATGGCTGGCTTGCAGGACGCCATCGACCGTCTAGGCGGCAGGCCTCTCGTTCCGAATTACGGCCTCGGTTTCGTCATCACCAGCGTCATCACCATCACCGCTGGCACCATGCTCATGATGTGGCTGGGCGAGCAGATCACCGAGCGCGGCATTGGCAACGGTGTCTCCATCCTCATCTGCGTGAACATTGTTTCCGACCTTCCGGGTGCTCTCATCCAGGTCTGGCAGACCTTCGTCGGCAGCGACAAAGCTGATCCGAAGAGCGCTTTCACTCTCGTTCTCTTGATGGGCTTCATGATCATCGTCATCGCCGGTGTCATCGCCCTCACGCAGGCTACCCGCCGCATTGCCATCACCTACGCGAAGCGTGTCGTCGGCCGCAAGGTCTATGGCGGACAGACGCAGTATCTCCCGCTGAAGATCAATTATTCCGGCGTCATGCCGATCATCTTTGCCCAGGCCATCCTGCTCTTCCCTTCCACCATTCTCGCCTCGATTTTTAAGGACGTGAATTGGGTGCAAAAACTCGCTCTCTACATGAGCAGCGGCTGGGTTTATTATGTCGTCTCCGCATTCCTGATCTTCTTCTTCAGCTACTTCTGGGTCGCCACCATGTTCCAGCCCACGCAGATCTCCGAGGATCTCAAGAAAAGCGGCGGCTACGTTCCCGGCATTCGCCCTGGCAAGCCGACCGCTGACTTCCTCGACTTCACCATGAGCCGCCTCACCTTTGCTGGCGCGATCTTCCTCACCGGCCTGTATGTCATGCCCGGCATCGTCAGCAGCCTCATGCAGATCTCCAGCTCCGCCGCCCAATTCTTTGGCGGCACCAGCCTACTCATTCTCGTCGGCGTGGTGTTGGATGTCATGCGTCAGGTTGAAACCCACCTTCCGGGGTCATGTATAAACTGACCCTTCAGTGACCTTTCTTGACCGCGTCATGGCCCTCATGAAATCGGGGAACATCCCCATCCGCCACGGCGCGCAGCAGCAGTCCATTCGCAAGGCCTGTCAGGTCGCTCGGGATGTCCTTCTCAAGTCAGCCGCTCAAATTCGCGTCGGGGCCACCACGGCTGAGATCGACCGCTTTGCTGCCGCTGAAATGAAGGCACGAGGTGCCACCAGTGCCTTCCTCAACTACCGGCAGTTCCCTGGCAATATCTGCATCTCCATCAATGAGGAGGTCGTGCACGGCATTGGCGGGCCGCGTGTCATCCAGGACGGAGACATCGTCAAAATTGACGTCGGTGTGTATTACGAGGGTTGGGTCGGCGACAATGCGCTCACGGTGCCCGTCGGCAACGTCGCCAAGGAGACCTTGCATCTTCTTGCCGCCACCGAGGAATCCCTGCTCAATGCCGTCAAATATGCCCGCGACGGTTGGATGCTCGGCGACCTCTGCCACAGCGTTGAGCATCACGTCAGCCAGTATGGCTATAGCGTTGTTCGCGAGTTCGTCGGTCACGGCGTCGGCAGAAAGCTCCACGAGGATCCCCAGGTGCCCAATTACGGCAAAAAAGGAGAGCGCCCACGCCTCAAGGCCGGCATGACACTCGCCATCGAACCCATGATCAACATGGGCACCGACAAGACCCGGATCTTGGCCGACAAGTGGACCGTCATCACCACCGATCGCAAGCCTTCCGCCCACTATGAGCACGTGGTGCTCGTCACCGCCGATGAGCCTGAGATCCTCACCGCCCGAGGCCGCATGTTCCCCAAAGGCACCGCCGATCTCACGCCACGTCCGGTTTCAGAACTGGGTTGAAGCCTTCGCTTTTGGTAATGAGAGAGCGCTGTGAAGCGGACAAATGTTCGTTGCCACCTCCTTTGCTGCTAGTGAATTCTGCGTTGCACGTTTGTTTCTTTCACCATGTCAGAAAATCGGCCTAGCGCATTGTTACGTTCATTGGCTTTCATCCTCGTCACCGGAGGGGTGGTGGCGGGTGGCTGGGTATTTTTGAAGCGGCATGAGCCGACGGCCGCCAAACCATCTACCGCCGTCAAAGGCGCAGCCCCCGTGCTGAGCGCCAAGGTGGCCAAAGAGAACTACGCCCTCGATCTCGATGCCATCGGCACCGTGCGGTCCTTTGAATCCATCGACATCAGCTCAAACGTCAACGAGTCCGTCACGCAGTTGTCCTTCAATGACGGCGACTTTGTCAAAAAAGGCACGCTGCTCGCCCTGCTCAGCGATTCCGAGGAGCAAGCCATGCTCGCCTCTGCCAAGGCGACGCTGGCGGAGGAAGAGCGTGAGATCGAGCGTCTCAAAAATCTCGTCAAAGATGGCGCGGCACCCGAAGCGCGGCTGGCGGAACGCAAAACACTCGCCGACATCGCCAAACAAAAAATCTTCGAGGCCGAGGCGAAACTCGCAGACCGCCGCATCACGGCGCCATTCGACGGCTGGCTCGGTTTGCGACGCATCAGCGTCGGTGCGCTGGTCACTCCCGGCACGGTCATTGCCTCGCTGGACAAGATCGACGTCGTGAAGATCGACTTTTCCGTCCCGGAAACTTATCTCGGCACTGTAAAGCCCGGAACTTCAATCACTGCGCGCACGGATTCGGACCGCGAACGCAGATACGAAGGCAAGGTTTCCCATCTCGACTCGCGCATTGACCCTGTGACGCGTTCCATCCCCACACGGGCGGAGGTTCCCAATCCTGATCTCGCGCTCAAGCCCGGCATGCTCGTCATGGTGCGCCTGGTCCTGGAGCCGAAGATGTCGCTCTCCATCCCTGAACGTGCGCTGGTTCCCATCGGTGCCAAAGCCTATGTGTTTGCGATTGAAGACAGCCTGGCGAAGCGCACCGAGGTCAAAACAGGCCGCCGCAAGCCGGGTTTTGTCGAAATTACGAGCGGACTCAGAGAAGGACAATTGATCGTGGCCGATGGCATCGTCGGTTTGCAGGACGGAGCTGCGGTGAAGGTCGCGGGTGACTACGGTGGCCCGGTTAAGGCCTTCAACCCCGAACAACCCGCCACGACGACTCCCTGACATGTGGCTCTCGGATACATCGGTGCGTCGTCCCGTGCTGGCGATGGTGATGAACCTCATCCTCATCGCCTTCGGCGTCGTGGCCTACACGCGCCTGCAAGTCCGTGAGTATCCCGACATCGAACCGCCCATCGTGACGGTCGAAACGTACTATCGCGGCGCTTCCGCCAGCGTGGTCGAGCGCCGCATCACCCAGCGCCTGGAAGACCGCATCTCGCAGGTCGAATCGATTAAAAACATCTCCTCCATCAGTGTGGATGGCAAATCGGAGATCACCGTCGAGTTCAATCTGGGGCGCGATCTGGATGCCGCGGCGAATGACATCCGCGAAGCCATCAGTCCGATCCTGGCCACGATGCCGGAAGAGGTGGAGCCGCCGAATGTCGGCAAAACCGAGCTCAGCGCCGAGGTGCTGATGTATTTGAACCTCGCCAGCGACACACGCAGCACGCTGGAGCTGAACGATTACGCGGAACGCTACCTGGTGGACCGCTTCTCACGCCTGCCAGGCATTGCCCGCGTGCGCATTTCCGGCGCGGCACGTTATGCGCTGCGCATCTGGTTGGATCGTGAGGCTCTCGCCGCGCGTGGACTGACCGCGCTCGATGTCGAAGAGGCCCTGCGTCGCGAAAACGTCGATCCGCCCGCTGGAACCGTGCAGTCGCTCGATCGTCAGTTCACCGTGCGCATCAACCGCCAGTATGAGACGACGCAGGACTTTGAAAAACTCGTCATCGCGAGAGGGGAGAACGGCTACCAGGTGCGTCTGGGTGAGGTGGCGAAGGTTGAGCTCGGAGCTGACGAGGCGCGAAATTCGTTCAAGGGCAACCGCGTGCGCATGGTGTCGCTCGGCATGGTGCGCCAGTCACGCGCGAACCCGCTCGATGTGGCCAAGGCCGTGCGTGCCGAGGCTGAGAAGATCCGTGCCACGCTGCCGAAGGACATGCGGCTCGACAACAGCTACGACATCAGCCAATTCATCGAGGAATCACTCAACGAGGTCTATCGCACGCTCGTCATCGCCCTCGCCCTCGTCGTGGCGATCATTTATCTCTTCCTGGGCAACATGCGCGCCGTGCTGGTGCCCACTGTGGCCGTTCCGGTCAGCGTGTTCGCCACCTGCATCGTGTTGTATGCCCTGGATTTCTCGATGAACACGCTCACGCTTCTCGCGTTCGTGCTCGCCATTGGTTTGGTCGTCGATGATGCCATCGTGGTGCTCGAAAACATCCACCGCCGCATCGAACTGGGCGAAAAACCACTCGTGGCCTCCTTCCTGGGCACGCGGCAGGTGGGTTTCGCCGTCATCGCCACCACATTGGTGCTGCTGGCGGTGTTTGTGCCCGTCACCTTCATGCCAGGGGACACGGGGCGCATGTTTGCCGAGTTCAGCGTCACGCTGGCGATCTCGGTGGGCTTCAGCGGTTTCGTGGCACTCACGCTTTCGCCCATGCTGGCCTCCAAAATCATGCGGGATCGCCATGGTGATGGTTTCGTGGCACGCCTGCTTCAGCGCATCTTTGAATTCGTCCAGCGCCTCTATCGCAAAGTGCTCGACCTCTTGCTGAACTTTCCCGCCACGGCCATTCCGGTCGTTCTTGGCCTGACTGCATTGTGCTGGTGGCTTTTGAAGAACATCCCGGAAGAATTCACCCCGCGTGAGGACCGTGGCTCCTTCTTCGTCACCGCCACCAGTCCGCCGGGCACCACCTTTGCCAACACGATGGAGACGCTCGATGTGCTCAACGAGCGCCTGATGTATCTCGTCGAGGAAACGCATGAGGCCACGCGTGTGAACGCTCGCGCACCGCGCAGCTTCGGTGCTGCTGCGGATTTTAACGAATCCATCGCCGTGCTCACGCTCTCGCCCTTTGGCACTCGAAGAAACGGCTTCGACATCATGGCCGAGGTGCGCAAGAAGACCGCCGACCTGCCCACGGCCAAAGTTTCCGTCATCATGCGCCAGGGCATGATGCGCGGTCTGAACAAGCCGATGGAAATTGTGCTCAGCGGTCCAACCTTTGAAGAACTGGCCGCATGGCGCGACATTATCCTCAACAAGGCGCGGGAGAATCCGAAGCTGGTCGGCTTCGACTGCGATTACCGCGACACAAAACCGCAGCTTCGTGTGAGCATCAATCAAGCGCGTGCCGCCGATCTCGGTGTGTCCTCGGCTAACATTGGCCGCACGCTTGAAACGCTGCTCGGTGGTCGTCGTGCGACCACCTTCATCTATCAAGGCGAGGAATACGATGTGATGCTCGAAGGCAGCTATGCGGACAAACGCAGCCCGCTAGACCTTAACAACATCTTCGTGCGCAGCGAACGCAGCAAGGAACTCATTCCGCTGGCAAACCTTGTCACCATGCAGGAGTTCGCCGACAGCGGCACGCTGAACCGTTACAACCGCATGCGCAGCATCACTTTCGATGCCGAACTCGCCACCGGCTACAGTCTCGGCCAGGCCGTGGAGTACATGGAGCAACTGATTCGTGATAACCTGCCTCCCAGCGCCATCATCGGCTACAAAGGGAACGCGCTGAAGATGAAGGAAAACAGCGGCAGCATCGGATTGATCTTTGCCCTGGCCATGCTCATCGCTTTCCTCGTGCTGGCGGCACAGTTTGAGAGCTTTGTGCACCCGTTGACAATCATGCTGACCGTTCCCGTGGCGGTGGCCGGTGCGTTGATTGGTTTGCAGTTCATGGGCATGAACCAAAGCATTTACAGCCAGATCGGACTCATCATGCTCATCGGCCTGGCGGCGAAGAACGGCATTCTCATCGTCGAGTTCATCAACCAGCTTCGGGATGAAGGCATGGAGTTCCGCGAGGCCATTCTTACCGCCAGCGAGCAACGTTTGCGCCCCATTGTGATGACCGCGCTTGCCACCGTCATGGGAGCCTTGCCACTCATGCTCGGCCATGGGGCAGGGTATGAGACGCGCATGGTGGTGGGCGTGGTCATCGTGTTTGGCGTTTCACTCGCCACCATCGTTACGTTGTTCCTCGTCCCCATGGTTTATGCCCTCATCGCACGTCACACCGGCTCCCCTCTTGATGTGAGCCGCAAACTTGAATCTGCCCTGACCGGCGAGGAGCCGAAGCCCAAATCAAAATACCCCGCGCTGTTGCATCTGCTGCTGTTGACCTTCCTCCTGCTGCCTTCCTGCAATCTCGCGCCGACATACCTCGTGCCGCAACCCAAGCTGCCCACCGAGTTCAAAACCAGCGGTCCCTGGCGCACCGCAAAACCTCGTGATGATGCCCACAAAGGGCACTGGTGGAGCTTGTTCGGTGACGCCCGTCTCAACGCCCTCATGCAGCAGGCTGAGCCGGGCAGTCCGACCCTCGAACTCGCCGCGCATCGTGTCACCGAAGCTAAAGCGCTCGCGCGTGCGGATCGCGCCAATCTGTTCCCGTTTCTCACCCTGAGTAGCTCGGCCGCGCGTAACCGAGGTTCTAGCAACATGCAGTTTCAATTCGCGGGAGGTCGCACGCGAACGGTGCTCGGCAGCACGCTTGATTTCGACTATGAGCTCGACTTCTGGGGCAGGCTCCGCAACCAAAGCAGCGCAGGTCGTGCCAGAGTTGAGGCCACGCAGTCGGACTATCAAAATGCGCTGCTCGGTCTGCAAAGCGAGTTGGCGATGAACTACTTCGCGCTGCGTGCGCAAGACGCGCAGATCGCCTTGCTCAAGCGCACGGTTGCTTTACGCAAAAAGACCGTCGATCTCGCCCGCACCCGCTTCGCGCAGGGAGACATCGCTCAAATGGATGTCGCGCAGGCTGAAACGGACATGGCAGCGACAGAAGCCGAGGCCATTGGCCTGGAGAAGCGTCGCGTGGAGCTGGAGCATGCCATCGCCCTGCTGCTCGGCACCACCCCTTCGCAGTTCAATCAACCCGCGCATGAGATCAGCGGTGCTCCGCCTTCCATTCCTAGCAGCGTGCCGAGTGATCTGCTCGAACGCCGTCCAGACATCGCCGCCGCAGAGCGCCAGATGGCCGCTTTGAATGCCGAGATCGGCGTGGCCAAGGCCGCGTTGTTTCCCAGTGTGAGTCTTGGCCTCACCGGTGGCACGCAGACGAGTTATTTCTGGAAACTGGCCGACGCACCGAGCCGCGTGTGGGGGTTGGGGCCCGCCGCCATTGAATGGCCACTGCTGCGCGGCGGAGGCGTACGTGCCAACATCGAAGCCACCCAAGCGCGTTACGATCAATCCGCCGCCAGTTACAAAAACACTGTCCTCAGCGCCGTGCGTGATGCCGAGGATGCCTTGAGCGCACTTTCCATCCTCCAACGCCAGTCAGCCGCGCAGGACGTCACCGTCGCCTCTGCCAGCAAAGCACTCGAACTGGCCCAAAAGCGCTACGACTCCGGCCTCGTGGCCTACTACGAAGTGCTGGATGCGCAGCGCACCATGCTCCGCTCTGAACAAGAAGCCACCCGCATCCAGGGTGAGCGCTTCCTTGCCGCGGTGCTGCTCATCAAGGCACTGGGCGGAGGCTGGTGAGTTCTTTGATGGTGTGGGTTTGGTAGCATCAAATTCCAATCAAGGAAGGGAAGCGCTCGGGTTTCATCCGTTGGCTCACAAATCTCACGAGAATTTGCCGATTTTTCAGATGCTGAACCAGAAACTCATCCTGAAAACGCTGAGTTAGCTTCTGATTTTTTTCCGCGGCTCACTGAAAAACGACGGTTTGCATCTGAATTGTCGGCCTTTGCATCTTAAGAATCTGATTTTAAAAAAGCAGAAGACTGTATTTTCTCTGAAAATTCGAGGATGAATGATGGAAAATATAGAGGTTAACCTGAGCAAATAGCCTGCCTATAATGCGAATCAGCGGATAATAACGTATAAGAAAAGAATTGTATCAAAAAATAAATAGGCTTAAATATGGGGTAACCCAACAAACCTAACAAACCAAAGTCGACGATGCCTAATTGGGATGAGCCAGGAGTCAGATACGATGATCGCCGCACCTACGACGAGGTTCTTAACCAGGAGAAAAAGATCACAACCATGTTCGATATCGTTCTCGATTTACGCGGTCTGACCGGGCCGGAACTGATCCAGCGTGCGAAAAACATCGCCGCTGGAGTTACCTCAGAGGCGGTCTTTGCCCCCCTCGCAGCGGATGTCACCGCTCTCAATACCATGATCACCAGTGCGGAGGCGCTGCAGGCTGCCAAAGCCACCAGAGAGGCCGCTTATCGCAACGCCGTCGCCGCATGTGATGATTCGGATGATGAAATCGCGGCAGCCCTGAAGGTGATCGGTAGCAAGGTCGGCACCACTGCCACGACTGAGGCGCAGATCACTGCTGCCAAGCTGCGAGTTAAAGGTAAGCCCGCCCCCAAACCCGTGCCCGGTCAAGTCAGCAACGTGGTTCTGTCCTTTGGGGATGAGGAAGGCGAACTCGACGCCTCCTGGGACGGCGTGGATGCTGCCGACTGGTATCAAAGCCGCTGGACTGCCGACGATCCCAGCAGTCCCACCGCCAAGTGGCACATGCTCAGCACTGTCAAAAAAAGCAGCCTCAATCTGAGCGCTTTGCCCAGCGGCCAGAAAGTCTGGTTCCAAGTCCAAGCCGCCAACGCCCGAGGCCAAGGCCCCTGGAGCGATCCAGCCTGCAAGCGCGTGCCATGATTTAAATTTCCCCAACCTATAGATACCTTGATCTTATGCCTGACTCACCCAAAACAATTCTGCTGGCTGGCGCGATCGGCGGTGCTGCCCCAGCGCTGCTAACTTTAGCGTTGAACTATACCGGCAAGGCCAGGACAATCGATGTCGGTGATCTGCCGTTCTATCTCATTGGCACACTGATCTTGTCAATACTTGGGGCTGCTGTTGCCTGGGGATTCGAAGAAGAGAACCGCAAGAAGGCAGTCATGCTCGGCATCAGTATTCCAGCCTTGCTGAGTGTAGGAATTAAAAGTGCGCCAGACCAGAATGGGGGCAGTGAGCTCAGTGCGCTGTTTGATTTCTCGCTGATTCCCAGCGCCTACGCACAGGGGCTGGTGCCGAGTCCTAGTCCGGTTGCAGCACCGCAAGCTTCGGTGCCTGGGCGCACGATTGAGCTCTCTACAGGTGCTGCTCCAAATGATTACACAGCGGTGCTTCTCAACAGCGAGGGCAAGGAAATCCTGAGTTCAGGACTCCAGGGGCAGAAATTCCTGTCCATCCCCCTCCCGGAAGATGCCAGCAGTGTGTATTTCAAATCGGGCGATGCCAGTACGCAAAAATTTCCATTGAGTTCAAAGCCAGGTGTCGCAACCGCTTTTGAAATCGACATCAAGACCAAGCGAAAGCTGGGGTTTCTCCAAGCTTTTGGCGCCAAGCCTGAGGTCGAAAGCACCATTGATGCGGAAAAAAGAGAAGTGACGCCGCCTGCTCCAGGAACAGAAGGTTGGATTTTTCTTGGCAAGAGAACGGGTAACGCGTGGGAAACTTTGTACGCCAAGCTGCCATCTCAAGAGGTGCCAGCGGCCAATACCAAGGCCACGGTGACTTTTCCTCTACGCTTACGTTCCTCACCAGGCAGTGACCACCAACTGATAGGTGTGCTTCCTGCTGGCCACAGCTTCACCATTTTAGAAACCAAGAGCGACGATCAAAAGAGTTATTGGGCCAAGGTCAAGTCCGGCCTCTAAACACACGATCCATCACTTGATTGCCCATCATGAAAAACGCTTTTCTCATCACCAATCGGAACGTGACTGGCAATGGACCCGGCGACAGCCTTGTCAAGACGCTGGCATACTTCACCGCGCCCGTGAGCAAAAAACTGAGCGACTGGTCTTCATGGGCAAAAATCACAGGCGCTGAGTTCCGGGATCAATTGATGACTGAGACGGAGGCATTTCCCATGCTGGATGCCGAGCACAATGAGGCGGAGCGGCATCTTTCTCTGTTCATTCATGGTTATAACAACTCCTGGGATGAAGCGGCACAGCGCTATCAGCAATTGATCAAAACGCTCTACACGGGCAAAGACCCGCTGGGTGTGCTGGTGCTCGTTTCCTGGCCTTCAAATGGCAGCGTTGCAGGCTATTTGCCGGACCGGGAGGATGCGCGGGAGGGTGCCATCATACTCTCGGAATTGTTTGTGAAACTGCATGATCATGTCAGGAGCATGCAAATTCTTGCCAGCAAAACCAATGATCCCAGCAAGCTCTGCCGGGCGAAGATTTCCGTGATCGCCCATAGCATGGGCAATTATGTGATGCAGAAGGCGCTGGCGGTCACTTCCAAGCGCCTTAACAACCCGTCCCTCATCACCTTGATCCACCAATTGGTGATGGTCTCTGCGGACGTGGACAACGACATCTTTCAGCGTGACCAACCCGAAGACAGCGATGGCCAGCTCATGGCCAACCTCTGCTATCGCATCACCGCTCCTTATTCAGGTCTAGATAATGTGTTGGGGGCCTCCGCTGGATTGAAGCATTTCGGCACCCGTCGCCTTGGCCGCAGCGGTCTCGCTGATCGCGAGGCAAAGAAGGTGCATGACAATGTTTGGGACCATGACGTGAGTGATTTGATTCGTGACGCCAAGCACTACCACTCTGGCCTATTTGAAACCAAACTGGGGCTCCAGTTTCTGGAGCAAGTGCTCAGAGGTGTAGATCGCAAACACATCGTTTAATCCACCCATGAACCAGACTGCACTATCCTCTTTCATGATGATTGAGACCAAGGTGTTCCTTTGGGGGACCTTTGGTTTGCTGATTTGGCAAATTTTCACCGGGAAAATCAAGCTTCGCGGTCTGCTGCGAGATAAGGAGCGCGGACTGCCGATCAGTCCTGCGCGGGTGCAGGCTCTTGCAAGCACATTGGGAGTGGCGCTTTACCTGCTGGCACAAACGGCAGTGCCCATGAGCGAGACCAAAGGCGCACAAGCTGACTCTAAGCGATCAATGCCATCCATTCCGGATGAAGCGCTGCTCCTGATCGGCGGAAGCCAGATGCTGTACCTGACGATGAAGGCGGGAGCAACTGCGCGCCGATTGGTTTAAACACATCTCAACCTCAAACCATGCACCATGAAGAATCCATTGATCCCCCTTCTTTTCGTGGCCGCAGCCATCTTGGGCCTTGTGCTTTATCTGGCGAACCAGCAGGGCACCCTTGCGATGATGCAACTCACGGTGGGCTGGATGCTTACACTGCTGATCGGGGTGGCCGGTTTGACCATTCTTTGGCAAATTTGGATTGGTAAAATCGACATGTCACACCTGTTTAGCGAAGGAGCGGACGGCCAGGCTAGTTTCTCGCGGTTTCAGTTTTTCATCTTCACCTTTGTGATCGCTATGTGCCTGTTCCTGGTGGTCATAGGGGATGGCAAGGAGCCGAAATTCACTGAGATACCCTCGAGTGTGCTCATGCTGCTGGGCATCAGCTCCGGCTCCTATCTGGTGGCAAAGGGAATTGCTGAGAAAGACCCAACTGGCAGTGCTTCTGATGATCCCAATGGGGTGGTAACGAATCCCGAGGCTGCGCTGAAAATCGTGCGTGATGAAGCTGCCACACAACTCGCTGCGCTTGGTTCCGAAAAGCCTGATGAGGATGCCAGCACCAAACGGCTGCGTATGACTTTGAAAAAGATACAGACAGCCAGTGGAGCGGTCGGTTGAGTACTCCAATCTAAAAGTTACCACGCTGCTTATCCTCCCCACAAACCAGCGACAATAATGTTCACTGTGAAGCCATCCATTGATTCATGAAAAGCACCTCTATGAAACAACCCATTGACTCACGAAAAAGATCTTTAGCCATGGGTCTTGGCTGTCTTGTGGCAGTCTTGCTTTCGGGATGTGTTGTGGGAGAAGCCATCAATTATGCGAGCCATGCAGGCAGCGGTTATTTCGAAGGCAAGAACAAGCAACGCCAAGTGGAGCGGATGGCTCGAGATTGGTGCCTTACCGTTCGCGGCAGCCAGGTCATTCCCGTTTATCCTTTGGATGAAGATGTACAGCCTGGTGATGTCTATATCGTGGATACTCCGATTGACAAACTCAAGAGCTACTGGAACCGGCTGGGCTATCTGCCGATTGACCACCGCTTCGGGCGTATTCCGGTGAAAGGTTACAAAGATTATTACAACGGCGGATACGGCGTGACTGAAACTGCCAATGTGCCCCGCCATTGGCAATTTCCGAAAGGTTCGACCTGGATGGATGAAAGCGGAGCAGTGTCTGATGTTCCCCTCACGGAAGCAAATGCCGCCTCCGCCAAAACGAGCGATAAAACCAAGGACTTTCTCAAGACCGCCTGGCCGATGGCACCGCGTGCGGGTTTTCCTTCTCAGACTATCCGAATCAAGAATGGCGAGGGTTTCAATGCCGCCCTCCCCGTGCAAGGCGTTCCGGTGGCGCTCGGTGCCCTGGGAGCGCGTGAGGCCGTGGCCACCATCACACTTAGCGACGCTTACACTTACGGGGTGGATGAAACCTCGCTCCGCAATGACCTGGAAACCTGGTCGCAGACGCCCGCTGCCAGCCGCTACCTGGAGGATTATGCCACTAGCAAACCACCTCAACGTGGACTCTTGGCCTCGAAGAATCAAGGCAACCGTTATGTGCGCGTCGTCACGCGTGTGTATTTGGTGCGTGGCGTGAATATCAGCATCTCAAACACCGGCGCCTCCTCCTGGAAGCTCAGTGGCGGGGAACCCAAAGATGCCACCAACGCCGCCGACAATCTGCTGCTCAATGATTCCAAGGACGAAGAAAAACTGCTCAAATCAATGGCTGGCGGGTTTGCTTCTCAAACTCTGAAAACGGATGCTGTCGCCGTTACTCCCGGACCCACAGGTATCACCACGGTAACCACGCAAACTAAGAGTGCTGACGGCGCGGTGACGAATACCACCACCTCTAACCAACCTAATGAGATCCTGCCGGAACTGGCGCCAGCCAAAAAACAGTTGGATCTCATCGATCAGCAGCTTGCTTTGGAAGAGCAACGAGACGCATTGGCTGGCCGGGAAGCTGCACTGAATGCGAGCAAAATGAAGAGGGAGTTTGAAAATGCCGCCACTCTCGCCGCTTTCTCCCGAAGTTCGATGAAGGATGCCTTCGGGGGCTATCAACTTCCAGGCGGCACGCTGCGTGTCACTTCCGCAACCCACCGCAGCATCTCGATGAATGAGACCTTCACTCGTCCGCTTGTGATCGGTTATCACGCTCTTGAATTCGCCATTCTGGAAGATGGCACGCTCAGTCGCCATCCCGTCTCCACCTTTGCCCGCATTGATCAGGGGGTGGAACCTATGCAGGAGATTCCGACCTATTTATATGACGACGTCAATCGGGTGGTTCAGCGTTGGTATCTTGCAAGTACGGCGAACCAAAAAACGCTTCAGCGCTGGATGACGGCTCGCAAGATGAATCCTCTCGATGCTCCCGACCTCATGGTTGGAGACCAACACCGCAAGCTGCTCATGCAATTTGCCCGGGAAAAAAACATTCGATAACAACCGAAGTCAAAACCCATGAAGAAAAAAATAGGTCCACTGACAACTGAGGCTGACGCCGAACTGACGGCCGCCACTTTCCGCGCCACAGGCTACAGCACCGTGATACAAAAGGAGGCTAAGGGCTGGTATGTCATCGCCACGTTGGCCGCTGTCAAAAAGGCGGCCAAAAAGCGGACGTCTAAATCGGCACCTGCCCAGTTTAACAAGCAACCGCGCTCCTTCGACGTGCGGCCTGACCGTTATGACGTGCGTGACCGCACCTACCAGCCAAAGCTGGTCAATCTGCCGCCGATCTATCCGACTCTGGCACTCACCAAAACCTTGCTCCCCGCTTACAAGAATCTCGTGCTGGATCAGGGGACTGAAGGTGCATGCACAGGCTTCGGACTTGCCGCGATGATCAACTACCTGCGTTTCCGTCAGGCGTTTTTTCCAGATCCCGCGACCGGAAAATCGCCGAAGAAACCCGCTCTGCCACATAAGGTTAGTCCGCGCATGCTCTACGCGCACGCCCGGCTCTACGATGAGTGGCCTGGCGAGGATTATGATGGATCGAGTTGCCGCGGTGCCATGAAGGGCTGGCACCGGCACGGCGTGTGCTTGGAAAAAACATGGCCGTATCTGCAGAAGGGGAAATCTGTGCTGCCGGGCAAACCCAAGGCCAACTGGGCCATCGAGGCAGCGGAAATCGCACTCGGTTCCTACTACCGCGTGGAAACCGATGACATCACGGCCATGCAAAGCGCTATCCATGAAGTGGGTGCCCTGTATGCCAGCGCCGATGTGCATGGCGGCTGGGATCTGGCAGGAGAGCCGGAATGGGTGGGCTACCTGCCTGTCATCGCGTGGAAGTCGGGAACGGAACCCAATGGCGGTCACGCCTTTGCGCTTGTGGGCTACAATCCGCGCGGCTTCATCGTGCAGAACTCCTGGAATCACACCTGGGGTTACAACGGCTTTGCGCTGCTCACTTACGAGGACTGGCTGGCGAACGCCACCGACGCATGGGTGGCCACCATGGGCGTGCCCGTTTGCGTCGGTGCGGTTCCCACCAACTATTCCTCGCAGGCGTTCAATCGCGTCTCCGCCACTTTTTTACGCGCAGGAAAAGCGGGTGCGCACGCTTCCACCATTTGGTCAGAAGATGAGGCGCGCAGCCATGCGCTGGTACTCGGCAATGACGGCGTCCTGCTGCGTGGCTCCGCCGCGTATGATGTTGCCAGCTTTGTGGATGAGGTGCTCATGGAGAACTTGCGCGCCTGGCTGAAGGTCAAAACCAACCGAAAAATTGCCATCTACGCCCATGGCGGGCTCAATCACGAAGAGGATGCCATCCAGCGCATCCGCGTGATGGCACCGAACTTCAAGGCGAACGGCATCTTTCCCATCTTCATCGTGTGGAAGACGGGCTGGAAGGAGAGCCTGCTCGACATCGGCGTTGACGTGCTGAATAAATTTTTGCCCGTCGATTTCCTGCCCAGCCAGGGATACGGACTCGGCGCATGGCTCAAAGACAAGGTCTGCGAGGGTGCCGACTACACAGTGGAGACCACGCTCGGCTTCCTGGGCAAATCACTCTGGCGGCAGATGAAACAAAACGCCGTGGCCTCCGGCGATGCCGGGCGCGGTGGTGACATCCTCGCCTTGGCGCTCAGCAAGCTGCAAAAACAGTTCCCCACCGCGGAAGTGCATCTTATCGGCCACTCCGCAGGCTCGATCTGGCATGGTCATTGGCTCTCCACGCTGCGGCGGCTCGCTCCTTCCGCGTCCGTGGCATCCTGTCATCTGTTTGCCGCAGCCTGCACGGTCCCCTTTGCCAACGAACACTATGGCAAGGCCATCAAAGCGAAATTTCTGCCAGGCGGCAGCCTGTGGATTCACAATCTCAGCGAGGAAGCTGAACGTGCCGACAACGTGGGCGGTTTTTACGGCAAATCGTTGCTCTACTTCGTCAGCCGCGCCTGCGAAGAAGCGCACAAGACTCCCATTCTTGGCATGGAAGCCATCTGGAACGACAAGCTCAAAGGCGACGGCATCTTCCATGAAGACTTTGAGAAGGATGTCGGGGACTGGCGTGACCTCGTGAAGAAAGAGTCCATTCCCGCTCCCATCCACATGCAAGCCAACGATTCCGTCAATGACGGCAGGCTAAAAAACCCGCCCAGCCACGGTGGCTTTGACAATGACATCGCGATCATCACCCGCACCCTCAACCGCATCCTCGGCCAGGCTGATGATGCCACGCTGCCCTATCCGGTGTCTTCTCTGGCTGGATTCTAAAGAACTCCAACCTCGTGGCATCCATGCCCTTTCGCATTTTGAATTCAACCCAAACACCAACGTACCACATCCAAGCATTATGAGAGTCCTGCGCAAAGGCCTGAAAGGCGACGACATCAAACAATGGCAGCTCTTCCTGCATGGACAGGGCTTTATTTTTACCTCAGCGCGTGACGGTATCTTCGGTCCTGAAACCGAAAAACTTACCCGCGCTTTTCAAAAAGCACATAAACTCAAAGACGACGGGATCGTGGGCAACGCATCCTTCGGTGTCGCCATGCAACTTGGCTTCGAAGCTGTGGATTTCACCGCAGAGCCCGAGGCTAAATATCCTGCGGAACCGAATTTCGAAGCCATCGTCGGTTCTGCGGGACGGCAGGCGATCTTTGGACCTCTCAAGTTCGTGGGTGCACCTGGAGGCGATTTTGGCAAAGAGTCCATCCGCATCACCAATGACTTCGAGGCGGCCAAAGTCGTCCGGGTGGCCGTGCCCGAGTTGATTGGAATCAAAGGTGCTGGCACCAGCGGAAAGGCGCGATTCCATCGCCTCGGTGCGCTGCAACTTCAGGGATTGTGGGCCGCATGGGGTCGCAAGGGTCTGCTGAAGCATATTCTCACCTGGGACGGTTCCTTCGCCGCCTGAGCCAGCACGTCCCGGCGAAAAGGGATGCGTTTTCGAACTCGTGCCTGTCGCTCACAAGTTCGGCTTCTACTGGGGTGGTCATTTCTCCCGAAGGGACGGGATGCATTTCGAGATCGCCAAAGTCATGACGGACGCCGAGGTGGCCAAGGTGCTTGCCAAATTCTAGCCCGCCAACCCAAACCACGCCCAAACCCCACCGCACAGCCATGAGCACACCCCGCGTCAAAAAGATTCAGACGATCCTCGGCACGCAGCCCGACGGCATCTGGGGACCCAAATCGCAGAAAGCCCTCAACGCTGAAATTGGGAGGACTGCTGGGCAAGGGAACCCCACACTGGCCAAAATTCAGAAGCTGCTGGGAGTCAAGGCCGACGGATTCTGGGGACCTGTCTCCCAACAAGCGCTTAACGATGAACTCGATGGAGACGGGAGTGCCACGATCGGCAGTGGAGGCACCGGATTCAAGGCGGAGGCCTCCAGTTTTGCGGACCCGGCGGATGTGAAGGCATTTGAAAAGTGCAAGGCCACCGGGAAGACCGATCAATCGTGTTTCAAAGTGGGCGACAACGGCATTGGACAATTCGGGAAGATCACAGCGCAGACCCACACGCCGATGGTGGCGCTTCACAAAGACGACATGATTGCGAAATGGGGGAGCGTCAATGCCGCAGCGCACCGGGTGGTCAACGTCACCATCAACGGCAAGACCATTCAAGCCGCAGTCGAAGACCGTCTGGGCGTCGCGGGACGGATCGATCTTAACCCGGCGGCAGCGCAGCAACTGGGTTTGAATCCGCCGTTCCTTGTAAAAAACTGTATTTGGAGTTGGGCTTGAGGCCGTCCACTCACCTCAAAATCTGAGCAGGCGCTTGGACTCTTCCAAGGCGAATTTGGCATCGCTGAAGGGCTGCCAACTGATGTCGAGCCAGCGTAGTTTGTTGGCGGAGTCGATGAGCAGGGTGGCGTGGAGGGTTTCCTTCTCGAAATCGTCGTAGGCGCGGACTGCTTTGAATGAGGCCAGGCTGCTGTCGCACAGGATGGGGAAGGGGAGGGGCTGATCTTTTTTGAGAGAAAGTTTCTCGCGGATTTTTCCAGCGACTTGTGTTGGTTCCAAAGTCACGGCGACGAGTTGAATGCCGGCTTTGTCGAAGTCGGCGGCGGCCTTGGAGAAGGCCTGGATCTGCTCCACGCAGTGGCCGCAGTCGTGGCCGAGGTAGAACATGAACAAGGTCGGTTTTTTGGAAATGAAGTCGGTGCTTTTGACGGGCTTATGGTCGAGCGTGAGCGCTTCAAACAGCGGAGCCGCAGGCGGCTGCCAGTGAATAGGGCCAAGGCTTGTGATGGAGGGACGCGTGCCGCTGTCCGTGCGTTTGGGCGTGGCAGCAGGCCAGTCGCCGGTGATGGCGAAGGTCTTGGCGAGCGTGTCGAGACGTTTGGCGACGGGCAGGTCGCGATCCATCGCAAAGGCAAGCTTGCGGGTCTCTTCAAAGGCTTTTTTGGCGTCTTCGGTTTTGCCGCAGGCGTGCAGAACCTCGGTTTTGGCCGCAAGACCGGCGAGGTCTTGGGTGAAGTTCTTGGTGAGGTCGAAGGCCTTGGTTTTGCTGTCGAGTTTGAGCCAGTAACTGGCCAGGCGTTCTTTGGGAACGTCGGTGTCTTTGAGAGCTTCCAGCAGCTTGTTTTGATGGGCTTTGGACTTTTTGGCGTCGAGAATAGCAGCGAGAGCCTTCAATTCGGCGATGGCGTTGTTTTTGGCCTTTAACTCGGGCTTTTCAGCAGGCTTGGAAGGTTTGTCGGACTTCGCCTTGGCCGTGGAGTCTGCTTTTTTGGCCTCGACCGGCTTGTCTGGCAGTTTGACTGCTTCGAGTTCTTTGAGCGCGGCGGCAATGAGCTTGGCATCGTTTTGATGATAAGCAGCGAGGCCCGAGGCACGCAGACGGGTCACATCATGCGAAGGTTGTCCGGCTGGGGTGGCGGTGAAGGCCTTCAAGTCGTCCCACAGCTCCCATTTGATGAGGGTTTCGATCAAGCGTGTGCGGCCGTAACTGCTGGAGGTGCTCTGCTTGTCGAGGGTGTTGTGAGTGGGGTGACGCGGAATGCCGATGAGACTGCGGGCAAGGCCGCTGGCATCCTTGGCGCGACCGAGGTCGTTGTAGGTGCGCACGAGCCATTCTTCGTTGTGCGCGTAGTTGTGGATCTGGTCCGGCAGAATGAAGCTGCGGATCATGTAAGCGTGATCGACGCGCGTGCTGGCCTCCTGCTGCCAGGCGGCGTCATCGGGGCGCTTCAGCTTGGAAAAAGTGTGGCCTGGCATGTGCCACATGTGGGCGATGCCGGGCGCGGTCTGGCCACATTGAGCGCCTGACGCGAGGGCCCGGATCGGCTTGCTTTGATCCCATAGATGGATGCGGTAGTGATGGGCGGGATGATTGGGCGATGCGGCAAAAATTTGATCAAGCAACGCATCGACGGCCTGGTTGCTGGACAGGGGGGCCTCGGTGCGGGAGAACCAGATGCGCCAGACGAGGAAAGCCTTGGCCTCGATGTCCTTGGGGTCGTCTTGCACGAGGTTTTCGAGGTCGCTGATGCAGTCGAGGCTGCGCTGTTTTTTGTCGCGCTTGTCATCTTTGTAGAGTGTCTCCAGCATGCCGATCCACTGCTTCTCGCGGGCATTGGCCTTGTCCTTGAGCTTCACGGCTTTTTCGGTGAAGGCCTTGGCGCGTTTCTCGGTGTTCACATTCGCCATGGCCATGCCCCAGTAGGCCATGGCGCAGTCAGGATCGAGTGCGGCGACTTGGCGGAAGCTGCGCTCGGCCTCGTAATACCAAAAACCGTGAAGCTGGCCGACGCCCTGGGTGAAGAATTGCTGCGCCTCCGGTTTCTTGGTGCTGATGGCAAACTTCACTGCATCACCACAGCCTGGAATGAGCACGGCGGCCTGGCGCGGGCCTTCATTGAAGGCTTCACCATGCGCGGAATGGCCAGGTAGCTCGTCGGCATAGAGCGGAAAAGCGAGGCAGAGAAGGATGAGGGCTGGGCGCATAAGAAGAATGGGCCACATGGGATGCATGTGGCCCGGAATGATTAATTGGTTCAGGAGCTTTACGGCTTACTTGCCGTAACCTTGTTCCGGCTGGCCGTTTCCGTTGAGGTGGCCGGTGGCCCAAAGGATGCCGCGGGTGATGAGGTTCAGGTAGCGGGCGTCGCTGACGGTGGCGGTGTTGTGACCGATGGTGGTGGAGAAGATTTTGGTCTTGTTCGGGCCGAACTCATTGGTCCAAGCGACGACGGCGGTGGCCTTCGTTGGCTTGGCATCAGGTGGCAGCGTTTCACCTTTTTTGGCCTTCGGCGGGACGATTTGCACGCCGGTGGCGAGCGGCTTGCCGGTGAGGATCTGGATGTTGTTGTAAAGCTCCTCGTTGATGGTGGTCCAGTCTTCGAGTCCCTGCGTGATCGGGTGTGTCTTGTCGGTGAAGGTGATGGAGATGGGCTGCTGCGGCCCGTGGCCGGTGGACTGGATGCCGAGCATTTCATACCAGCCAGCATTGTCGGCACCTGGCTTCACCGCCTCGCGGAAATTGCCCCAGCGGTAGCTGTGCATGGCACAGTGGAGGTTCACGGCGGGCTTGCCGGCCTTGTGGGCGTCGAGAATGGCGTTCACATAAGCCGGATCGGTCACATCGGCGCTGCATTCGTCATGGACGATGATGTCGAAGTCCTTGGACCAGTCCTTGGCTTTGTAGATTTCAAAGGTGGCCTTGGTGGTCTTGTCCGGGTTGTAGGCGACATCGACAATGGCGTTGAGCCGGGACTCGAGGCCTTCTTTGAGCGCCATGGTCTGCTTGTCATATTCATGGCAGCAGCCACCGGCGACGATCAGGACGCGCAGCGGTTTGACGGTGTTGTCGGCGGCCTGGAGGAAAAAAAGACCACCAGCGAGAGCTAGGGTGGCGAGGGGTAGGAATAATTTCATGGTTGGATGACGGGTTTTGTCAGGGGAGGCTGACTGCAGCGTGTTTAGAACGAGGTGTCGAGTGGAAAATTGCGCCGTGCTTTGACAGCGCAGCCTTCCGCAGCATGACTGCAACGTGGGAGAGTTTTTGACCTTTGACGAATTGATGAACTGGGATGCGGGGCGCTTTACGCCGCCCGCACGGCTGGCTGTGATCGGCGATCCCATCGCGCACTCGCGCAGTCCGCAGATGCATAATCCTGCACTTCAGGCCTCCGGCATTGATGCGCACTACATCCGCGTGCAGGTGCCGGTGGGCCGGGTGGCAGAGGCGTTCCGGCAATTTGCGGCCTGTGGTTTTCTCGGCGTGAACATCACCATTCCACACAAGTTTGAGGCGCTGGACGCGGTGGACGTGATCGACCCGCTGGCGCGGCAGCTCGGCGCGGTGAACACGCTGGCGATTCGCGATGGCAAACTGCATGGCTACAATAGCGATGGTCCCGGCTTCCTCCGCAGCGTGAAAGAGGCGTTCGGAGCCGACGTGAAGAATCTGCGCGTGCTCATTCTCGGTGCCGGCGGCGGTGCCGGGCGGGCAGTGGCGGTGCAATGCGCGCTGGAGGGCTGTAGGAGTCTAATTTTGGCAAATCGCACGCTCGATAAAGCGCAGGCGGTGATGCAGGAAATTCGTGAGATCGGCCAAACGTCGCTGCTGGGCGTGGTGGAAATGGATGAGGCTCATTTAGCCTACCAAATGACCCAGTGTGACCTGATCGTGAATGCGACCTCGCTCGGTATGAAAGACGGTGACATGAGGCTGGTGCCCGCTGCGGCGCTGGAGTCGAGGCACCTCGTTTTTGACATGGTTTACCGTGCGGGTGGCGAGACGCTCCTGCTGGCGGACGCAAAACAAGCCTGTGCCAAGGTGGTGGATGGCCTCACGCTGCTGCTGCACCAGGGCGCGATCTCCTTTGAGCACTGGTTTGGCCGCCCCGCTCCTCTGGATGTAATGCGCAAAGGCTTGCGCGAAGCCGTTGCGTCGTAAATAATGCCTATTCTCGCATGACTTCAACGCGACACTTCGCCCTCTGCTTTTTAGGTCCGATTCTCCTAGGGGCTTTGTATTGTACTCTGGTCAGCCTGATTTGGGAATGGTTCGATGAGCGCCGCATTTCGCCCATGCAGGTCATGCTGGTGGGCTGTGTGGTCGTGGCAATGTCCACGCGTTGGTTTCTACGGAACTTCGTGGCCGTGAAGTGCCCCTACTGCTCGGGGAAGGCCTACGAAATGCAGGGGCGCGGCAATCGCTTCATGTGCATGGTCTGCGGCAAGGACCACTGAGGAGCTGTTGATTGGTAAGGTGGACTCCGCCGCAAAAAGCGGCTAGCCCCAGCCAAACGGGCCGCTAGCGTTTTGTGCACCTATTTCCAAAACGTCTCCACCGCCGCCGCGAGGCCTGGGATGTGGTTCTCCTTGGCTTCGACAT
>JAJTDU010000186.1 GCA_021298725.1 Verrucomicrobiaceae bacterium | reverse complement strand
TCTTGGCGAAGTGGGAAAACTCAATAAACTCCACGCGCCTCTATACTCCAATGGAGCACCGATGGCAAGACTCAAACCAGCTCCGCCATCGGCAGATTGCCATCCACGAGATACTGCGGTCTGCCGGTGAGATCCTTGAGTGTGGCTTTCGTGACGTCGATGCCCATCTGCTTATACAGCGTGGCGAAGACTTCGCCGAAGGCGACGGGGCGGTCGGTGGGTTCGCCAGCGTGCTTATCGGTGGCCCCGATCACTTGACCATGGCGCATGCCGCCGCAGGCGAGCAGCGCGGAGGCGACACGCGGCCAGTGATCGCGGCCGCCTTGCTTGTTGATCATCGGCGTGCGACCGAATTCGCCCCACACGACGACGGAGACATCTTGATCGAGGCCACGCTCATGCAGATCGGTGATGAGCGCGGTCAGACCGGCATCGAGCAGCGGCAAGTCTTCGCGAAGCTGGCCGAAATTGTTCGAATGATAGTCCCAACGGCTGAAGGCAAGCGTCACGACGCGCGCACCGGCTTCCACCAGGCGACGGGCCATCAAGAAGTGGCTGGTGAGGCGCGGACCACCGTCGTCGCGGTTGCGGTTCTCGCCTTGGCCGTAGCGCTCGACGATGCGCGGGTCTTCGCGGCTCAAATCGAGCGCATGGAGCAGTTTCGGGCTCGTGAGCACATTGAGCGCCTGCTCATTGAAGACATCCACACCACCCATGAGTCCGGTGACATCGAGATCGCGGCGCAGGCTGTCGAAACTGCTCAGCAGCGTCTTGCGATCACCAAGACGATCAAGCGTGATGCCATTGAGCGACATGTCCTCCGTGCCACCGCCGCGATTCGGCTGAAAAGGCGCGTGCGCGACGCCGAGATAGCCCGGCTCACCCGTGCGCGCCCAAGGCATGTGGCCCATCTTCGGCGCGAGGCCGACAAACGCGGGCATGGCAGGATTCACGCAGCCTTCGAGCTTGGAAACGATGGAGCCCATCGACGGCCAGCCACCAGGCGGCTGACGCTTCGCGCTGCGGCCGGTGAGGCACTGGAAGGCATCGTGGCCGCTGTCGCAGTCGGCCAGCGAGCGGATGAGCGTGCATTTGTCCATCATCTTGGCGAGACGCGGCAGGTGCTCACAAATTTGGATGCCGGGGACGTTGGTGGAGATGGGTTTGAACTCGCCGCGGATCTCGCTCGGCGCGTCCGGCTTCAAATCAAACATGTCCTGATGCGACGGACCACCCGGCAGGAAGACCATGATCACCGCCTTGTGCGACTTACCCGCCTTCTGCGCCGCCTCGGCACGCAGCACGTCATTCAACGACAGCCCACCCATGGCGAGGCCGCCAATTTTGAGGAAGTTTCGACGCGGCACACCATCGCAGAAGCCGCCGCTGGATTGGGAATAGATGTTGAGCATGGCTGGGTGAATTGGTTGGCGCAAACCTACGGGGTGATTGACATCTCTCTTGCCGCCGTGGCGTTGATTGAAAAATGAGCGGACTAATCGGACCGCTTCAGGTCAGCCCACCCATCGGCGAACCCATGTAGAGCGTGTGCGGGCGGCCGGTGAAGTCTTTCCAAATGGTTTCGCGGGGTAGGCCGAGCGCTTCGTAGATCGTGGCGGCGAAGTTTTCCGGCGTTTGGGCATCGCTGATGGGATAGCCACCAACTTTGTCGGTCTCGCCGATGACGCGGCCGCCTTGAATACCGCCGCCTGCAAGCAGGATGCTCTGCGCATGGCCCCAATGATTACGGCCTGGCAGAGCCGTAGGGGTGATGCTGGAAATTTTCGGCGTGCGGCCAAATTCGCCGCCCATCACAATGAGTGTCTCATCCAGCTGGCCGCTGGCGTCGAGATCTTCGATCAAGGCGCTCACGGCTTGATCCATCGGCGGCAGCAGGAAGTTTTTCAGATTCGGCCACGCTGCTTGGTGCGTGTCCCAAGTCTCGTTGTTGCCGAGATTGACCTGCACGAGCCGCACACCGCTTTGCACGAGGTTTTTGGCCATGAGCAGCGACCAGCCGTAGCTGTGTCGGCCGTAGCGGTCGAGCAGCTTGGGATCGACCTTCTCCAAACTGAACGCGTCATGCACCTTGCGGTTGCTCAGCAGGCCGATGGCGGCCTGGCGGGTGGAATCAAAGGCTTCATCGCCCGCGAGCGCGGTGAGATCATTGGTTTGTGCTTCGAACGCGTTGCGCAGCGAGACGCGATCCATCACGCGATCGAGCGTCAGCCCCTGCGGCAGCGAGAGATGCGGGGCCTGGAACTTCAACTTCTCGTCTTTTTCAAAGCCCCGCTCATGATGAAACAGATACTGCGGATAGGCCCCATAGTGATCCGGGTGATAAGGCGACATCTCCAAGAACCATGGATCATGCTGCGAACCGAGCATGCCGCCGAACTGGCCGGCGAGCGTGCGTCCCACGCGATGCACGAGCTTGTCTGGCAGCACGTTGGATGGCGGCAGATTGTCTTGGCGCTTTGGCAGCAGTGCGGTGGCCAGCGCGGCGATGCTGGGATGATCGGACTTCTTTGGCTTGCTGGGATCAAAGCCGAGCGGCGTATCACTGCGGCCCGTGAGCATGATGTGATGGCCCAGCGAGTGATCGCTGCTGCCATGCGTGAGCGAACGCACGAGAGACCACTTGTTCGAAATGCGCGCCAAATTCGGCAAATGCTCGCAGATGTGCAGACCGGGAGTGCGTGTGCGGATGGACTTGAACTCACCACGATACTCCATCGGCGCATCCGGCTTCATGTCGAAGCTCTCCTGCTGCGCCAGGCCGCCGCTGAGGAAGATGTAGATCACCGATTTGGCCCGTGCTGGCTGCGTGGCTGCGGTCATCGCCTGCAACGCACTGAGATGATTCATCCCGAGGCCCAGCAAACCGACCGCGCCCGCCTGAATCATGTCACGGCGGCTGATGGGATGAACTGGATGCGGGAACGACATGCGCCACGAAATACGCCCGGCTTCCGCCCAGCCTTTCCGCGCGCGTTACTTTCGATTCCAGGCCCCCAGCTTGACCTTGTAGTCGGGCGTGGGGGATTCCGAGCTCTTTTGCCGCAGAACCTTGGTCACGACCAAGACGCCATCTTGAATGACCACGCGCAAATCAGCTTCATCGCCTTCTTTGAGAGTTAGCCCCTCGGGTAGTGTGGTCTTTATCGAGAGCATGCAGAGGCCTACGCTCTAAAGCCAGTCGAGGCAACACACGTATCTACCTCAAATCAGCTCCGGCATCGGCTGCCAGGAGTCCGTGAGATATTGCGGACGACCGGTGAGGTCGTTGAGCGTAGTCTTCACGGTATTGATGCCCATGTGCTTGTAGAGCGTGGCGAAGACCTCGCCGAAATGCACGGGCCGTTCGGTGGGTTCGCCGCCGAGCTTATCGGTGGCACCGATGACCTGACCGGTGCGCAGACCGCCACCAGCGAGCAACGCGCCTCCCACCCGCGGCCAGTGATCACGGCCGCCGTCTTTGTTCACGATCGGTGTGCGGCCAAATTCGCCCCAAGCGACGACGGCCACGTCTTGGTCGAGGCCACGCTCGTGCAGATCCTCGACGAGGGCGCTCATGCCTTGATCGAAGAGCGGCAGGTGGCGCAGGAGTTGCGGGTAATTGTTGTCGTGGAAGTCCCAGCGCCCGAAATTCAGCGTCACCACCCGCGCACCAGCCTCGACGAGGCGACGGGCCAGGAGGAAATGCTCAAGATTGAGCGGAGCACCGTCGCCGTAGTTTTTCGGATCGCCTTTGCCGTAACGTTCACGCGTTTTGAGGGTCTCCTTGGTCAAATCGAGCGCGGCGAGCAGCTTGCTCGACGTGAGGACGTTCAGCGCCTGCTGGTTGAAGGCGTCCATGCTGCTGACCAGGCCGCTGGAGTCGAGTTCGCGGCGGAAATTGTCGAACCCATCGAGCAGCGAGCGACGGTCTTCGAGGCGGTCGAGCGTGATGCCGTTGAGCTGGAGATCTTCCACGCCCGCGCCGTTCGGACGGAAGGCAGAGTGCGTGTTACCGCAGTAACCGGGATGCCCTGGTGAGCCGTAGGGCGGATGACCGGCCTTGGGCGCGAGGCCGACGAAGGCAGGGATCGCGGGATCCGCCTGGCCATTGAGCTTGGAAATGACCGAACCGAAGGAAGGCGGGTCCGAAAGACGGCCCGTGGGTGCGCCACCACCGTTCGGGGGCGGTGCCTTGCCCGTGTAACAGATGAAGCTGTCATGCGCTCCATTCGGAGAGCCGTACATGCTCCGAATGGGCACCAACTTGTCCATGATCTTGGCGAGACGCGGCGCATGCTCGGAGATGTGGATGCCGGGGACGGCGGTTTTGATGGGCTTATAGGGGCCGCGGATCTCCAGCGGCGCGTCCATCTTCAAATCATACATGTCCTGATGCGGCGGAGCACCGCACATGTAAATCATGATCACCGATTTGAAGCTGCGGCCCGCTTTGGCCTCCGCTTCGGCCTTCAAAAGCTCCGGCAACGACATGCCGCCCATGGCGAGACCGCCGATGCGCATGAAATCGCGACGCGAGACGCCGTCGCAGAATTTGCCGTGGGATTTGCCGGAGAGGGTAAGCATTGGAGTGCCAAAATAAGCACCGAACGTGCCGAAACTATCATCAAAACCGCGTTAAGTGCCGACCATGCGCCGCACGCTTCTCAGCTTCATGTCCCTCACCGTTGCCGCCACCGCCGCTGATTTGAACTGGTCACAACTGCCGCCGCTGCCTGATGAACGAGGCTTCGCCGGTTCCTTCGCCGGGGTGAGCGGTGGAGCGCTCATTGTGGCTGGCGGGACGCATTTCATCGACAAGATGCCGTGGGAAGGCGGCACGAAGCTCTGGTATGCCAGCGTCTTCGCACTCGACAAACCAGACGGTCAGTGGCGCATCCTTGGCAAGCTGCCGAAACCCAACGGCTACGGCGTCAGCATCACCACGCCGGAAGGACTCGTCATCGTGGGCGGCGGGAATGCCACGGCGCATTTTCGCGAGGTGTTCTGGCTGCAAAAAGAAGCTCCCTTGCCGCTCCTGCCGAAACCCTGTGCGTTCATGAGCGGCTGCGTGCTCGATGACGTGATCTACCTCGCCGGTGGCATCGAAACGCCAACCGCGACAAGGGCGCTGAACACGTTCTGGGCGCTCGATTTGAAACAAAAGAACGCGCCATGGCAGGAACTGCCCCCCTGCCCCGGCAAACCACGCATTTTGAGCTGCATGGCCGCGGCGAACGGCGCGGTGCATCTGTTCAGCGGCGCGGCCTTGAAGCCCGGCCCCGATGGCAAACCCGAGCGCATGCCCCGCGTGGCCGTCGCCGCGCCGAATCCTGCGCCAGTGGTCGATGGCAAAATCCTGATCCTCGGCGGTGATGACGGCGCGAACGCGAAGTTCGAGCCCAAATCGAAGCATCCCGGCTTTCCCCGTGAGGTCCTGGCCTTTGACCTGAAATCGCAGTCCTGGTCCACAGCGGGCGAAGTGCCGTTTTCACTCGTCACGACGAACGCGGTGCTCTGGAGCGGCCAAATCGTCATTCCCGGCGGCGAAGCGCGGCCCGGAGTGCGTTCGCCGCAGGTCTGGAGCGCATCCCTGAAATGAACTCCTTCTGAACTTGAAACCTGGAACTTGAAACTCCAAGACTGGGGCATGAGCCGCACTATCCTGATCACTGGCGCGAATGGGGCACTGGGCCTTGCCACCGCCGAGTATTTCCTCACGAAGGAGGCGGACTGCCGCGTGTTTTTGGGCGTGCGTGAGCGCCGTGAGCGCGCCGAGGAGCTGGCGGCACGTTTTCCTGAGCGCACCGATTTGATCCCACTCGAAATCACTTCTCCCGAGGCCTGGAAGACCGCCCTGACTGAAATCGAGGCCAAAGCGGGTGCGCTGGGTGTTTTGATCAACAACGCGGGCTTCCACGAGGACGCGCTGCTGGCGAACATGTCGCAGACGCAATGGGCGCGCGTGCTGGATGCGAACCTGAACGCGGTCTTTCACGGCTGCCAGGCGGTGCTGCCCGCGATGATGCGGCAGCGGCAGGGTCGCATCGTGAACATCGCCTCGCTGAGCGCCATCTCTTCGCCTGCCGGGCAGACGAATTACGCAGCGGCGAAAGCGGGCGTGATCGGGCTGACGCAAAGTCT
>JAJTDU010000185.1:2544-7926 GCA_021298725.1 Verrucomicrobiaceae bacterium | reverse complement strand
TCGCGTTTGGCACCGTGGACGTGCCGGAGCACGTGCACATCCGCCGCTGGTTCCTCAAGGAAGGCTCCATGCCGCCGAATCCGTTTGGTAAAATCGACAAAGTGAAGATGAACCCGGGCGCGGGCAATCCGGCACTGGTGGAGCCTGCAGGTGAACCCGATCCAACGATCAGCCTGATCGCGCTGCGTGAGCCTGGCGGACGGCTCATCTCCGTCTATACGGCCTACTCGCTGCATTACGTCGGCGGTGTGACTGGTGCTGACATTTCGGCCGACTACTACGGCGTGTATTGCGAGGCATTGAAGAAGCTGCAAGCCAGCGGCGGCGACTCTCCTCCCTTTGTCGCGATGATGGCGAACGGCACCAGCGGCGACGCCAACAACATCAACTTCCGCAATGCCCAACCGGGCAAGAAGCCCTATGAGCAGATGCGCTACGTCGCCGAAGATGTGGCCGCGAAGGTGAACGTGGCTTTGCAAAAGCTGACTTGGCAAAATGAAGCGCCGCTCGCCGCGAAGTATCGCGAACTCGATGTGAAGTGGCGCAGCATCCCGGCTGAACTCATCGCCTGGGCCAAGGAAACCGAGTCGAAGGCACCACGCATCCAAGGCGGCAAAGCAGACCTGCCGCTGGCCTATGCTGGACGCGTTCAGCGCCTCGCCAAAGCCAGCCCGGAGACCAAATTCCCCGCGCAAATCCTGCGCATCGGCGACATCTGCATTGGTTCCTCGCCCTGCGAGACCTTTGCCGAGACCGGCGTCGAATTCCGCAAGCGCAGCCCATTCGCAAAATCCTTCATGGTCGAGTTGGCGCACGGCTACTACGGCTACATGCCCACACCGCGTCACTTTGAACTCGGCGGTTATGAAACTTGGCCCGGCACGAACAACACCGAGTCTCAAGCTTCCGTGAAACTCATGAATGCGCTGCTGGAAATGGCGGCGGAGGTCAAAAAGTAGCGGCAGGTCACAGGGACATCACTTCTTCAGCGGAAACTGCGCATGCAGCAGCTTCTCCGCTTCTTCGAGAGCGCCCCGGTCATGCGGATGGCCGATGACGTTTTCCAGCTCGGGTTGATCAGAAGTATGATCGTAGAGTTCGCGTGATTCGATCTCGCCTGTCTGCCAGTGCCGCCACTCGGTGTAGCGCCACTTGGCGGTGCGGACGCTGTAGCCCATTTGTGTGGGTTGTTTCGTGGGGGTGCGGTCGGGATACGCCGGGCGTGGATGCTGGGTGAAGGCGGCGGGCTTGACCGTGGCCGCCGGGTTCTCCAGAACGGGGAGCAGACTTCTACCTTCGAGACCCGGCGCGGCAGGCAGGCCGCAGAGAGCGTTTAGAGTGGGGAAGAGGTCGATCATTTCGACAAGGGCGGCGGTTTGCACACCTTGCTGCCCGGCCTGCGGCGCGGAGATGATCAAAGGAACGCGTGCATCGAGCTCGAAGTTACTCGTTTTGGCCCATAGACCATGCTCGCCGAGGTGATAGCCGTGGTCACCCCAGAAGACGATGATGGTGTTTTCGAGGAGGCCTTGCCCTTTCATGGCCGCAATGACTTTGCCAATCTGCGCGTCCATGTAGCTGATGCCTGCAAAGTAGCCGTGGCGCATCTCCGCGATCTGCTCCGCTGTGGGCTGCTTTTGCTGATCCGCCGGGCCGAGAATCTCGGTGCTTTGATGGGAGGCGATTTTGGGTGCGTTGGCAGGCCATGCCGGGTTCAGAGCAGGCAGCTGGTCGCGGTCATAAAGGTCCCAGTATTTCTTCGGGGCATTGAAAGGCGCATGGGGCTTCCAGAAACCGAGCGCGAGGAAAAAGGGGGCGTTCTTTTTCAGCTCTGGAAGGATGCGCACAGCCTCGGCGGCGACGCGACCATCGTAGTAGGCCTCGTCAGGCACGTCATAGCACTCCCACATGCCGACGGAGCCGTATTTGCGCAGGCCTTGGGTGTGTTTGGCATGGTTTTCGGGGAGCGGTCCGCTGATCTGCGGCGTGTCGTCACCGTGATTGGCGTAATGGAGAAATTCGGGGGCTGACCACGAGCGCGGATCGCCTTTCTCCTTCGTGTGCCAATTGTGGAAGAGCTTGCCGGTGCAGCGGGTGGTGTAGCCGTGATCCTTGAACCAAAGCGGCAGCGTGGTGACCTCCGGCTTCAACTCGCGGAAGTGCGTGCCATTGACGTAGAGGCCGAGCGTTCCCGGTCGCAGGCCGGTGAGCATGCTGGAGCGGCTGGGATTGCACACCGCCTGCTGGCAGTAAGCACGCGTGAATGTGGTGCCGCGTGCTGCGATGGCATCGAGATGCGGCGTCTTCGCTACCGAGCCGTAACAGCCAAGCTCCGGGCGCAGGTCATCGGCGGTAATGAGCAGCACATTCGGCTGAGCACCATCAAGGCGCGGCAGGCTCATCAGTGCTCCGAGGAGGACAATAGGGATGATGCGATCAGGTTTCATGGCGACTGGGTGATGGTGAGTTGCAGGCATGGCTTTAGCCCGGGCAACTGCAAGACGGGAGGAGTTCGGCGCGATAGTCGAGCATCACTTCTTCACTTCAACGTGTTTACGATGAAAGCCATTCCGCTTCTGCTTTTCCTTCTGGTTGCTTCTTCAGCTTTCGCAGGATGGCATGCCGGCGCGGCGAAGGCGGACATCACACCGACCGAATCCGTGCCCCTGGCGGGTTACGGCGGCAAGACACGCATGTCACAGCGGGTGGAGCATGCGATCTGGCTGAAAGCGCTGGCGCTCAAGGATGAGGCGGGCGCGACCTCGATGTTGGTGACGGCGGATTTGGTGGGGCTGAGCGACCAGATGATCGCGGTGATCGCGAAAAACGCGGCGGAGAAGCATGGCATCTCGCGAGAGCGGCTGATCTTGAACACGTCGCACAATCACTCGTGCCCGGTGACGGAGGATGTGCTGTGGTTGTATTATGAATTCACGCCGGAGGAAGCTGCGGCGAAGGATCGCTACACGGCGATGGTGTATGCGAAGTATGACGAAGTGATTGGCAAGGCTATCGCGGCTCTTGCGCCTGCGGAACTGGCATTTGAGCAAGGTTTGGCCGGTGTGGCGGTGAATCGACGGCGTTCGCGTGGGCCGGAGAGTCGTGCGCTCGGAGGTCAGGTGGATCAGGATGTGCCAGTGATCACGGTGAAGGCGGGAAATGACCTCAGAGCCATCGTGTTTGGTTATTCGTGCCACACGACGGCCCTCGGCGGCTTGAGTATCAATGGCGACTACGCGGGCTTTGCACAGTTGGAGCTGGAGAACTCGTTTCCCGGCTCGATGGCCATGTTTGTGCAAAATTGTGGCGGCGATGCGAATCCCCTGCCCCGCATTCGTGGGAAGGATGTCGAGGCGACAGAGCTGGCGGCCATGTATGGCAAGATTTTGGCCGAAGCGGTGCGCCAGGTGATCGCGGGAACGATGAAACCTCTCAGCGGGCCAATTCAGGCCGCGATGGGTGAAACGGAACTGGAATTGCAGCCGGGGATTCCGCTCGAAGAGTTGAAGCAACGTGTTCCAAACCTCACCGGCATGCCGAAGCGCGAGTTCGAGCACTTCATTCGCCAATACGAGACACTCGGCTTACCGCCGGATCGGGTGAAGTATCCGGTTCAAGTGTGGCGCATCGGCGCGGACTTCACGTTCATCGCACTGACGGGAGAAACAGTGGTGGATTACTCGCTGAAGTTCAAAGCGGCCTATGGCTGGAACAACACCTGGGTCTGCGGTTACAACAACGACCTCACCAGCTACATCCCCAGCCTGCGTGTGCTCAAAGAAGGCGGCTACGAAGGTCTGACCGGCATGTTTGAGTATGGACACCGTGCGCCTTACACGGAAACGGTGGAGGAGCGGATTACGACGAAGGTCAGCGAACTCGTTGATAGGGTAAAATGATGGAGGGTAGAATGATGACCTGGATTCAATCCATCATTTTACCCGTCATTATTTTACCAAAGGAGCCGTCTGCTCCGGCGTCACGCGGCCGCCGGGCAGTTCCAGGATCTTGATGTTCCGAAAGTGAATCTCGGCGCCTTCGGATTCCAAACACAGGTAGCCTTTGCGCACGGTGCTCTGGCTGATGCCGTTCACGAACTTGCCGTTGATCGAGAGCTTCACGGTGCCATCGACGCAGACGACATCGTAAGTGTTCCATTCGCCTTTGCCTTTGCAGCGGAACTCCCACGACATGCTGCGGCGGCCGCGCGGATTGTCGGGAATGCCTTCGAGGCCGTTCGCACCGAAGAGTTCGCCGGAAACATAGCCGGGATGATTCGGCTGGCCGTCTTTGGCGGGATGCAGTTTGGGCCATTCGAGTTCCAGCATCTGCACTTCCATGCCTTTCGGCAGCGGACGGTCGGGCGGCGTTGAACCTTCGCTCCAGACGAAGACGCCGGAGTTGCCACCGGCCTGCGTGTGCTTCCACTCAATGTGCAGGATGAAGTTCTCATACTGCTTCTCGCTGCGCATCACGCCGATAGGCAGGCCTTTGCAGACGAGCAGGCCGTCTTTGACGCTCCAGGTGTCCTTGCTGGTGTTCACATCCACCCAGCCGGTGAGATCCTTCCCGTTGAAAAGATCGCGCCACTGCGGCACGTCATCGGCGAGAGCGGTGGTGGCGAGGAGAAGCGGGAAAAGGAGGTGTTTCATGGCGTGACTATCACAGCGCGGCCTGGACGGGCATCTTTCACGAGAAGGTCGGCCACCACCAGAAAATGTGCTGGCAGGCCGGATGTAATAATGACGCACGCGTTGGCTTATTGAATGCCTCCTAACCGCCATGAACCCCACTGCTGCTACCAACCGCCGCTCCTTTCTCCAAAACACCGCCGCCGCGGCCTCCACGCTCATTTTGCCGTCTGGACTGCTGCGCGGTGAATCGGCGCGCAAGCTCAACATCGGCTTCATCGGCATGGGCGGCCAGATCCAAGGGCATGTGAGCAAGATCGTGCAAATCGGTCATCACGTCGGTGCGCTGTGCGATGTCGATTCGGCGCAAATCGAGAACTCGAAGAAGCGCCATGGCGCGGGCGTGGCAGATGCGGCGGTTTACAGCGACTACCGCGTGTTGCTTGAAAAGGAGAAGTCGCTCGACGCAGTCGTCATCGCCACGCCGGATCACTGGCATGCGACGATCTGTCGTGCGGTGATGAATACGGGCAAGCATGTGTATTGCGAAAAACCGCTCACGCACACGATCGCGGAGGCACGTGAGCTGCGCGAGATGGCACGCACGGCGAAGGTGATCACGCAGACGGGCAATCAGGGCAGCGCGTCGCCAAATCTGCGCCGCAGCATGGAACTGATCGGCGCGGGATTCTTCGGCGCGATCAGCGACATCCACGTCTGGCATCCCACGCATAGCTGGCCGAGCGGTGAG
>JAJTDU010000185.1:0-2531 GCA_021298725.1 Verrucomicrobiaceae bacterium | reverse complement strand
AGAGCTTCGCCGCGGCCTGCACCGTGCATTTTCATTTCGCGGCGCGTGGCGATCGCGGCCCGGTGCGGCTGCATTTCTACACCGGCGGTGATTTGCCACCCGCAGATGTCACCGCGCCGCTCATCGGCACCTTCGGCAGTCTTCCGCGCACTGGTTGTCTGCTCATCGGCGAGCACGGACAGCTCCAAAGCGGCCTGTGGAACTCCGACTGCTATGTGAAGCTCAACAGCGACGCGAAATTCACTGGCGCGAACAATCATCCCGCCGCCAAGCAGATCCCCATCTCGCTGCCACGTGTGAAAGGACACATCGACGAGTGGGTCGATGCCATCCAGGGCGGTCCGAAGGTCTTCGCCGACTTTGATCTTGGTGGACACCTCACCGAGATCGGCCTGTCCGGCATCGTGGCGCTGCGTTTGCAAAAGAGCATCGACTGGGACGGTCCGAACATGCAAGTTCCCGGCATGCCGGAAGCGGACAAGTTCATCCGCAAAGCCGAGCGTGCAAAGTATGGGCGTGCGTGATGGCTCAGCCCGTCCATCAGCGATCCAGCACCCATTTCCTTCCCGGCGGCTGAAAGTTACCCGACCTTGCCACGTTTACGCGCCACTTATGATGCATCGAAGAAATCTCCTCCGTCAGATGGCCGCCTCAGCAGGTGCGGCGTTTGCAGCGCCTTGGTTCCCTGGAATCAGCCAGGCGGCTTCCAGAGCATCCGGTGGTGGGCCAAAGCGGGTGATCTTTTTCCTCCAGAATCAGGGCTTTGATCCGAGGACCTGCATTCCTGCTGGCATGAAGAGCAGCGGTTCGCTGGCCAAGGCGAAGCTGCCGGAGCCCATTGCGGCACTGGAACCTTTCAAGGAGCGCCTGCACATCATCAATGGTCTCCATGGTCTGCACACGAGTCCATCGCACAGCGCCTTTTTCGGCGCACTCGGCGGGTATCGCGGCGACGATGGTGCGCCGCCCCTCGGGGCCACGATTGATTATGAATTGAGCAAAGTGCTGCCTCAGACGCTCATGCCTCATCTTTGCATCGGCATGGACTCGATGGAGAACATGAAGGCCAAGCCCACCGTCGCGAACCTGTCGGCCAGTGGAGCCGGGCAGCCGATATTCATGCAGTCCAATCCGAATCACCTCTACCAGATGCTTTACGGCGGCATCTCGGATGGGGACATCCGCAAGCAGCATGAGGCTCGCTCGAACATGTTCGACCGCATCGAGCAACTCGCCGCCGCGGATGGCAAAAGCCTGCCGAAGGCGGACCAGCAGCGCTACGAGCAATACGTGAAGGGTTTCCACGACATCAATGATCTGCGTGGGCGTCTCGGCGGCGTTTCCGAGCATCTGCGGAAGTTTGCGCCGAAAGTGGATGATCGTTACACCAAGCCGCAGTTCGAGACCGACTGGCACGACGTGCTGCTCGACCTCGGCATCTCTGCGCTCAAATCTGGCATCACCAGCGTGCTCACCATCGGCTCAGGTCGGGGCGAAATCTTTGGTTCGTGGAAAGGGCTCGGCGTTCAGGAGCAAGGGCACAATCTGGGGCACATGGAGCAGCCAGACAATCCGATCTGGATCAAGATCCGCCAATACAACAGCCGCATGCTCGTGAAGCTGATGGAGCAGTTGGAAAGCGTGCCCGAAGGCAGCGGCACGATGATGGACAACACGCTCATCGTTTACACCAGCAACAACGCCGACAAACAACACACCGCTGGCGCGACCTGGCCGGTGATGCTGCTCGGCAACTGCGGTGGCATTTTCAAAACCGGCTGCTTCACCCAGCTCGATGGCAAACGTCCGATCAATGCGCTCTACTCGACGCTGCTGAATGTATCCGGCGTGAAGTGTGACTGCTTTAACCTGAGCGACAAGATGGCGGCGAAGTTCGACGCCGGCACCGGGCCGCTCAAAGAAATCCTGGTGTGATCCGTGCGCTCCTGATTGGTTTCTTCGGCCTCGTGGCCACGGTTTGTGCCCAGCATTGGCCGCAAGCATCCGGGCCGAACCTCAACTGGAAAATCGAAGGGCCTGAGCCGCCGCTGGCGTGGTCGGTCGTGGGTGGCAAAAACATCCTCTGGCGCACGACGCTGCCTGAGGGCGGACAAAGCGCGGTGACGATCTGGGGTGATCGCGCCTTCGTCACGACGCATCGTCCGATGACTGAATCCAGCGACCGGCTGGAGCCCAACATCGTTGGCTACTGCCTGGAGGCGAACACGGGCAGGATTCTCTGGACGGTCGATCTTCCAGGCACGGACCCGGTGCAGACGGCGGGCATTTTCAGCGACGGCACCGTCTTTGCGCCCATCGCCGATGGCGAGCACGTCTGGTTCTTCAATCGCTGCGGCTCGATGGGCTGCTTTGATTTCAATGGCAAGCCAGTGTGGGTCCGCGAGTTCCGCCCGATCACCCGCCACGCGAACCGCGAGTGCGAACCCATCCTCGTGGGCGATAAGATCATCACGGTCGAGGTCCGCAACCCAGAGGCTGGGATGCAAATCGAACGCCACAAGCCCGTGCCG
>JAJTDU010000026.1 GCA_021298725.1 Verrucomicrobiaceae bacterium | reverse complement strand
ATGATCCACCGGAAAGCCTCATCGAGTTCAATGAAGGCGATTTCGATGCGGCTGCCTACGCCGCCCATGACCAGTTCGGCCCTGCCAGTCCCGCCACGCTGAACCTCATGTTGCGTTCCCATGGTTTTGCAGAACCTTGACCCCATGCAGACAGACAACATCCAGATCACCCTGCTTCGTCTCAAAGACGGCTCCCGCCTTCTCCGCCTGAGCGAGTCTGAAACGGGCTTGGCTCTGGAGCGAACCCTGAATCCAAACCGCCCGTTGCTACGCCAAAAGCAGCAACTCAAAGCTTTGTTTGAGTCCATGATTCAGCGCTCGGAAATTCTGGTGGGCGCATGAATTAAGTTACTGCAATCACCTGCGGCACCGACCTTGCCGCCGTTGTGACGGAATCCAGCCATCACAAATGCGCCCGCTGCTGGAAGCACCTCCCAGATGTCGGCACGCATGCCGAGCATCCGACGTTGTGCGGACGGTGCGTGGAGGCGGTCGGGTGATAACCAGGGGAAATGACGTCAGTGTGCAACAAATTGACAACGACAGGCAATCTCCTCGATGCCACGTCCCAATCGCTCCGCCTGTTCGCGCTACCCGCCCCCGGCCTCCCGGCGTGCCGTTCCGGCTCCGCCGCGAAATCTCCCAGCAGCCCAGCATGGAAACACCGCGAGAGGTTAGAAAACCGCAGAGATGAGCTTTGAAATGGATTTCTCTGCGGTTTTCTCTTCTCTCGCGGTGTGACCGGTTTGGAAGCTTGGGAAGCATCAATCGGCAAGCAATTTCCTCGTTTCGTTCTCCATCTTGATTGTTAAAACAATTAAGTTGCACCTGCAATGCGGTTGCATTAATTGGGTGCTCTTATGAATCCGCTTACCCGTTTCTCTTTCTGTCCGCTCTTGCTGCTTGCCCTCGTGTTCGCCACTTCGGCAGGCATGGCCCAGCAGCGGCATGATCCCGCGCATGCGCATGACGATGAGGAAGTTGTTTCGCTGGATGAGATCGTGATTTCAGCCCCGCTGGACCGGCCTCTGTATCAGCAGGCGCAAGCGGCGTCGATTTTGGGCGGGCAGAATTTGAATCTGGCGATTGAGCCGACTTTGGGGCAGACGCTGGCGCGGATGCCGGGGGTGAGCAGCTCGTTCTTCGGCCCGGCGTCGAGCCGTCCGATCATTCGTGGTCTGGACGGCGACCGGGTGCGCATTTTACAGAACGGGATGAACACGATGGACGCCTCCGCCACGAGTCCTGATCACGCGCTGAGTTTTGAGCCGTCAAATTTGAAGTCGGTGGAAGTCGTGCGCGGCCCGGCGACGCTGCTGTATGGCTCGAACGCCATCGGCGGCGTGGTGAATGCGATTGATGGTCGCATCGTGGATGAAAAACTCGATGGCACGATCCGTGGCTCGATGGGTGGGCGGTTTTCGTCGGTGGATCAGGGCTACCAGTCGAATTTCATGCTGGAAGGTGGCTGGAAGGGGCTGGCGTTTCATCTCGAGGCCTTCACCCGGGCAGCGGAAGATTTTCGGGTGCCTGGAAATCTGCGCACGGTGGGCGAGCAGGAGCGCAATCCTCTGCCGGCCGGCACGCCCGAGCCAAACAAGATCGCGATGAACAGCAATCTGCGTGCCGAGGGCCTTTCCGGCGGCCTGAGCTATGTCTGGGACGACGGCTTCATCGGTTTTTCGTGGACGGAGTTTCACACAAACTACGGATCGCCTGCGGAGCCTTCGGTGTTTATCGACATGAACCAGACGCGTCTGGATGTGCGCGGAGCTTTCTACAAGCCGCTGCCGAAGATCAAGGAGATCAGCTACCGCTTTGCGTGGTCGGACTATGAGCACGTCGAGTTTGAGGATGGCATGGACAACACGGTGTTCAAAAACGACGGCTATGATTTCCGTCTGGAAGTGAAGCATGAGAAGGTCGCGGGCATGGAGGGCGTGGTCGGTTTCCAGTCGGAGCGCAGCGACTTTTTTGTGGCCGGAGCGGAAGCATTCATCCCGCCGACGGTGACGGAGTCGAACTCGCTGTTTTTCTTTGAGGACATCACGCGTGGACCACTGAGTTTTCAGTTTGGTGGGCGCTATGACCACATTGAGACAAGATCACGAAGCAATGATATTTTTGGCGATGCACGCGGACGTCAGTTTGACAATCTGAGCGGCTCGGTGGGCTTTGTTTACACGCCGAATGAGGAATACTCCGCCGCTTTCACGATCACCTACGCGGAGCGTGCGCCAACGTATCAAGAGCTGTTTGCGAACGGCAATCATGTGGCGACGAACACGTTTGAACTGGGGGATTTTGGCTTGGGCGTGGAAAATTCCGTGAGCTTCGATCTGAACCTGCGCAAACGCACCGGCTGGGTCACGGGCAGCGTGGGCGGCTACTACAGCCGGTACAGCGGCTTCATCGGCCTGTTTCCCGCCGGGTTCATGGTGGACACGGATGGTGATTTGATTCCTGACACGCCGCAGTTCAACTATCGTGCCGTGGACGCGGAGTTCCTTGGCGCGGAACTGGAGACGACCTTGCATCTGCTGCATCCGGTGACGGCAGACCCCAAACCAACGGACACCAATCTGCATCTGGAGTTCAAGGCGGACGCGGTGCGGGCGCGGGATGCCAGTACGGGCACTTCGCTGCCACGTGTTCCGCCGTTCCATCTCTCCAGCGCGTTGATTTGGGAGCGCGGACCGTTTGGGGCGCGATTGGAGGGCATTTACGCCGCACCACAGGATCGGGTGGCGGCCAACGAATTCGGCACGGACAGCTACTTCCTGGTGAACCTAGCTCTCAGCTACCGCCTCGTGCAGGGGCCGAGAACGGTCGATTTTTATGTCAAGGGCATGAACCTGACAAACGAGGACGCCCGTGAGCACACGTCCATCCTGAAAGAGCGCCTGCCGCTGCCAGGGCGGGGGATCGTGGCCGGGGTGAAGATGACCTTTTGAGCGACGATTGGGGTGTCGAGCGCAACCCGCGGGTTGGAGTCTGAGACTCCGCCACGCGGGTTGTTTTTTTGGCGATGCTTGGGCCTGATTTGAGGTTTTTTCTCAAAAAATGACCCACTTGATTAAATGGAAGCGTGCGGATTTTATTTTTCAGGCCTTGCCCATTTCATCGGGCAGGTTTTACAACCTGCTTACAACTCATTTACGAGCGTCTGACGCATTGTTTTTGAACTCTGCCAGAATGCCAGGAGACAACGAATCGGAGACGGTTCAGTCGTAATCTTTTAAAGAGGTGTTCCTTCTGGCTGTTGGTGCCTTCTCAAATGCAACGGGGCGGATCGGGTGATCCGCCCCGTTCGTCTGTGGCAACAAGCCTGCGGGGTCGGCGTTGACTCTGTGCGGAAGCTTCGGATGCCGAAATGCTTGATTTCCCTGCGCATGTCCCGAAGGTGGGGAATCGCCGACCCAACTAGACGATGAAATTTGCCATTTTCGGAGACATTCACGCCAACCTGGAAGCCCTGCAGACTGTTCTGTGGGACGCTCAGGAACAGGGCTGTTCCAACTACGTCTGCCTAGGCGACATCGTGGGCTACGCGGCCAATCCGGTGGAGTGCTTGCAAACGGTGCAGGATTTGGGCTGCCCGGTGGTGCGTGGAAATCACGATGAGGGCGCGGCCAGCGAGAGCAATCTCGAAGAATTGAATCCCCTGGCCCAAAACGCGCTGCTCTGGACCCGCCAGCAGCTCAGTGAGGATCAGCGCCAGTGGTTGCGCGACCTGAAGCTCGTGCGCCAAGTGCGTGATTTCACCATCGTCCATGCCACGCTCGATTCCCCCGGAAACTGGGGTTATGTGACCAATCGCTTCGACGCGATGGCCAGCTTCAGCTACCAGTTCACCCAGGTCTGCTTCTACGGTCACACCCATGTGCCGCGCATCTTTGAAAAGGACGATGCCGTGCGCGCCGCCCGTGGCACCGATGTCATCATCCAGCGCGGGGTGAAGTATTTCGTCAATGTCGGCAGCGTCGGCCAACCTCGCGACGGCGACTGGCGTGCCGCCTACGCCATCTACGACGTCCAGGCCCAGACGATCACCATTCGTCGCCTCGAATACGACATCGAGACCGCGCAGGCAAAAATCCGTGCCGCAGGGCTGCCTTCGCTGCTTGCTGATCGTCTTGCCTTGGGGAAATGAAGCGTCTGGAGCAGGTCAAAGCTGCGCCAGTCAAGGTGTCAAGAGGCTGCACACGCAACCGATGCCGCATCTTGACGAAGGCTTGACTCCTGGACCATCCCTTGACCTTTTCCCCGCATGCCCGCCGCATTGCCAAGCCTTCGAGATTTTCGCAGTGCGCTCATCATCAAGCCAAGCTCCCTCGGCGACATCGTCCACACTCTGCCCGCGGTCAAAGCGCTGCGTGACGCACATCCGCATCTCAAGATTCGCTGGCTTGCCAACACCGAGTGGATGCCGATCCTGCAAGGCAGCCCGTTGATCGACGAGGTCATCCCGTTTCCTCGCAAAACCTTTCGTGGCCTTGCCGGTCTGCTGCGTTTCTGGAATTGGCGGCGCACCTGGATGTGCCTGCCGCGTGAGGAGCCAGAGATCGTGCTCGATTTCCAAGGCCTGCTGCGCAGCGGTCTTGCGAGCAGCTGGCGTGGGTCGCAGTCCGTCGTCGGTCTTTCGGATGCGCGTGAAGGTGCGCACTGGTTTTACCACCATACCGTGCCGGTGAATGCCGGAGCGCATGCGGTGGATCGCTACCTGGAACTGCCGCGTGCCCTGGGCATTCAGATTGAGCCGGAAGACATCACCTTTGAACTCACGCCTGGCAATTCACCATCTGGCTGGCCGGAAGCACTACCTGAATTCATCGCGCTGCATCCGTGGTCGCGGGGAGAGGGAAAATCGCTCTCCAACTTGGCCTTGCAGGCGCTTTGCGATGCCCTGGCACCGCATCCCGTCGTCCTCGTCGGTATGACGGATGACCCAACGCGCCCCACGGGCGCACACCTTCACGACTGGAGTCACCGCACGTCATTGCCGGAGCTGATCTGGGTCATGCGGCAGGCGAAATTCTGCATCAGCGTCGATAGCGGTCCCATGCACATCGCCGCTGCCGTCAATCCGCAAACCCTCGGCATTCACACCTGGAGTGATCCACGCAAGGTGGGGCCGTATCCGCGAGAAGTTCACGTGTGGAAGGCCGGACGCATCGCCCGGCGTGGTGATTTTTCAGCCGAGGAATGCCAGACGGAAGCCGTAGTCAGCGGTCAAGACGCGAAAGGCATAGGCGAGTGGCTTCTCAAGGCTCTTTGAGCCGCAAGGGATGGATTTGAAGTTGCCGGCGCTGTAGTGGAATGGCTCCATCCAAGTATGAAAGCTGCACGGATGAAACTGCCGCCCATGCGCAGAAAATCTCCACAGTTGGAATGCGGCAGCTATCTTCGGAGACCGTGTGAACGTCGATGAAGCCTGCGCTGCCACTTCATGGTTTCGGGGAGGACGTGGCGCATGGCACGGACATTGCCAGGATTCCTTTGCCAATCCGGCCCGCTCATTCCATATCTGCACATCATGCTCGACCTCACGAACAAGAAAATCGCCCTGCTCATGGGCGGCCCCGGCTCTGAACGCAAAGTCTCCCTCAAAACCGCCGAAAGCGTTGCTGAGGCGCTGCGCAGCAAGGGGGCCATGGTCAGCGAGATCGACGTGACCGGACCTGACTTCGAAGTTCCAGCGGACACCTTCATCGCCATGAATCTGATTCATGGCACCTTTGGCGAAGACGGGCAGATTCAGGCCATTTTGGAGCAGCGTGGCATCCGCTACACGGGCGCGGGCGTGCAAACCAGCCGTGTGGCCTTTGATAAACTGCTCAGCAAGGAGCGCTTCATCGCCGCTGGTGTGCCGACGCCGCGTTCGCAGACTTATTTGCTCGATGGCAGCCAGTCGCTTGAGATTGGCTTTCCACTCGTGGTCAAACCGCCGCGTGAAGGCTCCAGCGTGGGCGTCCACATCTGCCATCATCAGGCCGAATTCGATGCTGCGATTGCAGACGCGAAGAAGTTTGGCTCGGACACGCTCATTGAAGACTATGTGGCTGGTAAAGAACTCACCATCGGCATTCTTGGCGCTCAGGTGCTGCCCATCATCCACATTGAGCCGGTGGAAGGCTTCTACGACATCAACAACAAGTACCCGTGGATGGGCGGCACCGGCAAAACGAATTATCACTGCCCTGCCGACCTCAGCCCCGAGGTGACGAAGGCCGTGCAGGATGCGGCGTTGAAGGCGTTTCGCTCCTGCGGCACCGAAGTCTATGGCCGCGTCGATGTCATGCTGCGTGACAGCGATCAAGCGCCCTTCGTGCTGGAGATCAACACCATCCCCGGCATGACCAGCAGCAGCCTGCTACCAAAAGCTGCGAAGGCCGTGGGCATTGAGTTTCCTGATCTGTGCGCACGCATCATCGAGCTATCGATTGCAGCACGGCCTTGAAGCAGCGTTTCGCCGCCGTTTTGCTGAAAAACATCGCCCGTGGTGCCAATCCTCCACTCGCAACACCGTTTTTTAGTCCAACCCATCACACACCATGATTCTTCCTCGTTTTGCTTGGCTCTGCCTGACTCTCCTCGTTTCCATGCCCGCTGCTGCGGCTGATCCTCAAGCGCCAGTGCCGGTGCAGAGCACACCGAAGCTGGAAATCCTGAACCAGCAGATCAAGGCCAATGCGGAGGATGCGAAGGCCTATTCGAACCGTGGCTACACCCTGGCGCTGCTGGGGCGGAAGGACGAAGCACGCGCCGATCTCCAACGGGCGGTGGCCCTGAGCGACAAAGCGCCCATGCGCAACCGTGCGGGCTGGGCTTATTTTAACTTGGGTGATTACGCGGACGCGGTACGCGAGTTTGAGGCGGCGGCGAAACTCAGCGGGCATCAGGCCCACTACGACTACTACTCGCTCGTGCTGGGCTACTGGGGAGTCGGGAACACGCAGCGCGCCTTGGAAAACTACCAGCTCGCGGTGGAGCGTGATCCACGTCTAGGGGAAAACAAGAGCCTGCACGAGCGCACCCTGGAATGGACACCTCTGGAGCAGCGTGCGATGCACGAAACTTATGTGCTCTGGAGCAAGGCATGGAGACCGTGAGGGGGAGACAAGGGTTGATGACGTGAGACGTGAGACGTGAGACGTGAGAAGAGCGTGGGCAAGACAACGCCCATCCTGGCCGTATGTTTGGACATGAAAGTCCCGCCTCCTATCCAACCCTTCAGCCGCCGTGAGATGCTGCGCAGCTCGTGCGCAGGCTTCGGCTATCTGGCTTTGCAGGGTGTGCTGGGGCTGGAGGCTGCCCAGGGGGCGGTGATTGATCCGCTGGCAGCGAAACGGCCGCATTTCCCGGCGCGGGCGAAGCGAGTGATTTTTCTGCTGATGAAGGGCGGTCCCTCCCAGGTGGACACGTTTGACCCGAAGCCGCTGCTGGACCGTGATCATGGCAAGCCGCCGCCGTTTGCGCTGCCGCGCGTGAAATTCGCGCAGACGGGCAATCTGCTGAAGTCGCCTTGGAAGTTCAAACCATACGGTCAAAGCGGCCTGCCGGTGAGTGATCTGTTTCCACATGTGGCGAAGCATGTGGACGACCTGTGCGTGATCCGCTCCATGCACGGCACCAATCCAGCTCACGGCGGTGCGTTGCTGAAGCTGCATACCGGCAGCGATACGTTTGTACGGCCAAGCCTGGGATCGTGGATCAGTTACGGCCTCGGGACGGAAAACTCCGACCTGCCGGCGTTTTTGACGATCTGCCCGACTCTGGCGCATGGTGGCGTGAACAACTGGGGCTCCGCCTTCCTGCCAGCGCATTGCCAGGGCACGCCGCTGGGCAATGCCAGTATTCCGGCCGATCAGGCGGTGGTGCGGCACATTCGCAGCAAGTCGCTGACGCCGGACTTGCAGCGTGCGCAGCTTGATCTCGTGGCGCAGATGAATCAGTCGCATTTGGAGAGCACCGGGGAGAACGCGGCGCTGGAGGCTCGAATCAATTCGTTTGAACTGGCCTACCGCATGCAGTCCACCCTGCCAGATTTGCAGGACATTTCGGGCGAAACGGAGGCGACGCGCAAAATGTACGGCCTCGACGATCCTGTGACGGCGAATTTTGGCCGCCAGTGCCTCATGGCGCGGCGGTTTGCCGAGCGTGGCGTGCGTTTCGTGCAGGTAACGCATAGTGATGGCTTCGTGCAGTGGGACCAGCATGGCGATCTCCTCAAAGGGCACACCAAAAATGCCGCCGAAGTGGACAAACCCATTGCCGGGCTGTTGGCGGATCTTAAATCACGCGGACTGCTGGATGACACACTGGTGATCTGGGGCGGTGAGTTTGGCCGCACGCCAGTGGCTCAGGGCACCGATGGCCGTGATCATAATCCACACGGATTCACGATGTGGCTGGCCGGTGGGGGCAGCAAACCGGGCACGGCTTACGGCGCGACGGACGACTACGGCTACTACGCGGCGGTGGACAAGGTCCACATCCACGACCTGCATGCCACCATCCTGCATCTGCTCGGGCTGGATCACCTGAGGCTCACCTATCGCTACGCAGGCCGGGATTTCAGGCTCACGGACGTCGCGGGCGAGGTGGTGAAGGGTGTGATGGCATAAAAAACGCGGAATGCGTTTTCGCACATTCCGCGTCGGGAGAGCTGGAAGAACAGGCTGACAGCCTGTCTCACGATATTACTGGATGAAGAAGAACTGGCGGGTGTTCAGCACGGTCCAGAGCACATCCCCACGGTCGGTGGCGTCGGCGTTATCGGCGATGGGCTGGAGCAGGGCCTTTTCCTCGGCACTGGCCTTGCGGCTGAGCAGACTGAGATAAACGGTGTCGATGACCGACTCTCCGCCCTCCTGCTTCGCCTTGTCGAGGGCACGAGAGATGACGGTGAAGCGGTTCATGAGCTGGCTGAAGGTCTTGCCGTTCAGCAGCATGAGTGCCTGGCCCACGCTGGCCTCGTCGTTGGAGTTTTCGACGAGTTCGCGGTCGCTCTGGCCGAACTCGCGCAGGAAGTGGCCATTTGGGGCCGGGCTGCGCAGGTCAGCGGCGCGGAGCATGTAGGTGTCACGGAAGTTTTCCCAGGTGGCGAGGGAGGACTTATCATTCTTTTCCTCGACCTTGAAGCGTCCGGCGTCGGCTTTCATGCGGGCCTTAGCCATCGCCTGTAGCTTGCTGCGGCGTTGTTTGGCGAGGATGCCGAGCGCTTCCTCCATGCTGAGGTCTTCGCCATTCTTGGCTTCGATGACAGCGGCGACTTCTTCGGCAAATTCCTTGTCCTTGGAGAACTCGTCCAGCTTGCCTTCACGAGCGAGTTCAGCGAAGCGCTTGAATCCTGCGTCATACACAATGGCGTCCACCGCTTCGTCGATGCGTTTGCGCTGGCTTTGGATGAGGCGGCGAGCCTCACGAATCGCCTCCTCGTCCTTGGCTGCGGAGGCGGCCTCCATTTTCTCCTGGGTGGCACGTACCTCGGCGGCGAGTTCCTTCTGCTTTTGGGCGACTTTGACCGTGCAGGCCTGCAGCTGCTTGGGGGTGAGGGTGTTCAAGGCGCGGTCCAGCCACTCAATGCGGCGCAGGGCGATCTCTGCCTCGACCTTGGTTTCGATGCTTGGGGCGTCGGGATTGGGCTTGTAGAGCGCGACCATGCTGTCCCAGATCTGCTCGGCGCTCATGCGGCGGAGCAGGGGACCGGGAAAGTGGTACGCTTCACCGAGTTCAACGTCCTTCGTGTAGGCCTCGCGCTGGTAAGCCTGGGAATTGAGGATGGCGCGCAGGACGGCCTTCATGTCGTAGTTGGAGGTCTTCATCGTCTCCTCCAGGAAGGTCATGAGCTGCGGATTGCTCGGCACGGTGCTGTCGGTGATCTCATCCACGGGTTCGATGAGGCCCTGGCCCATGAGTTTTTTCCAAAGGCGGTTGGCGATGACGGTGGTGAAGCGCGGGTTCTCCTTGCTCGTCATCCACGCGGCGTAAGACGTGATGGGCTGCTGATCTTCTTTGACGATCTTACCGTCCTTGCTGAAGGAGGCGGGGATGAACGGCTCGATCTTCTGTTTGGGCTTCGCGTCGGTGTACTGATAATCATGCGGGAGAGCCAGCGCCTTCTTGTCGGTCTGGTCCAGCACGTTGTTGTAGCGCAGGGGGCGGAGAATTTCCGTCATGGCGCGACCGACGTCCTTGCGCTCGATGCCTTCAGGCAGGGCGAACTTCGTTACCGCGCCGCCGTAGCGGTTGCTTTTGTTTTTCGCCGCGCCACCGCCGTAGATGGCCTGGGCCAAGAGTGGGTTGGTCAGCCCGTTGCTGGCCGTCATGCCGTAGGTGTGGGCGGCCATCTGGTAGTAGTCCATCTGCGTCCATTTATCGAAGGGATGGTTGTGGCACTGGGCGCAGACCATGCTGGTGCCGAGGAAGATCTGCGTGGTCACGGCCATGTTATCGAGCGGCATGTTGTAATCCCGGATGTAGAAGCCGATGGCACCGTTTTCGTAGCTTTTGCCATCGGCGGTGACGACCTCGCGCACCATCTGGTCATAGGGCTTGTTCTCGCGCAGGCTGGACTTGAGCCAGTTTGAATAGCCGTAAAAGGCGGGCAGACTCTGACCGCCACCGACCATCTGGCTCTTCATGCGCAGGATGTCGGCCCAGTAATTGTAGAAATTCTGCACATAGCCGTCGCTGGCGATCAGCTCGTCGATCAACTTGGACCGCTTCTCAGGATCGCTGTCTTTGAGGAATTGGGTGGTTTCCAGCAACGTCGGAATGCGCCCAACGACGTCGAGATACAGCCGGCGGACGAAGATTTCGTCGCTAGCCGACTTGTTGGGCGTGATTTTTTCCTTCGCCAGCTTGGCGTTCACCAGTTCGTCGATCTTAGCAGCTGTGGCCTTGAGATCAGGGGCAGCGGCTGAGGTAGTCACGGAAAAAGAAGCGAGGAGTAGGCAAAGGAAAGCCGTTTTCATGGACGAAAAAACGAGGGGCAAGGGTTTGGGGTGGCGCGAAAACGCCCTCGGGGTGTCCCTCTTTCATCAATCCAGCGTCTTTTATGCCGCGCTTCGCCACATTCACAGATTTTAGCTTTGACATTTCCCCCCCGTTTCCGACAGAATCAGACTTTCTTATGAAATTGCTGCTGTCACTCTCCTTGCTCTCACTCCTCGCCTCTTGCACCAGTAATAACACGCGTCCTACGGCTGAGTTGCCTTGCAGGGCAGCGCCTGCGACTAATAGGGGTCTCGGCTACGTGAGCCAGGGGGTCGGTCAGGTTGGTACGACATTGATTGACATCACCGACGACACCAGCAACTACGGTGGCAAAGTGGCGGACCGCCAAGGCCGCGACTACTCAAACATCACCTTCAATGCTGCCCGCCGTGGGGATGATGTCGTTTATCGTGAGGCCAACCGTTACACTGACCTTACGATGGACACCGTTGATGACGGCGCTGACTTTTCCGCTCGTGCGATCGGTCGCTACCCAGCAGTGGTCAGCGGCGTCGCGAAGCGCGGACTTTTCTCCACAAGAAAAGTCTATCAGAGCAGCCTCATTTCTTACGGCGACGCCGTCACCGACGGCTACTGGGGCTTCTGGAACGTCTTCCGTCCTCAAGATCCAAAGCCCTACATGGTCGGCAGCCTGAACGACCTGCACGGTGGCCACGCCATGCCGGGTTCCAGCTGGCACTGCCGTCTTCCAGAGCTTCCCGTGGAGCCTGTGGTGCAGGCCGCAGGAAAGAATCCTTACACCGTCTCCAAGTAAGCCATTTTCAATCACGGGAGCGGCTGTCATGGCCGCTCCCTTTTTTTATGCCCACGCATGTCATTGCAGGCGCTTTTTTTTGATGCCGCAGGCACGCTCATCCGGCCAGTGGAACCTGTCGGACTGACCTACGCGCGGTTTGCGGCCAGACACGGCGTTGAGGCGATGCCTGACGATTTGATGCAGGCATTCCGCGCCGCGTGGAAAGCCACGCCGCCGCCGCTGTATCCGCCCGGAACTGCGGCTGTGGACGATGATCGGGGCTGGTGGCGCGCATTGGTGGCGCAGGTCTTTGCCCAGGTGCTTGGTGCTCCCTTGGCTGAGCAAACGCTCGACGGCCTGTTTGACGAGCTTTACCAGCACTACGCCGAACCCGCCGCCTGGCGCCTCTTTCCTGACGTTTCACCAGCTTTGAACGCCCTTTCGCGCGATCATCGTCTGATGGTGCTTTCCAATTTTGACCGCCGCTTGCGCAGCATTCTTGCCGGGCATGATTTGAGCCGTTTTTTCGAGCAAATCGTGATCTCCAGCGAGGTGGGAGCCGCCAAACCGCATCCGCGCATGTTCCAGGCTGCGCTGACCGCAGTGGGCCTGCAGTCGCAGGATTGTCTGCACATCGGCGATGATGCCAGATGCGATGCCGAGGGTGCCGCCCAGGCCGGAATCCACTTTTTTCCCGTCCAGCGTCCCGAGAGCGGCCTTGAGCTGTTGGTTCAGAAAGTCCGCTCTGGAGCATATTCCGGCTTGCGCAGGGCGCTCTTGTGCATAAATAACGCCCCCGTTTCGGAAATGCGCAGGTAGCTCAGCGGTAGAGCAGTTGGCTTTTAACCAATTGGTCGAGGGTTCGATCCCCTCCCTGCGTACCATTTCCCCAGCCGCAATCATTCGAGCGGCATGGTGGTTGAAACTTCATGCGCCAAACCTGCGTTAAACGCCGCGCATGATGAAAAAAATCTTCCCCGCCTCCTTGCTGCTGCTCGCCCCGGTTCTCCATGCTGCTGACTGGAATCAATGGCGTGGCCCGGATCGCAACGGCGTCTCGCAGGACACCAGCCCGATCGCGGACACTTTTCCGGCGGAAGGTCTCAAAAAAGTCTGGGAGAGTGAGTTCATCCCCAGCAACGAATATGGCGGCCATGGCAGCCCGGTGGTGAGCGGAGAGCGTGTGTTCCTGAGCGTCGTTTGGCACGAGCGCGTGGTTTCTGAAACGCGCGAGATCGATACCGAGGTCATGCAGACGCTCAACTTTCGTGGCACCTCCCCCGAACTGACCAAGAAGCTCGAAGAAACCCGTCTCAACTTGCCGAAACTGCGTGGCGAGAAGTTTGACGAATGGGTGACTCAGTGGCGGAAGGACAACCTCACCGAAAAAGAAGAGATCAACATCGGCTCGTGGGTCGCCAGCCGCTTCAAGGCCGGAAAAAACGCCATCGGCCTGGAATGGCTCGAAAAGATGTCGAACCGGCAAGGCAAGCCGTTTGAAAACGCCGCCGCCTTTTCTAAATGGCTCGATGACGAGGGCTTCCCGCCGGAGGTGAAGGAGAAGATGATCGCCGTCGTGCCGAACACCGTGAAAGTGGCCCAGGACGTGATTTTGTGCCTCGATCTGGCTTCTGGGAAGCAGGTGTGGAAATACACCCAGCCTGGCAAGCCCAGCGGTCGTCAGTCCTCCAGCACCTGTGCGGTGGTGGATGGCAAAGTGTATGCCGCATGCAGCACCGAGTTGATTTGTGTGAACGAGGACGACGGCAAGCTCGTGTGGAATGCGCCTCTTGGCATGAGCGGCCCCGCCGCGTCTCCGCTCATCGTTGGAGATCGTGTTTACATGGCCGCTGGCAAAGTCTGCGCCTTTTCCAAGGCCGACGGCAAACTCGTGTGGGAGCAAAAAGCCGCCAAAGGCAGCGTCGCCAGCCCGACCTGGTGGAAACCGCAGCGTGGTAGTCCCGTGCTCGTCATCAACGGCAACAACGCGCTCTACGGCCTGAATCCCGACAGCGGCGAGCTGGTCTGGACGGTTGAAGGCGGCAGCCAGAGTACGCCAGTGGCCAGTGGCGACTGGCTTGTGCTCTACAGCGGCACCGAAGGCGTCGGTCTCCGCGCCTATCAAATGCAGGCGGATGGCAAGCCCAAGGCTGCGTGGTCGCATTTCTGGGTCACCCGCCGTTACACTGGCAGCCCCATTATTCACGAGGGCAATGTCTATCTCTGCTGTGGCGAGAAGCATCAGTGCCTCGACCTCGTTACCGGGAAGGAAAAGTGGGTCGTGAACGAAATCAACAGCACCATCACCTCCCCGCTCATCGCCGACGGCAAACTGCTCGTCTATGAGAACAACGGCACCCACGTCCGCATGCTCAAGGCCACGAATGCCGCCTATCAAGACCTTGGCCGCGCCAAGACAGATGCCATGGGCTGTTCATCGCCCGCCATTGCCAACGGTAGGCTGCTGGTGCGTCAAAAAGACAAGCTCGTATGCTTCGACCTGCGGCCCGCGAATTGAAAAATCAGCGCCTGCGTAAAACGGTGCCTGACACTGTCAAATCACTGCCCACAGCGCTCTGACGTACCATTCCCAAGCCCACAGTGAATCCTGTCACGGGATGCATCGTGACGCTCGTCACTGTGCCGACGGTTTTATCCGTGCAAATCTCATCGCCGACATTCACTGCCGTCTCTGTCTCGAAAGCGATCATCTCGCGCGGCATCTTCCCGGTGGTTTTGATGCGTGAGAGCACCTCTTGGCCGATGTAGCAGCCTTTGAAGAAATCCATCGCCCGTGTTTCAAGGCCCGCTTCCGGCGGAAACGTCTCCGCGTTCAGCTCGTGCGGCCAACGCGGGACTTTTTGCAAGATGCGCCAAGTTTCGAGAGCTTCGTCGTTCAGCACCTGGCATGCAGGCTCGAACGTTTCACCCACGGGAAGCCAGACATCGACTCCAGGCATGCCAAAGCGCGCTGATTTCACTCCCACAGGCGCGGTAGCCCCCCAGACATGCCAGAGTTGCCATTCTTCCGTCACGTCCGTCAGTTCCACGTCATCCGCCACGATGTAGCGCTCCAGCCGCAGGCTCAGGGATTCGCGCAGTGCCGGCTCTGCATCCAGCAGCAGCGCGTCGGTGGTGGCATGAACAACGACATCTCCCGCGATGCGGCCTTTGGCGTCAGTCACGCAGGCATAGAGGGCTTCGTCCGCTTTCACCCGGCGCACGTCATTGGTCACCTGGCCGTTGAGGTAGCGCACACGATCCGCGCCGGTCAGGTGCAGCTTGGCGCGGGTGGAAAGATTCACGGCGGCCCCGTGCTTGGTGATGGCTTCAAATAAATCGTTGGTCATGCCGCATGGATGTCCGCTGCGGCCCGAATCGCAAGCAGGCAAAGGCAGGTGTTGACTCGGTCTGTGGCATGGATCACGGCAACCTAAACCTGCGTTTTCTCCTTGTCCTTTTGTCGGTCGTTTCCCTTTTGAGTTTTTCCTCACAGGCTGCGGCGCAGGCTGCCGCTGGCAAGGTCAAGATCGGCTCAGTAAGTTCCGAAGTGGTTGATAGTGGATGGTTGATGGTTGATCGACGGATCTGATGCGGCTGGCGCAGTGTCTGGGCCATCAACAATCAGCTTTCAACCATCAACCGACCATGTCTGCCACCGCACCCTCTTCCGGCATCCTCGCCACCATCGCGTCGGTGTTTCGGCAGAACCGTGCGTCGTGCCTCGCACTGAACATCATCGCGATCAGCCTAGTGGTCAGCTACTACCAGGTTCCGGCGCTCGCTGGTTTCTGGGAGTCACTGGGCGCGCTCAAGCTGCGCTGGTCCTTCGCTTTCGCCTGTGTTTCCACCATGTTCGCGGCGGTGGTCATGCCCACGTTCATCCAACTGGTGCAGGGAACTCTCCCGCAGGAGGGGAAGTGGCAGCGTCTCGCACTGCTCATGCTGTTCTGGGGCTATCGCGGCGTGGAGATCGACCTGTTCTACCGCCTCCAGGGCATGATCTTCGGCCACGGAAATGACG
>JAJTDU010000025.1:32818-38155 GCA_021298725.1 Verrucomicrobiaceae bacterium | reverse complement strand
CGCCGCGATGCTCACTGGTGGGGGCCTCGGTGTGCGGTTGTTCTGGCGCGGAGGCCCCATGCTCATACTCGGCTCCAAAGGCATCATTTTCGGCCGGAGGTGGTGTCACGCCACTGGGAGCAGGCAGTCCCGAAGGAGCTGGCAGGCCGGAAGGCGTCGGCATGGCGACGCTGGCGGGAATATTCAGCTTGGTGTTGCAGCCGGGGCAGCGGACGACTTTTCCGGCCATTTCAGGCTCGGCCTTGAGCTGCATGTCACATGAGGGGCATTTGAACTTCACGGGTGTTTTCCTCCTGGGTAAATGAGAGACGAAAAAGAGAAATGCTATTTGAGGTGGTCACACTCGCACGACAAGGGATTTCTTGGGGCGCGACGCAGAAGAAATCATTTTTGTTCCTTCCCTGGGCAATCAAGGATTGTTTGTGCCCACACCAGCCAGCCTCTCTTGGCTTTGGGTTGTCGTGGTGGAGATAAGGGGATTCGAACCCCTGACCTTCTCATTGCGAACGAGACGCTCTACCAACTGAGCTATATCCCCCTGACTACACGAGTTTGAATTATGACCGCCAAACATGCAGCGGCAATGAAAAAGAACGGGGTGGGCAGAGATGAATTCACAGCGTGACTTTGCGTCTGCGCCGCTGGTTGAACCGGCGGCTAAAGCGTTCTTGGACAAAGATTGAAAAGTTCACAGAAACGCTTCCTGATCGACTCCTGTTGGGTCGTTGTGAGTGTGCCTATGCCTAACCGCCACAGTTTCTCGATCTGCGGCTTCAGAACCCCCACGAATTCAAAGTTGGAGTGCGATGACGCGAAGCCTCACCAAGCGTCTGTGCCCGCCTTCAGCGGGCAGCGTTGTCTTCACCTACGGTAGGGCAGCGCCTCGTCCCCGCCCTCAAAGGCTCAAATGCCCGAGCGCCAGCAGGCCATAGTAAGTGTACTCGCAGTCCAGCGTGTCATCGGTCCAGTTGCCGTGGAATCCACCGGCCGCATTCCAAAGTGAATCAACAAAATCGAGGCACGGCTCCTTGAGGCGTGAAAAATCTGCCTGGACCGCGTCCAGCGCATGCAAGGCCACAGCGGTGGAAAGCAGATCGGGCAGGGGGGCGGCTGGCAGAGCGAGAAAACCTCCCTGCGGCAGGCATTGGCGCATCAGCCAGTCCACCGCTTCAGGCGGAGGCGGCATGTCCATGTGCCGATGCAAGGCCACCATGGCTGCCGTGGCCGTGGTGGAGCCGACGGGGATGCCTGGCTCGTTCGACCACGCGCCATCTGGAGTTCTGAGGCCGCCCATGCACTCTGCCAGCCGCCAAGGCTCCGGTGGCAGTCCGCCAAGGTCTTGATAAGCGCCCCAGGCCAGCAGACAGCCGTAGGCACTGCTTTTTTTCCTGTTGGGAGCTTGATGATAGCCACCGTCCGCACAGCGAAACGCCTCGACTCGTGCTGCCAGCGTCTCGCGAGAGGCCAAGGGAAGATCATTCATGCCCGCGTTCGCCCAGCAGCGTGCAAGGCAGCACAGATGCACGAAATCGAGACCCGCCCCGTCATGATAACCAGCCAGCCACGGTCTCACGTCCGGGATTTTTGCCGCATCCAAAGACAGCGCCTGCAAACCCTCGAGGCCGAACACGGTGTAATATAGATCGGGCTTGTCATTGCGATCCAAAACACCGCCCTCTGGCGCGATGCGTGACCGATAAAACGTCTCCACCAACGCCGCCGACTCCCCGAGCAGTTTCGGTGCGAGGCGGGCCACTTGGAGCATTTCGAGACGAAAGGACATGCGGTGCGACTAAACCTCGCATCGGTGCATCGCCAGAAGAAACTCATTTTCCCGCTTGAGAAATCCCTGCCTTGGTTAAGACTCGCCTTCCGGTCATCCCGACCCCATGTGCTCACGTGGCGGAATTGGTAGACGCGCTAGATTCAGGTTCTAGTGAGTAACATCGTGCTGGTTCGAGTCCAGTCGTGAGCACCATCCCCTTGGCAATTCGCCTCGGGGGGCCGGTTTTTGTTCATCATGCAAGACGCTGGATTCGTTAGGCAGGCATTTGCGGGAATCGCATCGCGTTATGTGTTGGCAAACCATGTTTTGAGCCTAGGCATCGACTGCCTCTGGCGCCGCACCACGGCGAAACGCATCGCCACGCTCAATCCACAGCGCATTCTCGATCTCGCTACAGGCAGCGGTGATCTAGCGCAGGCAGTGCAGTTGGCCTGTCCTGAAGCGAGAGTGTTGGGCGCGGATTTTTCCGTGCCGATGATGCGGGAGGCGCAGGCCCGCCGCTTTCACACACTCATCGCTGCGGATGGACTGAGCCTGCCTTTTCAAGACGGGGTATTCGATGTCCTCACCGTTGCCTTTGGCCTGCGCAACATGGCCTCCTGGCCTGCCGCTCTCCAGGAAATGAGCCGTGTATTGCGCCCCGGAGGTCGTCTGTTCGTGCTCGACTTCTCCATCCCGCGCTTTCCAGGCATTCGTCAGCTTTACCTCTTCTATTTGAAGCAAATCATGCCACGCATCGCCGGTTGGATCACGGGGCAGCGCGAGGCCTATGTCTATCTCTGCGGCTCCATCGAGCGCTTTCCCTCCGGCAGGGACATGGAGGCGCTGATTGGCGCCAACGGCTTTCAATCCGCCAGCACCACCGCGCTCACCTTTGGCATCGCCTCTCTCTACGAGGCCCAAAAAGCCGCCGATTCGGCCCTCGACTGAGCCTGGATTGAGGGGCGTGCGTTACTTCTTGAGGCAATCGCCAAGTCCTCGTTGCCAAAGAAACGCGGCTTGTTAATCTTGCGCACAAGTGTGCGACAGAGTCTCATTTGCAGGCTCGTATTCCTTTCCAACCCGTTTCCCCCCCTCCAATGCCTTCCACCCTTGCTGAACTTCCTGTTGGCATCGACGCCATCGTGCAGGCCATGCCCACCGGTCGGTCCTGCCTCACCCGCCTGCGGGAAATGGGCATTGTTCCTGGCACCCGCATTCGTGTGACGCGCCGCGCACCGCTGGGTGAGCCGATCGAGATCAGCGTGCGCGGGTCGCAGCTTTCCATGCGCAATCACGAGGCGGCCTTCATCGCCATCTCCGCCGCATGAGTGCCACCGCCTCCGAAACGCCGCTGATTGCCATCGTGGGGAACCCGAATTCGGGCAAGACCACGCTCTTCAACCTGCTCACCGGCCTCAAGCAGAAGGTCGCCAATTACCCCGGCGTCACCGTCGAAAAGAAGATTGGCGAGTGCTACAGCCAGCACGGCAAAAAACTCCGCCTCATCGACCTGCCCGGCGCTTACAGTTTGAACGCCCGCTCACCCGACGAGGCTGTTTTGCGTGATGTGCTGCTTGGCCGCCGACCCGAGACGCCGCGGCCGGACCGCGTGGTGTGCGTGGTCGATTCCGCGAACATCGAGCGCAATCTCTACATGGTCAGCCAGGTGCTCGAACTCGGCCTGCCGACCATTTTAGTGCTGAACATGGCCGACGTGGCCGAGCAGCGCGAGTGGCGCATCGACGCTGCGAAGTTGAGTGAGCTGCTTGGCATCCCTGTCGTCAAGACGCAGGCCGTCACCGGGCAGGGGCTCATCGAATTGAAACTCGCCCTCAGTCGCGACGACGTGCCCGCCACGAAATGGCAGAGTGCCGTCATTCCCGCCGGTGTACGTGCTGCTTTGGAGCAAAGCCGCGGCCCTTTGTGCGAAACGGGAGCGATCCATGCCAAGGCTTCGCTGCTGGAGCCGCTCTATCTGCTTTCTGATCACGATCCCACGCACTACGGCCTTGCCGATGCGCAGATGAACCGAGTGCATGAGCTACGGAAGAGCATTGATGCCGCCTTCCCCGGCTGGGAGGATGATCTCGTGGCTGAGCGTTACCGCAGCATCGAAAAACTCTGCGCCGAGGTGCTGAAGCGGCCCGATCAGGAGAAGGAAACCATCACCACAAAGCTCGACCGCATCTTCCTCCATCCCGTGCTTGGGTTTTTGAACCTGCTGCTCGTGCTCGGCATCCTTTTCTACCTCATCTTCCGCGTCGCCGAGGGGCCGATGGGCTGGATTGAAGGCTTCTTTGGCGATCTAGGTGCTTGGGTGGAAACGATGATGGGACCGGGGGATCTGCGCGATCTCATGGTGAATGGCATTGTGCCTGGCGTCAGTGGCGTGGTCATCTTCCTGCCGCAAATTCTGATCTTGTTCTTCTTCATCGGCATCATGGAAGACACCGGCTACATGTCGCGCCTTGCCTTCATCATGGACTGGCTGATGAGCAAGGTGGGGCTCAATGGAAAGTCATTCCTGCCCTTCTTGAGCTCCTATGCTTGCGCCGTGCCAGGCGTCATGGCCGCACGCACCATCGACAGCCCGAAGGACCGGCTCATCACCATCCTCATCGCGCCGTTGGCCTCCTGCTCGGCGCGTTTGCCCGTGTACTCGCTGCTCATCGCTGTCTTGTTTCCGGTCGGGCAGGTCGGCGCTTGGGCGCAGGCGGGCATCATGCTCGCGCTTTATGCCCTCGGCACCGGTGGCGCGTTTGTCTTCGCGTGGATCTTCAGCAAATGCGTGATGAAGGGCGACAGCAGCCCGATGATCCTCGAAATGCCGCCGTACAAACGGCCCGCGCTTAAATCCATCCTCCTGCTTGTCTGGCAGCGTGCGAAGGCCTTCCTCGTCCGCGCTGGCACCATCATTCTGGGCATCTCCATCCTCATCTGGGCCGCCTCCACCTATCCGAAGACCAATAGCGAGAACAAATCTCTCCAACTCGCCAACAGCTTCGCCGGGCAGGCTGGCCATTTCATCGAGCCCGCGATCAAACCGCTCGGCTACGACTGGAAAATCGGCATCGGCCTGATCGGCAGCTTCGCTGCCCGTGAGGTCTTCAATTCCACCATGAGCGTCGTCTATGCCGTCGAGAGCGAGGACGACGAAAACCTCGACCCGCTGCGCGATAAACTCGCCGCCGAGCGCCGCTCGGATGGCAAGCCCGTCTATTCTCCGCTCGTCTGCATCAGCCTGCTCGTCTTCTACGTCTTCGCCATGCAGTGCGTCAGCACCATCGCCATCGTGAAACGCGAGACCGGTTCCTGGAAATGGGCACTGCTGCAACTCGGCTACATGACCGGCACCGCGTATGTCCTGAGCCTGCTCATCTTCCAAATCGGCACGGCGCTGGGCTACTAACTCCAACTCTCATGAACGAAAACTGGCAATCCATCGCTGCCATCGCGGTTGTTTTGATCACCGTGGTGCTGTTCGCTGTGCGGGCCGCGAAGCGCCGCAAAAAGCCCGGCTGTGGCGGCGGTTGCGGGTGCGCGAAGTGAGGACGACACTTCTGCTGTCA
>JAJTDU010000025.1:0-32769 GCA_021298725.1 Verrucomicrobiaceae bacterium | reverse complement strand
CCGTTTTGGGACGCGGAGCGTGAGGTTCTGCATAACCGGGCACCGATTCTTCTCGGAGACCGTGTCCTGCATCAGGACAAGCTGCACCTGACGCCCTGGGAGGGCGCATTTGCCTCAGGGAGGGAAGTGCGGCTGTGGGAGTTTGCGGGTCTGCGTTTTGCGGTGGTTATCTGTCTGGACATCGAGATTCCAGAAATCAGCGTCCGCCTGCGTGGCGCGGGTGTGGATGTGATGCTGGTGCCGAGTGCGACGGAGACGATTCTCGGTGTCGAACGTGTGGACCGTTGTGCTTCGGCGCGTGCGGTGGAACTGGGCTGCATCGTTGGCGTTAGTCATCTCACCGGGAAAGCTGCGTCAGAATTGATCGACGAGAATGTGGGCCGCACAGCAGTTTATTTTCCCTCCCAGGCGGCATTTCGTGCGGAACCACGTTGGGTGGAAGGAGATATTGCCACTAGCGGGGTGCAAAAGCAGCGGGTGGTGATTGATCCGCGAGCGTTGGAAGTCATGCGCCGCATGCGGCAGGAGACGAACCCTTCGTTGCTGTCGGACTTGCCGCGCTTTGAAATTGTGCAGGCTTGATCCGTTGGGTTTTTAGGCCCGCGATTTCGTTTTAACCGAAGTCTTTCCGACGACCTTGTCCTCCGGCCGCGACCCTGCTGTGGGAGCCTTGTAGAGGATCGTTGCGGGTCCCAATTTCGCCTTGGCCTTTGCCTCGTTTTCAGCGGCACGTTTCTTTTCTCCTTCGCTTGGAGCGATCTTCGCAATTTCAATCGGCTGGGCCTGTGCTTCAGGCGCTTGCAGGGCAGGGGAGTCGTCGGTGGCTTCGGTTGCTACTTTGGCTCCGCGAGGCAGGCGGTTCTTGGTGATGACTACGTTCGAACCGACGTTCACCGTGTTGAATAGATCGACTACATCCTTCATGCCCATGCGCACGCAGCCGTAGCTGGCTGGGCGACCGAGGTTTTTTTCCTCAGGCGTGCCGTGGATGTAAATGAAGCGGTTGAAGGCGTTCCGGTTGGTGTTCTCGACACCCTTGAGCCAGAGAATCCGAGAGACGATGGGGTCGCGTCCCGGTGCGTTCGGTTTCAGAACCTCGCCGTTCCAGCGTCTGCTCTTCAAAACGGCTCCGGCAGGCAGACCATGTCCGATTTTGGCCACGATCTGGCATTTACCCAGTGGCGTGCGGTTGCTGCCTTTTTGATCTCCCAGACCAAACTTTGAGGTGGAGATGTCATACTTCTTGGCCAGCTTCCCATCCGTGCTGTAAATGCCCAGTTTTTGATCTTTCACGCTGACAACTACCGCTCCCTTGGGAGGGGATGAAGTGCAGTGGCTAAAAAGCCCGCCGATCAAAACACAAGCAGCGGCCCTCAGCAGGCGTGCTGTTGAGCAGACAAGTTCAGGGTTCCGTTCAAAAAACTGCATCTTCTAAGAAGAATGATAGAAACTAATTTATTAGCAACTCCGAAATAACGTGACCTTAAACGTTGTTCACAAGCATGCATTTCGCAAGTCTCGTGCCATTTGCGTGATTCATGCCTCGCCCTGGGTAGCGCTGCACGCCCTTTGCCCATCTTTAACAATCTGAAACTGCCATGAACGACGCCCCGCTTCTCATCCGCGCCTACCGTGCTACTGACCTGCCCGAGTTGCGACGCATCACGGTCGAATCTTTCGGCAGCGTGGCTCTGGAGCAGATGCTGGAGCATAAATTTGGTGTCTGGAACACCCGGGACTGGAAAGCTCGTAAGGCTGATCACATTGACGATGACGTGGTCGCTTGTGCGGAAGGCTGCTTTGTGGCCGAGCGCGAGGGTGAATTGATGGGCTACGTTACCATCCGCCTGGACCGGCTCAACGGCAAAGGCCGCATCCCGAATCTGGCCGTGGTCGAGGCCGCCCGAGGCCTCGGCCTGGGCCGTCGGCTGATCATGCACGCGATCGATTTCATGCGGGAAGAAGGCATGAAGATCGCTCAGATCGAAACCATGGCTTCGAACGCCATCGGCCAGCACCTCTACCCGAGCTGCGGTTTTGAGGAAGTGGGCAGGCAGGTGCATTACGCCCTGAAGCTCTAACCGCACCGGCCCATAGCTTGTCTGCGGGTTTGCATTGTCCGTCAAACTGGCCGATAAACGCGAACTTACCCTTCCAGACACACTTGTGACCACCCCCCGCCGCACCGATTCCGCCCCGAAAAAAACCTCCATGCTCAGCCGCTTGAAGTCCGGCTTGAAGAAAGTGCTGGGCCTCGGCCAAGGCAAGAAAACTGAGAGCAAGGAAGTAAAGCCCCACGCGCCCACCATTCATGCCCACAAACGTCCGCATGATGCCCCCGCAGAGCGCCAGCCACAGGGGGAACGCCAAGCCCGCTTTGAAAAACGTGACGACCGCCCTCGCCGTGCACCCACGGGCGGGCATGGTGAGCGCCCGGAGCGTGGCGCTCGCCCGCCTCGTGGTCGTGAGCGTGGTGAGCGGCCAAGCGGTGGTGGACGCGAACGCGGACCACGCGAACGCGGACCACGCGAAGAACGCCCCACCCGCGAAAACCATGCTCCGGTCGCCCCGCCTGCTCCTCCGCCCGTGCCAGAAGGCCCGTATCCCGAGGCTTTTGAAGTTCTCGGTCTTTCCCCTGCCATTCTCGCTGCCGTGCGTGAAACAGGCTACGAAAAGCCCACTGAGATCCAGGCGAAATCCATTCCGATCATCCTAACCGGAAAGGACGTTGTCGGTGCCTCCCAGACCGGCACTGGCAAAACCGCTGCCTTTGCTCTCCCGACGCTGACTCGTCTCGGCGCTCCCGGCAAATTCCGCGTCCTGGTGCTCGAACCTGTGCGCGAGCTTGCTGCCCAGGTCGTCGAGCAGTTTGAAAAATACGGCAAGCATACCGGCTTGCGCGTCTTACTTGTTCACGGCGGCGTCGGTTACGAAAAACAGCGCAAAGGCCTTCAGGAAGGTGTGGACATCGTCGTTGCGACTCCCGGTCGTCTGCTCGACTTCATGGGCGAGGGCATCGCTGACTTACGCGATGTCGAGGTGCTCATCTTGGACGAAGTGGATCGCATGCTCGATATGGGCTTCCTGCCCGACGTGCGCCGCATTGTCGAAAAAACGCCTGCCACGCGCCAGACGTTGTTTTTCTCGGCTACCATGCCGCCGCAGATCAAGAACCTCGCTGACTTCGCCCTCAAAGATCCGGAAAGCGTCGAAGTCGGTATCCGCTTCTCCGCCGCCGAGACCGTCAGCCACTACATGTATCCTGTGGCCAGCGATCAGCGCGAGGAACTGCTGCTCGCCATCCTAAAGCAAACCCATTTCGAAAGCGTCATGATCTTTACCCGCACCAAGGCGCAGGCCGATCAGGTCTTCTCCGCGATCGACCGCCTCGGCGAATACAAAGCGGCCGTCATGCACAGCGACATCGGCCAGAAGGACCGCGAGCGCGCCCTCCAGGGCTTCCGCAGCGGCGATTTCGAGATCATCGTCGCCACCGACCTCGCCGCTCGTGGCATTGACGTCAGCGGTGTGACCCACGTCATCAACTACATGGTCCCCGAGCATTCCGAGGACTACGTCCACCGCATTGGCCGCACCGGTCGTGCGCAGAAAGAGGGAGATGCCTTCACCCTCTTTGCCGCCGATGAGTTGATGAACGTCGCTTCCATCGAGCGCCTGATTGGCCAGAAGATTGAGCGTCGGAAGCTGGACGGTTTCAGCTACAAATACACCACCGCTCTCGATGACGAGGATCGCGCCCGCGCCATCCTCACCGGTCGGAAAAAGAAGAAGCGGCGGTAATTTATCGCCGCAGGCTTTAAGGCTCGGTGGGTTATCTTTCCGAGCACCATTTATGAGGACCGCGTGGGGATGTGGCCCCACCCGGTTCACCTTCGCATGAGCGGGATAATCAGATGCCGACCTGGGGCAGCTTCCAGACTTTTTCGGCGTATTCGAGGATGGTGCGGTCGCTGCTGAATTTGCCGACGCGGGCCGTGTTGTGGATGGCCATTTTCTGCCAGCGGGGCTGATCGCGGTAGGCTTTGTCCACCGCGGCTTGGCTGGCGGCGTAGGCTTCGTAGTCGGCCATGACAAGGAAGGGGTCGCCGTGAGTGAGGAGGCTGTCGCGCAGGGGCTTGAACTCGTCCTGGTTGCCGGTGAAGAAGTCAGAGGCCAACCAGTCCAGGCTGAGGCGCAGATCTTCGAGGGCGAGTTTCATGTTGCCAGTGCCGGAGGCTTCTTTGCCCGCCGTGGAGATCTGCTCGGAGAGATCTGCGGCGGGGATGATGCGCTCGGCGATGGAGACGCCGTAGTTTGGCACGAAGATGACCTTGAGTTTGCCGCCGATACGGGGGTCATGATTCACCTTTGCCGCGAGTGCGTTGATGGCGTGAATGATGTTTTTGGCGAGGTAGTAGCCTGGGGCGGCCTTGGCACCGAAAATGAAGACTCGCGGCGCGATGTCGAGCTGTGGGTTTTCTAGGAGACGGCGGTAAAGGCTGACGATGTGGATGAGATTGAGGTGCTGGCGCTTGTACTCGTGCAGGCGCTTGATCTGCACGTCGAAGAGGGCGTCTGGACTGACGCTAACGCCGCAGGTATCCTGGATGATCTTGGCTAGGTGGACCTTGTGTCCACGCTTGATCTGCTGGAAGCGCTCACGGAAGGAAGAGTCGTCAGCGAAGCGATCCAGTTCGCGCAGCTTGGACGAGTCCTTGAGCCAACCTGAGCCGATGGACTCAGTGATGAGTGCAGAAAGCTGCGGATTGCACACGTCGAGCCAACGGCGAAAAGTGACGCCGTTGGTGAGATTGAGGAAGCGGTCGGGGTACAGCTCAAAAAACTCGGGGAAGAGTCGCTCGCAAAGCAAGCGGGTGTGCAATGCGGCGACGCCGTTGGTGGCATGACCGCCGAGGACGGAGAGATGCGCCATTCGGACGTGCTTGCCGCCGCCACGTTCTTCAATGAGTGATAGGATACGCTTTTTCTCCGAATCACCGGGCCAGCGAGCCTCCACCTCGCCAGTGAGGAAGCGATGGTTGATTTCATAGATGATCTGGAGGTGGCGTGGAAGGACCCGCTCAAACAGCACGGTGCTCCAGGTTTCCAGTGCCTCGGGGAGCAGCGTGTGGTTGGTGTAGGAGAAGGTTTTCTGGCAGATGCTCCAAGCTAGGCTCCACTCGAGCTTCTCATCATCCACGAGGATGCGCATGAGCTCTGGAATGGCGACGGCAGGGTGGGTGTCATTGAGCTGCACGGCCGCCTTTGAGGGGAATTCGCTCCATGGCAGACTGTAGCCGTTTTTGAAACGGCGAACGATGTCGGCCAGCGAGCACGCGACAAAGAAATATTGCTGCACAAGGCGAAGTTCTTTGCCGGACTCGGTGGAATCGTTCGGATAGAGCACCTTCGAGACCGTTTCCGCGACGGCCTTCTCCCGCAAGGCATCCACATAGCTGCCTTCGTTGAAGACCTTGAAATTGAAGTCTTCGTCAGCCTGCGCCTGCCAAAGGCGCAGCACATTCACGGTGCTACTATCGTAGCCGACGATAGGAATGTCCCACGGCAAACCGAGTAGGCACTTCGTATCGACCCATTCATGATGAGGATGGCCGAGCGCATCGAATTTTTGAATGACCTTGCCATAAAGATGCACGGTCTGGCGATAGGACGGGCGCGCGATCTTCCAGGGGCTTCCGTCGCGCATCCATGCGTCAGGATGCTCGACTTGTTTGCCGTTCACGAACTCCTGGCGGAAGAGACCGAACTCATAATGGATGCCGTAGGGCGTCCTAGGCCGCCGTTGCCGAGGCCCATGTCCGGTTCCTTTTGCAGCAGCGTGTCGAGATCCTTGCCCATTTCAATGAGCGCCTGTTTGGTGGTATCGTAGAGGCCGGAGTTGCGCAGGTTGTTTTCCAGCAGACGGCCCATGAGATACTCCAGCGAGAGATAATGCACGCGGCGCACGCCCTGGGAGCGGTGTTTGGTGCGGGACTCTGTGGCGCGCTCCATCACACGATCACGAACGGCCAGGGAGGTGGCGACGAACCAGTCGTTCTCACTGGCGGACTCAACGTAGGCTCCCAGCGTGAAGCGCAGGTGGTTGGTGATCGAGAGTTTCAGGCTGTCGCTGGTGTTCTGGACGGCGCAGTTGGCGAGTGTTTCCATGAGGTAGTGCAATTAAAACAATGAATCACCATGTGAGCCATTTAGGCGGCTCGACAGGTGCGATGAGGAGTGTGATTTCGCCTTTGGGTGGCTTCGTCTGGTAGTGGGATAGCAGGATGCCTGCCGGACCACGCCGGAATTCCTCAAACTTTTTCGTTAGTTCACGCGCCACGACGATCCGGCGGTCAGGCGCGGCCTCGGCAAGGATCGCCAGCGTGTCGGCTAGGCGGTAGGGACTCTCAAAAAACACACTGGTGCAGTCTCGCTGAAGGGCGGCCGTCAGCTCGGTGGTTCGTGCGCCTTTTTTGTGCGGCAGGAAGCCGCCGAAATAAAATGGCGTGGTCGGTAGGCCCGAGGCGGCAAGTGCGGTGAGCACGGCACTGGGGCCGGGAATGCCCTCCACGTGCAACCCAGCACCAACCGTAGCTCCCACGAGTCGCTGGCCTGGATCCGAGACCGTGGGCATGCCGGCGTCCGAAATCAACGCCACACTGCCGCCTTGGCGAATGTGTTCGATTAACTGAGGAATTCGCAGTGCCTCGTTATGCTCGTTCAGACTGATCAAGCGAGCGCGAATGTTGTGGTGCTTCAATAGCATGCCCGAGTGCCGGGTGTCCTCGCAGGCGACGATATCAGCCGTTCGCAGCGTGTCGAGCGCCCGCAGGGTGATATCCCGCAAGTTGCCGATCGGCGTGGCGACGAGATGAAGGCCGGGATTCAGCCTGGCACTAGGCGTCACAAGCTCCGGCTCAGGAGTGTCTTGCAAGACTTGGTCCGCGTTTGGATCGAGACCTGGCTGCATGGGTGGAAGTGGGAATTACCAGCCCTCGGAGAGTTCATCGGCAACCGGGAAAGCAAGCTGCTGAGCAAGATCTTCGAGCAACTGTGTTTCTGAAAGCTGCATGTTGGCATCAATGATCATGTTAGAGATAGCCGAACTGGTGCCAGTGCGTAGCAGCTTGCCTGAACCTGACTCTTTAACAGTGAAATCGCAAAGCAGAGTGGCCTGAATCTGCGAGGTGCGCAGGATGTTGTTGCGGTCAGAGCGGAACTGAGCGCGCTGAATGTTCTGTATTTTGCCTTCCAAGACGGCCTCGGCATCTCTTCTGGCGACGATCTGGTAGGAGCCGTGGTTCTGAAGTTGCTTGATGATGGTATTAGTAACGAGAACCGCCAAACGTGGCTCCAAGGTAAGGTTTTCAAACGCAGGCACTGCAAGCTTGGTGATGTGCCGCAATTGCACGGGCTTCTGATTCCCGAGTGAGTAGCCGGCACAGCCGGTAAGTAGAAGGCAAAATGCCAGGAGAAAAAGAGTCTGTTTCATCCAAGATGAGATATGAAAAGTGAACGCGAGTGCCTATGGCCTGCGTCGCCTAGCAGCGCAAGAATTATGACGCGGGCTTCACGGCAGCAGGCGGCTGCGGCACTGGCAGCGTGCCACCACCAGGAGTGGGCGGCACTGGCAACAGTGCTGGCTTTTCCGTTTCTGGAACCGGCGGCAGCAGCGACCCCGCCCCTGGAGTGGTGGCACCCGGACGCAGCGGCAAAGTTGGCTCCTGGAGTGGAATGGGCATGAAACCATCATCTCCTGTGCGCATCTTCGGTTTCTGACTCAGACGTGCCAGATCTGGTGCCAGCGGGCCGACATAATCGGAGCGCGATTTCAAATTTTGTGCGGACAAGGCGGTGTAATCCTGCCCTGGATTCTTTTGTGCCTCAGCTACTCCGTCTGGATCTTCGGCAGCCAGTTCAGCAAGCAGCGTGCGCGCTTCCGCAGACACCTCGGCAGAGCCATATTTGAGCGCTTCATTGAGATAAATGGCCGCTGCTCGTGTTTTTCCCATGCGCTTGTAGAATTTAGCCACGGTCAGAGACTGGTTGGCCTCAGCGGTGTTCACTTGGCTCAGAATCATTTCCGTCTCCTGTTTGCGCTCACCACCGGGGTTTGAGGCGATGTAGGTGCGAAGGGCATCACGCGCTGCGAGCAAGTTGGAGGCGTCCTCGCTGCGCTGGGCAGCAATATTGCTAATGGAGCCGATGCGGAACTGTGCCTCGGCGGCTTGGGAGGTTCCGGGGTAATTTTCCACCACCCGCTGGTAGGCGGCCACGGCCTTGTCCTTCTCATTCAGATCCTGCTGGATTTCGGCGATGCTGAACTGTGCCAGCGGGGCGTACTTTCCGAAAGGTGCGTTGCGGATGATGCGGTCGTAGAACTCAATGATGTCCGAACTGTTCATTTTCATGGCCACCAGGAGCAGGCCGCGCTGTTTACGTCCGCCTTTGGCTTCCTCGGCGAGTTCAAACTGCTTTTCGATGGCCTCGTTGAAGCGCGGGCTGTCCCTGTAGTCGTTGAGAAAACTCTGCAATGCCTCGAAAGCATCGTCCATGCGCCCAGTGTGACGGATGATGAGCGCGTTTTGTAATGCTGCCTCGGCGGCGCTCGGCGTGAAGGGATACTTTTTGACCAACGCTTGGTAAAGGTTTTGCGCCTTGCCTGTCTTGCCTGCGTTCTGGGCGAGGCGGGCTTCGGCCAGTATGACGGAGGCGGCTGCTTCTTGGGTTTCGCGCTCGCTGGCCATTGGGGCCACTTTTCCGTCCTTCTTGCCGAAAATGAATTCAAACAGCGCAAACGAAGGCGTTGGGAGAGACAGATACGAAAAAACACATGCCAGGACGAGTGGCAAGCGGACGGGGATGGGGGCTTTCATCACTGCGATAGTATGTTCTGGTTAACCATGCGTCAAGGTGACAACCATCCAGGTTTTGCAAGGTTAGAGCGGCTCTTGTTTTGCGGCTTTTCCGGGTATAAGAGGCCAATCATGCGCCTATCTTGCCTTATCGCTCTAGTCTTTCCAGCCCTGGCTCAATGTCAGGGCCCGGCTGGCTATCATGTCATGCGAGATCTCGATTACGTCGGCGCTGACAACCCGCGCCAGAAGCTTGACCTCTACCTGCCAGAGGCGAAGACCACCCAACCGCGTCCGCTCGTCGTTTTCGTCCACGGTGGTGGCTGGGAGGATGGTAGCAAGAATCAGGCTGGCATCCTGCTCAGCCTGATCAAAGACAAGCCCTATGCCGGGGCCAGCATCAACTACCGACTCACCGACGAGGCCATTTGGCCCGCTCAGCTTCATGACTGCAAGGCCGCCATCCGCGCCCTCCGGGCCCATGCGGCGGAAAACCAGATCGATCCCGACAAAATCGCCGTCTTCGGCATCTCCGCAGGTGGGCATCTTGTCAGCATGCTGGGCGTCACCGGCGGTGTGAAGGCGTTGGAGGGTGATCTCGGGCCAAATCTCACGCAAAGCAGTCGCGTCACCTGCGTGCTCGACTTCTGCGGCCCTTCAAACTTTCTGACCTTTGCTGGTGAAGGCACGATCATCAATGTGGACGATCCCAAGACGGGACTTTCGAAGCTGATCGGCGGCACCATCAAAAACAAGCCCGACATCGCTCGCAGCGCCTCACCCGTCACCTACATCACCCCAGACGATACTCCTTTCCTCATCATCCACGGTGAAAAAGACAACATCGTACGTTACTCCCAGGCCACCGAGTTTGACGCTGCGCTCGAAAAGGCCGGGATTCCTGCCACCCTGCTCACTGGCACCGATGGCGGTCATGTTTTTTTCAGCCCACAACTCATCGGGCACATGCGCCTCTTTCTCGACCGCCATCTCCTCGACAAAGATGTCCAGATCCTCGAAGGCCCCGTGCCTTCCAACTAGAGCATGGTTCTGTTTGCAGCCAGACCGGGAACTGCGAACAGAACCGCGAACCCTAACTTCATGACCGATTCCGAAATCCAGTCCGCCATTCTCGACATGGGCCGCCTTGCCCGTGCCGCCTCCTACGCCCTTGCCAAACTCACCACCGAGCAGAAAAACGCCATCCTCATCGCCATGGCCGATGAAATCATGGCGCGTCAGGACGCTATACTAGCCGCCAACGCCCTCGATCTCGCCCGTGCCGAGGTAAACGGCCTCAGCAAGGCCATGCTCGACCGACTCACGCTCGATCCAAAGCGTTTGAATGCCATCGCGGAGGCTTTGCGTGAAGTCGCATTGCTGCCCGATCCCGTTGGCGAAAAGCTCGCTGAATGGACCCGCCCGAACGGTCTGCGAATCCGCAAAGTCCGCGTTCCCATCGGTGTCATCGGCATCATCTTCGAGTCACGCCCCAACGTCACCACCGACGCAGCCTCGCTCTGCTTCAAGACTGGCAACGCCACCATCCTTCGGGGCGGCAGTGAGGCCATCGACAGCAATCGGGCCCTTGCCGCCGCCTTGCAGGCTGGTGGCGAACGCGCCGGACTCCCACCCGACAGCATCCAGCTTATCCCCTTCACGGATCGCTCCAGCGTCGAGCACATGGCGAAGATGGACCAATACCTCGATCTCATCATTCCGCGTGGCGGCAAAGGTCTGATCGAAAAAGTCGTCGCCACCGCTCGCATGCCTGTCATCAAGCACTACGACGGCATCTGCCACGTTTATGTGCATGCCGATGCCGACCAGCAGATGGCCGCTGACATCATCATCAACTCCAAGTGCCAGAAGCCTGGGGTCTGCAATGCCCTGGAAACCATCCTCGTTCATCAAGACGTCGCCACCTCCTTCTATCCACTCGTTGGCAAGCGTCTCGCCGAGGCCAAAGTCGAAATCCGGGGGGATGCCGCTGCCTTGCAGCACCTAGGCGTGCCTGCCAAAGCCGCCACCGAGGAAGACTGGACCACCGAATATCTCGACCTCATCCTCGCTGCTAAAACCGTCACCGGCATCGATGAAGCCATCCTTCACATCAATCGCTACGGCTCCCACCACACCGACAGCATCATCACCAAGGACAGAACAGTCGCCGAACGCTTTCAGCACGAAGTGGACAGCGCCGTCGTCGTCCACAACGCCAGCACACGTTTCAACGACGGCGGTGAATTCGGATTTGGAGCCGAGATCGGCATCTCCACCGACAAACTTCACGCCCGCGGTCCCATGGGCCTCGCTGAACTATGCAGCTACAAATATTGGTTGGATGGGACGGGGCAGGTGCGGGCTTGAAGTGCATGACAGCCCCCGCACTCAAACAGTAGCCTGCACGGAAAAATTCGGCCTCTCAGGTCATTGAAAGGGGCTTTGATTCTTGGTCCTGCTCTCTGCATACAAAAACTTGTGAACTCCTGAACTTCACGACATGGATGACTCATTCGTCATTCACTTTTCCCCGCTCGCATGCCCGCCCATCTGACTCTCCACGACACGCTGACCCGCACCGACCGCGAAGTGACGCCGCTCGACGGCCAAACCCTGCGTTTCTACTGCTGCGGTCCCACGGTCTATGGTCCGGCGCACATTGGCAACTTCCGCACCTTCGTGGCCCAGGATGTGATGCGCCGCGTCGTTGAGGCCTCCGGCACGCCGACGCTGCATGTCCGCAACATCACCGATGTGGACGATAAAACGATCCGCGACTCCCAAAAGGCCGGTCAGAGCCTCATCGACTTCACCCAGAGCTGGACGGCCAAGTTTCACACGGATTGCGATGCCCTGAACCTGCTGCGCCCACACATCGAGCCCAGCGCGGTGGCCCACATTCCGCAGCAGATCGCAATGATCGAAAAACTCGCCGCTGGAGGCCATGCCTACGCGGCGGCGGATGGTAGCGTGTATTTTCGCGTCTCCTCGTTCAAAGACTACGGCAAGCTCAGTCACCTGGAAGACCGCGAACTGCGTCTCGGCGCCAGCGAAGCGGCCAGCGCGACTGACAGCGACGAATACACGAAGGACTCGCTCACTGACTTTGCCCTGTGGAAGGCCCGCAAGCCCGAAGACGGCGAAAATTTCTGGCCCAGCCCTTGGGGCGAGGGCCGGCCCGGCTGGCATCTCGAATGCAGCGCGATGATTCTCGAATACCTCGGCGAAGACTTCGATCTGCATAGCGGAGGCGTGGACCTGATCTTTCCGCATCACGAAAACGAGATCGCGCAGAGCTGCTGCAGCACGCACGGGAAGTTTGCGCATCACTGGATGCACGTCGCGCATCTCATGGTGGACGGTGGGAAGATGAGCAAGAGCATTGGCAACCTCTACACGCTCGAAGACTTGGCCAAACGCGGTTACAGCGCTGCTGAAGTCCGCTACGTCCTGATTTCCGGTCATTACAGCGCCCCGTTGAACTTCACCATGCACAGCCTCGACTCCGCGCGTCAGGCCCTGCAAAAAATGGCCAAGGCTGACAAGGCGCTGGAGCGCGGGTCTCCGAACCCGCAGCACTCCGCCAGCGACTCCAATCCCCCTTCCAGCTCAGACGGTGACTCAACGCTTCGTTCACCTGCTGCGGACTCGGAGGTCCGCGCTCCAGGTCCCTTCTCCGAAGCCTGGGACACCCTGCTCAAAGACCTCAACGTCCCCGGTGCGCTTGGCTCCATCTTCGGCACGCTGAACAAGCTCAAGCCTGCCGCGCTCAACCCCGAAGAAGCCGCCGCCACGCGCAACGGCCTGCATTTCATGCTCCAGACGCTCGGCATCGTTCTGCCTCCCGTGCTCGAAGAAGTCGCGGCCGATGTTCCGCCAGACATCCAAGCCCTCGCGCAACAGCGCTGGGACGCGAAACAGGCGAAAGATTGGGCTACAGCAGACACTTTGAGAAAGCAGCTCGAAGCCGCTGGCTGGCTGATCAAGGACAGCAAAGAAGGATTCTCTGTTGTCGCCAAGTAATACTCCACCCCAACCATGAAACACATCGCACTCCTCCTCGCCTTAGCCGGTTCAACCCTGCACGCCGAAGATTGGCAGCCTGAAGCCGGCTTCACTTCGCTCTTCAACGGCAAAGACCTCACCGGCTGGTGTTTCCGCGAAAAAACGAAGAAGGACGATCCGAATCCAGGCAAAATCCTGGATAAGCACGACGGCAAGACCGAGGCGGCGGATGCAGGGCGCTACATCGTCAAGGATGGCGCCATTGCGGTCACTTTTCCCACCGAGGCGGACAAGCTCACTGGTCAGCTTTACACCGTGGCCGAGTTCCCAAAGAACTTCACCCTTAAGCTCGAATTCCGCGCCAGCGTGAACGCGGACAGCGGTGTCTTTCTCCGCAAGCCGCAGCTTCAGTGCCGCGACTACCTCGTGGCCGGTCCCTACAAGGAACTGAAGCAGTACAAGCCGCAGGTCGAGGTGAAAGAAGGCGTGGCTCATTGCACCTGCAACGGCGAAGTCCTCGAAGCCGCGCTCGTGCTGCCTGCTACCGGCCCCATCGGTCTCGAAGGCGACCGTGGTGTGATGGAATACCGGCACATTCAGATCAAGGAAGTGGAGTCCAAGACGCTGCCGTAAGCGAAGGCGGAGTTTACGGTTGTTTACGTTGTTGACGATGGTTTACGGTGGTCTGTCCCAGCCATGGTCAACGCGACAGCCTCAACGACCGTCAACCACTGTAAACTTTCCCCGCCATGAACCTGCCCATCCGCCCACGCCGCAATCGCCAGTCTCCCGCCATGCGCGATCTGGTGCGTGAGACCGATTTGAATCCCGGCCATCTGATCTATCCGCTCTTTCTTCAGGAAGGCGGCGAGAACACGCCCATCGCCTCCATGCCCGGCTGCACGCGCTGGAGCCTGGATGGACTGGTGAAAGAAGCGGGAGAGGCACACGCGCTGGGCGTTCCGGCTGTGGTGCTGTTTCCGCGCATTCCGGATGAGCTGAAAACGCGTGACGCCGCCGCCTGCTTTGCCGATGACGGCCTCGTGCCGCGTGCCATCCGTGCTTTGAAGGCCACCCATCCGACGCTGACGGTCATCACCGATGTGGCGCTCGATCCTTACAACAGCGACGGCCATGACGGCCTCGTGGCCGATGACGGACGCGTCTTGAATGACGAAACCGTGGCGGTGTTGCAGCAGCAGGCGCTCTGCCATGCGCGTGCGGGGGCGGACATGGTCTCGCCGAGCGACATGATGGACGGACGCGTGGCCGCGCTGCGTGAAGCGCTCGATGCGGCGGGCTTCCAGGCTGTTTCGATCATGAGTTACACGGCCAAGTATGCCAGCGCCTACTACGGGCCGTTTCGCGGAGCCTTGGACTCAGCGCCGAAGGCCGGAGACAAGAAGACGTACCAAATGGACCCGGCGAACGCACGTGAGGCGCTGCGTGAGGCAGCGTTGGATGAATCCGAAGGAGCTGACATCCTCATGGTGAAGCCTGCGGGCCCGTATCTCGACATCATCGCGAAAATTCGCGCTGCCACGTTCTTGCCCATCGCTGCGTATCAGGTCAGCGGGGAGTATTTGATGATCAAATCGGCTTCTGCGGCTGGCTGGCTCGATGAAGCGAAGATCGTTCACGAATCGCTCATCGGCATCCGCCGTGCGGGCGCGGACATGATTCTGACCTACTTCGCGAAGCAGTGGTCGGCGGCGTGGCGCTGAGTTTTTCAACGGGGGTCCACAAGCTGCACCAGCCGCGGATCGGCGGCGGGATCGAGCCAAGTGAGAACTTTCCGCAGATCCGGCTCGCTCATCGCCGTGCAGCCGGAGGTGGGGATGGTTTCGCCCTGCCAGAGGTGCATGAAGATGCAGGAGCCGAGGCCAGGGCGATTCTGCGGATTGTGGGCGATGACGGCCCCCAGCTTGTAGCAGCCGCTACTCGGAGTCATCGTTTCCGGGTTGGTCCAGTCGCAGGCGACCTCACGGTCATCGACGATCTGGTTGTAGAAGCGTGAGCGCACATCGTCGATGCCGAAGTGGTGTGAGGTGCAGTGAAGGTAGGGCAGTTTGATCCCGCTGGGGGCAGCTTCTGAGCCGAAGGCCTGGGTGATACGGAAGATGCCGATGGGCGCACAGCCATCGCCCTCTTTTTTGATGCGGACACCGGCAGCGGCGGGCAAAACAGGCTCGCCAGCGCCCCAAGCAAGTCCGTGGCGGCCGATGCGGACGGGAATGGTTTCACCAACGACAGACCAAGTGCCTGTGGAGGCGCATTGCAGCATTCTGAGTTGTGCGGAGGTGCTTTGATCGTCGGCTGCGGTGACGTGAAGCACTTGCTTGCAACTCACAGGCAAGATGGAGGTGAAGTTAGGCGGCAAGGCGGCAGGAACGGGCATCCGCGCACAGGAAGCGAGAGCGAGGAGCATGACAAGCAGACGAAGCATGCGGGGAAGGGGAAAAGGCAACGCCGCAGAGCTGTGAAGCTCTGCGGCGTTGCGAATGCGTTTGGCTCATCACGCGGAGCGATGATGGCTAGCTTACCAGCCGTGGGCGTCGCGGACTTTGATCATCGCGGCGAGGATGTTGTTCCAGGTGTCCGGCGTTTCGAGCACGGCGTTGGGGAACATGCAGCCGTCCCAGCAGATGTGCTGGATGCCACGGGCGGCGGCGTCTTTGAGCCAGTAGCCGGAGGCTTTGGTGATGTCGAGCTTGCCGTTCGGATCGTCAGCACGGCAGTGCTTGCCGGTTTTGTCGTGTGAGCCAGCGCCGTGAACGGTGCCGTCGTTTTGGGCGACGTGGAAGTCGATGGTCCAAGGGCGGAGCGCGTCGGTCATCTTCTCATAGGCGGCCCAGAACTCGGCCTCGCTGTAGCCTTCTTTGAGAAGAGCATGCTCAGGGGCGTTGTAGCCAAGGGTGTAGAGGTAGGTGTGGGCGAGGTCGGCCTGGAAGCCGAGCGCGTTTGGCATGCCGACGCCTTCGAGCACGTCGAGCATGTCTTTCCAGGAGTGCATGCCGGCCCAGCAGATCTCGCCTTCCGCGGCGAGACGCTCGCCGTGGTCGGCAGCGATGATGGCGGCCTTTTTGAAGGTGTCCACGATGCGGGCGGTGTTTACGGTCGGATTCTCACGCCATTTGGCCACGCCGAACTCGGCGGAGTCGATGCGAATCACGCCGTATTTGCGGACGCCGTGCGCGTTGAAGATTTTGGCGATGCGGCAGGCCATTTTCACGGCGCTGAGGAACTTCTCCTGCTGGGCGTCGTCGCCCATGGCGGAATCGCCAACGGTGCCGGGCCAAACGGGGGCCACGAGGGATCCGACGTTGAAGCCTTTGCTGGCGATAAGGTCGGCGATCTGTTTCAATTCGTCATCACTGGCCTCAGGATTGGTGTGGGGCAGGAAGAGGAAGTAGTCGATGCCCTCAAACTTCTGGCCGCCGACGTTGGCCTCGGCGGTGAGGTCCAGCATCTTTTCGAGGCTGATCGGTGGTTCCTGGCCTTCGCCATCGCCTTTGCCGACGAGGCCGGGCCACATTGCATTGTGAAGTTTGGGTGCGGAGTTGCTCATGGTAGTTGCTTGGTTTGGGAAGCGAGGCGGCGAGGTTAGCGGGCGCGTTTTCATGCGCACCAAAAAAGTTGGATCATTTCGCCTTCTTCTTAGGCTTCGCCGTAGGTGGGGCTTTGCGCAGGACGACTTCGACAGCATTCTTTTGCGGTGCGCCAGGTGTGCTGCGGCCGTTGGCGACGAGTTGTTCGAGTTGTGAACTCATCTTGGCGACGATCTCCGGCTTGTCGGCCTGAAGGTTCGCTTTCTCGCCGATGTCGGAAGCCAGATTGTAGAGCTGGGTGTTGGGAAGTTCCTTCTCACCGGGAGAGCCAGGGCGTGGGTCGCTCCAGCCGCCGGAACCGGCGCAGAGTTCGAGTTTCCAGTCGCCTTCACGAATGGCGAAGCTGCCATTGATGGAGTGATGGATGATGCTCTGGCGCGCGGAACTGCCCGTATCACCGAGCAGGGCAGGGAGGAAGCTAAAGCTGTCCTCGGCGGCATTGTCGGGAAGTTTGACCCCTGTGATTTCGGCGACGGTGGCGGTGAAATCGGTGAGGCAGGTCAATTGGCTCGTGGTCTGGCCGCCTTTGACCTTCGCAGGCCAGCGCACGAGGAAGGGCACGCGATGCCCGCCATCAAAGATGTCCGCCTTGTGGCCGCGCATGACGCCGTTAGGGTTGTGCCCCTTCGCGATGAGATCGGGTAAGTTCGCCTGCGGGGAGCAGCCGTTGTCACTCGTCACAATGATGAGCGTGTCTTTAGCGATTCCCGCTTCTTCCGTGGCATGCATGACCTGACCTATGGCGTCGTCGGTTTCCATGACGAAATCGGCATACAGACTGAGGCCGCTTTTACCAACCCACTTTTCGCTCGGCAGGATCGGTGTGTGGGGTGAATTCAGCGGCATGTAGATGAAGAATGGGGCACCTCTCTTATCTTGGATGAGTTTGAGCGCACGCTGCGTGAAGGTGGGCAGCACATCTTCACCACGGAAGCCGGGGGAGCCTGGACCTTCGCGAGTGAAGCTCATTTTGTCGCCCGAGCCGTTCATGGTGAGCTTCATCGTCTCGGTGGGATTCGCGACCACATGATCGTTTTCGATGAAGCAATACGGCACCATGTCCAGTGAGGCGCTGATGCCGAAGTAGGTGTCAAAGCCGACGCTGGTGGGCCCGTTCGTGATCGGCTGGGTATAATCGACGTTGTTCACCTGACCTTCTGATTCGATGCCGAGTTCGGTGACCTCGCCTTTGCGCACCCAGTCCATGCCGAGATGCCATTTGCCGACGCAGTGGGTCGAGTAGCCTTGTTCCTTGAGCATGCTGGCGACGGTTAGGCGACCCTGCTCAATCAAACGCGGACTCAAACCGCCGAGCACGCTGCTTTGCAGCTTCGAGCGCCAGGCATAGCGGCCAGTGATGACGCCATAGCGTGTCGGTGTGCAGACGCTGGAGCCGGAATGCGCATCCGTGAAGATCACGCCTTCTTTGGCGAGGCGATCCATGTGCGGCGTGGCGATCTTGCCTTCAGGATTGAGGCATTTTACATCGCCATGACCGAGATCATCGCAGAGGATGAAAATGATGTTCGGTTTGTCAGCGGCGAAAGCGGCGGCGGAGACGAGTGAGAGACACAGCAGTGCCAAGAGAGGTCGGTTCATGGTCCGACTTCAACGCGCTCAGTCCTCCGAGCTATCGAGATATTCCAGCGCCTTCGAAAAGCTGGCCTGCGTGAGAAAGTGATTCAGCCGTGGTGGCAGTTGAGCGCGATGTGTTTGATGCTCCGCGCTGATTTCTTCGGACACGGCTTTCAAGGCTTCCAAATGAGCTGCGGCATCACGATCTCGAAACGCATGATCGGCGATGAGATCAAGGCGGCGTCGCAGCAGGGTGCGGAGTGTGGAGAAGTCGTTCATTACTCAAGGAGCGGGGGCTTCGATGCTGGCGTCGATCTTTTTCAGCGCCACCCACAGTGCCGGGTCTTCAGGATGGCCGTTGAAGAGCACTTTGCCTTCCGGGGAGAGCAGAATCATGCGCGGGATGGACTGGATCTCGAAGACCTTGCTGTAAGGTCGGTCCAGGGGTTCCACGAGCCAGGGCAGGGTGGCGTTCTGCTCCTTGCGGATGCGTTCGGCGATGGATTCGGCGTTTTCATCGTCCTTGTTCATCGCGGCCACGACGATGCCGTGAGCGGAGAGTTTTTCGGCCTTCTTCTTGAGCGCGGGCATCAAATTCATGCAGGGACCGCACCACGAGGCCCAGAAGTCCAGCAAGAGAGCTTTTTTGCCGCCGAGTTGGTCATGCAGCGTGGTGGCCTCGCCCATGGAGTTCGTGAGCGGGATTTTCAGATCGACCATGAGGCTCTCCATTTTCGACTCCCGGCGAAATTTCTCGATGCTCTGAAGAAACACCGGTGCCTGCTGCGGATTGAGCCAGATGGCCGCCAAGATGTTGTTTTTGAAGCCCTCCTCGTCCTTGGCCTCACCCGCTTTCAACGCCTTGATGTAGGCGATAAAGCCTTGAGCGGCCTCAGTGCTGGGTAGCAATGCGGCATTGGCGGAGTCAAAGTTGGCAGCGAGGATTTCGACTTCTGGCAGGATTTTCACGAGGAAGGCCGTGTCCTGGTGGCGCAGCCCCCAGACGAGCTTCGCCTCGATGATCTGCTGGCGCGGAATACCGGCCTTGTTCGCTTCTTTGACGAGCGCTTGCAGTTCCTCCGCGTTCGTTTCCTGCGCAAAAAGGCGTTGCAGCAGCGCCTTGGCCCCAGCGGCGGATTCTTCGGGCGTTTGGGCGGTGAGCGTCGTGCAGGAAAATCCGGCGCAGAGAGTCAGGAGGCGGAACAGTGCTTTCATGGCAGCGAATCGTCCCGTTTTCATCACGGGTGTCGAGCGGAAAGTCGGGTTCACTGGGTTGTCTGAAAGATGACGGGTACGGCGGGCGACTCCTGAGTCCTGATTCAACCATGAAACACACTCTCTCACTCACTTGCATGTTCGCGGCGGTCACGCTGGCCTCGGCGGCCGACAACACCCCGCCAGAAGGCTTCACCGCGTTGTTCAACGGCAACAATCTTTCCGGCTGGTATGGCTGGGGCACGCAGGATCCCGCCGACCTCTGGAAAATGACGCCCGAGGAACGGGACGCCTATAAAAAGAAATCTATCGACGGTGGCCTCACCGATGCCAAGGGCAACGATAAGGGCGACCATCTCAACGCGCACTGGAAGGTCGAGAACGGTGAACTCGTCAACGACGGCAAAGGCTTGTACCTCACCACCGACAAGGACTACGGCGACTTCGAAATGTATGTCGATTACAAGATGCTCCCGCTCGGCGACAGCGGTATCTACCTGCGTGGTATCCCGCAGGTGCAGATCTGGGACTTCACCGAAAAGGATGAAAAAGCCATCGCCCTTGGCAAACCTTTCGGCTCCGGCGGTCTTTGGAACAACAAGAACCCCGAGGGCAAGAACCCGCTCAAGCTCATGGATAAGCCCTTGGGCGAGTGGAACACCTTCCACATCAGGATGATCGGTGAGCGCGTCACCATCACCTTCAATGGTGAGGTCGTGGTGAAGAACGCCGTGCTCGAAAATTTCTTTGCCAACCGCAAGGCTGGCTACCAGGCTTATGGCAAGGTTGAGGCGAAGGACGGCAACGCTCCCAAGCCCAATGGTTGGATGGTTGATCCCGTCTATGCGAAAGGTCCCATCCAGCTTCAAACCCACGGTAGCGAAATCCGGTGGAAGAATGTGTTTGTTCGCGAAATCCCCGCCGAAGAGGCGAACAAAGAGATCGCCGGTAACTGGGCCGAGGAAGGCTTTACCGAACTGATCAACGGCAAAGACCTCAGCAACTGGCAGGGCGCGGTGGAGAACTACGAGGTCGTTGACGGCGCCATCGTCTGCAAGCAAGGCAAAGGCGGTGACCTGCTGACCAAGGAAGAATTCGAGAACGGCATCATTCGCGTCGAGTTCAAGTTGCCCAAGGCCGGCAACAACGGCATCGCCCTGCGCACACCGCTGGGTGGTCACTCCGCCTCGGACGGCCTGGAACTCCAGGTGATCGACAGCGACGGCTACAACGAAAAGCAGGCCGCTGCTGGCAAGAAAGGCCTAGAGCCCTATCAATACCACGGCAGCATCTATCACTGCGTCGGTGCAAAGCACGGCTACCTCCGCCCCGTGGGCGAGTGGAACTCCCAGGAGATCGAAATTCAAGGGCAGAAGATCAAGGTCACGCTCAACGGCACCAAGATCCTTGACGCCGACATCAGCACCTTCGATCGCAGCCAGATCAAGAACCCTCCGAAGGGCCTGGATCGCACGAAAGGACTCATCGGTTTTGCTGGTCACAGCGATCCGGTAGCCTTCCGCAGCTTTAAGGTGAAGAAGCTGTAGTTAGGTGCTTCGACATCGAGTGATCTCAATCTGCCAGACTTGCTGTCTGGCAGATTTTTTTATGCCAAAGCTCACCGCGCAGCCAAACAAAAGGGTGATGCCCGCAGATGCGGATTCAATCGCCGCTTCCATTTCCTTTTCATCGACTACAACTTCAAGGAACAGGGGCGCTAGATTGTCAGGCGACTCTGCCAGGACACCATCTTCGTCTCCCAGACGTCTTGGATGTGCACGGGATTCTGATCTTGCACGGACTTGGTTCGACAGTTCAAAGTTTCAGCTCTGGGTAGCGGCGCAGCGGCGTTGCTGTTGAACAAGAGCCTCACTTCACGCGCTTTCATTCAGCACTGAAAATCTTCAAATGAGTGTATGGGGCCGCTGACGGCCGCCATAACACATCATTCATCACTTTTCCTTTTTATGCCGCCTTCACTGCTGCCACGATCTTTTGCGCGGCGTCGGTCAGGTCGCTGGCGCTGGTGATCTTCAGGCCGCTTGCGGCTAGGGTGGCCTTGCCGGCTTCGACATTGTTGCCTTCGAGGCGGACGACGAGTGGTATCGTCAGGGACACTTCTTTCGCGGCGGCGATGATGCCGTTGGCAATGATGTCGCAGTCCATGATGCCGCCGAAAATGTTCACCAAGATGCCTTCAACCTTCGGATCTCCGAGGATGATTTTGAAGGCCGCAGTGACCTGTTCCTTCGTTGCACCGCCGCCGACGTCGAGGAAGTTGGCAGGTTCGCCACCGTGGAATTTGATGATGTCCATGGTGGACATGGCGAGGCCTGCGCCGTTGACGAGGCAGGCGATGTTGCCGTCCAGGCCGATGTAGTTGAGGCCAAACTCGCTGGCGGCGACTTCGCGCGGGTCTTCTTCGGTCGTGTCACGCATGGCGGTGACGTCCTTTTGGCGGTATAGAGCGTTGTCGTCGAAATTGAACTTCGCGTCGAGTGCCACGACTTGGCCGTCGGTGGTGATGGCGAGGGGATTGATCTCCACGAGGGAGCAGTCGGCCTTGAGGTAGAGATTCCAGAGCGCGGAGAAGAGTTTCACCGCCTGATTGGCCAGCGGCCCCTGGAGGCCCAGCGAGGCGGCGACTTTGCGGCATTGGTAAGGCTGCAGGCCGAGGGCGGGGTTGATGAACTCCTTGGTGATCTTCTCGGGAGTCTTTTCGGCCACTTCCTCGATGTTCATGCCGCCTTCGGTGGAAGCGATGATGGCGTGGTTGCTGCTCACACGGTCAAACAGGATGGCGAAGTAGTATTCCTTGGTGATGTCCACCGCTTTGGCGATGAGCACCTTGCTCACCAGTTTGCCCTCGGGGCCGGTTTGGTGCGTGACGAGAGTCTGACCGAGCATTTGGCCGGCGATTTCTTCCGCTTGCTCAGGTGTGTCCACCACATGCACACCGCCTTTGAAACCGTTCTTGAAGGTGCCTTTGCCACGACCACCGGCATGTACTTGGGCTTTCACCACGAGGCCCGGGCCACCGATCTCACGCGCAGCCTTGCCGGCTTCTTCCGCCGTGCTGGCGACGATCCCTCTGGGGCTGGCGACGCCGAATTTTTCAAACAGTTGCTTGGCTTGGTACTCGTGGATGTTCATGGGGGAAAATGGGGGGCGAGCCGCGATAGTAGGGGCACGACCCGAAGCGTCAAGGCGCATTCCCCGGTGAAGGAAAGAATGCCGTGCTTGCCGTGCTGAAAAGGCTGCGGCATAGCGCTGGTATGCAGATTGATGTGGTGACACTTTTCCCGGAACTGGTCTCGGTGCCGATGGGCCTGAGCATGATGGGACGCGCCCAGGAGAAGGGACTTTTGGACCTGCGCGTGCATGATCTGCGCGAGCAGGGCCTCGGTAAACACCGCCATGTGGATGACACGCCTTACGGTGGCGGGCAGGGGATGGTGATTCGGCCGGAGCCGGTGTTTGAAACGCTGGACCGCCTGGATACACCGGAGGCGCGCATCATTTACCTCTCACCCGCAGGCAAGCGTTTCGATCAGGCCACCGCACGCCGTTTGTCCGCCGAATCGCATCTGATTTTCCTCTCCGGCCACTACGAGGGCATCGACCACCGCATCATTGAGCAGTGGGTGGATGAAGAGATCAGTCTGGGCGACTATGTGCTCACCAACGGAGCCATCGCCGCCGTGGTGGTGATGGATGCCATCGTGCGCCTACTGCCTGGTGTGTTGGGCGATGAGATGAGCGCGGTGGAGGAGAGCTTCGGCACCAGCGGCCTGCTGGAAGCGCCGCAGTACACGAAACCGGCCGAGTATCGCGGCCTGAAGGTGCCAGACATGCTGTTAAGCGGTAATCACGCCAAGATTGCCGCATGGCGGGAGCAGCAGGCTTTGGAGCGCACGCGGACGAACCGGCCCGACCTGCTGTGAAAACGAGATGTGAGCGAGCATGACATTTCGTTTGACGATCTCACACGCTTCACGCTAAATAGAAACGCGCTGCCCCGACCGGCAGAATAACGCAACGGTGAGGTGGCTGAGTGGTCGAAAGCACATCTTTGCTAAAGATGCGTAGCCTTAACAGCTACCGAGGGTTCGAATCCCTCCCTCACCGCCAGTTCTCCTCTTCTCTTTAACAACGCAGGGATTCAACCAAGGAAAACTGGCTGTCGAGCTGTTAACAAACTCGTGAAGTGCTGGCATCCAGGTCACCTCTCACTCTTCACCGCTGACTTCTCAGGGCTGGAGGTTTTCAAAAGCTTGTCAGGTCACTTCACCTGCTTCGGCTTGAATATGTCGCTGCCAGCGATTTGTAGCAGGCCGTTGCGGGTCATGTAGAAGATGTCGGGATCACCTTTGACTTGGCCGAAATAGAAAGCGGTGGTGGCGTTTGGCTGCGTGGGTGAGAAGAGGATTTCAACCTCGCGCACCGGGCCGTCGCTGCGCCCTGGTTCGCCGAGGACGATCTGGATCGTGAGGAAAGGGGTTTTGAGCGCTTCGATGGCGGCACTGCGGTCCACCGCCCAGTCCTGGACGGTGAATTTGGCGAGATTGCCGGCGAGTTGGTCGGCTTTTACGCGATCGATCTCGTCGCTGACATCGCGTCCTCCACGCGTGGCTTTCCATTCGGCGGAGACGGGGTTGTATTCGAGGATGATGGGCGTGTTGGCTCCCAGTGCGAGGCTGAGCCGACGCAGGGCAAAGGTGGTAAAGCGCAGGGCACCCAGGCCTTTCCATTTAATGCCATCGGTCGGCAGGGAAGGGAGCAGGGAGGCGTCAATGCGGTAGATGAAGGGTTCATGCTCGTATTTGGCAAAGAATTGGGTGCTCTGCGCATTTTGGCCAAACATGAGTTTCACGGGCTTTTCGCGTGAGGGAGTCCAGGTGATGGTTTGGAAGGGAGCATCAAGCCCGTAAGGGGTCAAATCGGCAGCGGTATCGGCGGTAAATTGGAGGATCTCGTGGGTGTTGAGGGCGCTGAGAGCGCGGGCGATTCGCTCGCCATTGGCAGGGTCCCAGTTGCCGTGGCGCAGCAGGTACCAGGAGCCGCCTTCGTTGCGCAGGCTGACCTCGGGATGCGCCTTGCTGTTGAGGGTGAGGAATTCGAGGCGCTCACCGTCGATCTGGGCCAGGAGGTGGTCACGCAGGTTGTTGGGTTGCACCCAGAGGCTGGCGAGATTCTTCGCGGCGACGGTGAAGACGGGCTTTCGCCAAGCTGCGATGGCGGTGGTGTTGGTCTGCTTGTCATCGGCAGGCTTTTTCAGGGTGATCTCGTAGCTTTTGTCACGTGGCTTGGAGGTGATGACGATCTTGATTTCGTCCGCAGGCATGTCCGCAGCGTCGGTCTTTGCGGGGTTGCTGCTTGAGGCCGTGGCGTCCTTGGCCTCGGTGACTTCGATGTTCAGAAGGGTGGAGAGCAGTTCGGTGATGCGCTCTTTGCTGCCACGAGTTCTGAGGGGTTTTTCCAAACTCCAAGGGGCATGCTCATTTTCACGCGCGAGGACGATCTGGCCGGAGGCCTGAGTGAGAGTAATCCCAGTGATGACCTCGGCAGGCAGGCGGAGGAGCTTGGGATCACGCCAGGTCGCGGTGGGAATCTGCAGGACCAGCGGAGCTTCACTCTTGGCCAGGTACCAAGCCGGTTCCTCGCCGAGCTTTCCAGGAACCCCCATGTAGTAGTTGTTTTCGATGACGGCTCGAGAGCCAAACCAAGACTCATGAACCACGTTGTCTCCCGCAAATAGCCGAACTTTGTGGCGCGGCTTGTCGAGGCCGGTCTTCTGCCATTCGCTATCGTCAAACTCCTCGCGGTGGATGCGCTCCACCCACTCCACCCCATCCAGGGTGAGGATGAGAGCGGCGACATGCTGTGGGTCCGCGACATCTGGGAAGGGAGCTTCCATTCGCCAAGCGGCACCGTCGCGTACGAGGGTGAGCGGCGTGTTTTCTGAGTTCAACACCTCAACGCGTGTGATTTTGTCTTTTTCGAAGCGGGCAGGGCCGCGCTTGATCTCACGCAGCTCCTGGGCGGAGGGGAAATAACGCTCGACACCCAAAATGAGGGCCCCAAGCCCGGCGACGATCAGGAACAGGATGACAGTGGTGCGCGTGTTCATGCGAAAAATCAGCTCATGCGGCCCGCCGCCCAGCCCAGATCATGAAACCGAAGCCCAGGACGATGCCCGGCAGGGTGATCGAGGTGACCCAGAAGATCAGCTCGTGCTGGCGCGAGGTGAGCTGGATGCGGTAGGAGCGCTTCGGCTTTGCGGTGATGCCGATGCGACTTTCACGCGCCATCAGCCAGTTCAGCCCGGCAGCCACAAAATCACGACCGACGGCAAGCATCGTCTGTTTGTCGAGCAGGGTGGAGTTCGACACCACGACCATGCGTGAGCTTTCGGCCCGCAGGCTTTCATCTTCCACGGCACCTCGCTCAATGCTGGCGGACAGATAGATCGGCGGGACCGTGTCCTTCTCATCGACAACAGGCAGCTCTTCAAGGAACTGCGATTCGCCCCAGTAGCGCGGCGAGGCGCGGAGGAGTGGCAGGACGTTGATGGATTGCTCTCTGAGCGCGGGATCGTCAGAACGCAGGTCGAGAGACTCCGACTGACCGACGAGAGTGATCGAGGATGAGGTGAGGTGACGGATAAAAGGCACTTCCTTCATGAACTCAGCCTGCACAGAAAACTCCTTCTTTGCACCCGTGCTCGTGCTCTCAGCCACTAGGACGCGGTCGCCACGCGGACGGACGCCGTTGAGGGCAAGGAACGCGGAAAGCCGCGCCGTCTCGCCACCCGGATCGAGCATGATGAAGAGTCCGGCACGTTTCCTCTTCCAGTATTCATCGAGCATGACGATCTCGCGTTCAGAAAGGTCATACCGCGCACCGAGCAGCAGCAGCCCGTCGGCATCGGCAGGGACTTTGCTCACTTCGGAGAGGTTGATGGACACGATTTCGAAGTTCTGCTGCCTCCCGAGGTCCAGGGCGGCATTGTAGGCGTCGCTGAGCGAGGTCTCGGAGCGGCTGCCTTTACCGACGACATAATAAAACCGGCGTACACGGCCCTCCACGACGGAAATGAGTGCGGAGCTGATGGCATCCTCCCCACGAAACTCGATGATCTGTCGGTTGGTACTCGTGCCTGATTCGCGGATGACGAGTTCCTCCTCGGTGATGAACCGTTTGTTGTTCCCACAGCGCAGTAATACACCGTTTTGCGCGAGAGAGAGGCCCGTGTCAGCCTTGAGCTGTTCGGCACGCTCAATGTCGCGCACGGGGTCGATGGAGCGGATCTTGATGCGCTGGCGTCCGTGCAGGCGGTATTCTTCGGAGAGGGACTGCACCTCGCCATACACCTTCGAGTCACGCCCGAAGACGATGTAGATCTGCACATCGCGTGAGAGATGGGACAGGTAGTTCAGCGTGTCCTGGCTCAGGGTGTACTCCTGGCCGGGGCTGAGATCCCAGCGCCAGTAATGGCGGTAGCTGAGGCGATTGATGCCGACGAATAAGGCCAAGGCCAGAACGACCTGAATGAAGACGTTCATGCCGATGCCGTAACGCTTCGGCATCTCGCGTGGAGCGGCGGCGGTTTCTTGAGGCGGTTCGGAATCCGGCATGAGAAGAAGAGTTCAAACGGCGATCACGGGCGCCAGCGGCGGAACTCCACGATGTGGTGCGTGAAGGTGAGAAACAGCAGGGACATGCTGAGGTAGTAAGCCAGCGGGCGGCTGTCGATGAGTCCGGCGGTGAAAATGCGGATGTGCTCCGTGGCGGCGAAGTAATTGACCACATCGACAATGGAGTCGGAGATTTTCCGGCCCACCACCATGATGAAAATGCCCAGCAGGAAATGCATGAGGCTCAGGGTGAAGGAAATGATCGCCGCGACGATCTGATTCGAGGTGAGTGAGGAGGCGAAGCAGCCCACGGCTAGGTTAAACATGCCCATCACGACCAGGATGAGATAGGCCCCCTGCATGGCTCCGGCAGGCACCTCCACCTGCCCGGCGCTGATCCAGGAGGAGAACTTGAAGTTGAACAGGCTCGGTAGCCACAGCACGCAGTAAACAATGACCGAGGCCAAGTATTTGGAACCCACTACCTGCCAAGCGCGCACCGGTGCGGTGAACAGCGTCTCCAGCGTGCCGAGCTTTTTCTCCTCCGCGAAGAGGCGCATCGTTAGCAGCGGGAAGATGAAGAAGTACGACAGCCAGAACCACATGGCGTGGAAGGTCCAGCTCACGATGGAGCCTTCACTCGGGGCACTTTCGAGCACGGATAGTGCGGCGCGGAAGGCGAAACCGTTCAAGACCATCACCAGTGCCAGCACCACATAGGCCACGGGCGAGACGAAAAAGCTGTGCAGCTCTTTTTTGAGCAGAATCCAGAAAATCCTCATAGGACGTGAGTGGGGATGTCGCCAGGAATGCCGGCGTTCATGGATAGCTCGACGAAGACATCCTCCAAGGTCGGGAGCTGGCGGTGCATCTCGCGGACGCGCCATTTTTGTCTCAAGGCGAGATCCAGCACCGCATCTCGCACGTCATGGCCTGGCTCCACACGAAGGGTGAAGCGCCGCCAGGGGTGGACCAACAACTTTTCTTCGTTGGTTTTGCGCACGCCGGGGAGGGCCGCCAGTTTTTCCGCCAGATTGCCCACGCCTTCGAGTTCGAGGTGCAGCAGGGTGGTGGAGCGGAGTTGGCTGGTCAGGTTTTCCGGGGTGTCGTTGGCACGGATGCGGCCTTGGTGGATCATCACCACGCGGTCGCAGGTCTGCTCCACCTCATGCAAAATGTGCGTGGATAGCAGCACGGTGTGCTTGGATTTTAAATTGCGTAGAAGGTCACGCACCTGACGGATTTGCACCGGGTCGAGGCCGTTGGTTGGCTCGTCGAGAATCAAGAGTTTTGGGCGGTGGACGAGGGCGTCCGCCAGCGCCACGCGTTGGCGGTAACCTTTGGACAAATTGCCGATCAAACGCCGCCGCATGTCGTTGATGCCAGTCAGTTCCATCACCTCGCCCACACGCTTGCGCATGGCTAGGCCGCCGAGGCCTTTCAGCTCCGCCCGGAAGCGCAGGTACTCCTTCACCTTCATGTCCGTGTAGAGCGGGGCCATTTCTGGCATGTAGCCGACGGAGCGCCGCACATCGAGAGACTGCTGAAACACGTCAAAGCCTGCCACCTGAGCGCGTCCAGACGTGGCGGGCATGTAGCCGCTTAAAATCCGCATCGTAGTCGATTTTCCGGCCCCGTTTGGCCCCAGAAAGCCCACGATTTCCCCCGGCTCGACCTGGAAGGAGATGTTGTTCACCGCAGTCCGCCCAGCGTACTGCTTGGTGAGGTTCTGTACATCAATCATGGACCGGGAAGAGAGGTGTTGGCGGGTGGGAAAGGAATAGAAATTAAACCTTATGCCCGCCTGAAAGACAATGCGCAATCACCCATTCGCAAAATTGAGCGGCAGCGTCTCAAACGCGCCGTGTTTCACGCTCCGTGGCGCGAGCGGCGGCGCTATTTTGGAAATGCGTGATCGCGGCGGCTAGGGCGTCAGCAGCGTCAGGAGACGGAGTTTCCCGCAGGCGGAGCTGGGCGCGGATCATGAAGGCCACTTGGTCCTTTTGCGCCGCTCCACGGCCCACGGCGGCCTGTTTAATCTCACGCGGGGCGTATTCATAAATCGGCAGGCCATGCTCGGCGGCGGCGATCAAGCACGCACCGCGTGCCGTGCCGAGCACGATGGCTGTTTTGAAGCTCTGCACCTCCAGCAGTCCTTCACGGATGGCGACGAGGCAGCCGGAGGGCAGCAGATTGGGCTTGTTGTGAATGACGCCCCAAGCCAGGGCCTTCAACTGGCCTTTTTCGCATTCCACCACCGCCCAGCCGGTTTTCCGCAGGGCGGGGTCGATGGCGAGCACGCGCTCGACCGCGTTGACGGCGGTTGGATCGCTGCTGCGGATGATGCGGGCCATCAGCGGCGTTTTTTGGATCCGCCTTGGCCCAGGCGGAATAATTGATCCACCGAGACCGCGCCCGATCCATACAAGAGCAGTGTCACGGCGATGAATAGATACAGCCACGCGGCCTCAAGCTGCACGGAACCAGCTTTTTGCAGAATCACGAGCGCGGTGATGACCACGGGCAGAAAAATGAACGCAAATAGGCGGGTGAGGAAGCCAATAACCCAGCTCAGAGCCACGCCTACGACGACAACGGCGGCGATGGGAGCCGTCAGGTGCGGGTAGGGCAGTCCGGCCTCGTGAAAGGCCGTGACCCATGCCCAGGGCTGTTCTTTCCAGAAAAAGTGATACGCGCTGAGCGCCCCGCCCCAACCGTGCCGCACCAACAGCAGTGTCCCGGCACCGATGCGCATGATGGCGACGGTTTTGAACAAAGAACCAAGCGGATTCTGCGGCATGCTGGGATTGCCTCCGGTGTATTCGAGCATGAATTAGATGTCTGGAGATAGGGTGATGATGTCGCCAGCCTGGGGCTCCCAATCGTTGCTGGCGTTCTCCAGCGAGGTGAAGAAACGGCGTTGGCCTTCGCGGGTGATGTAAACGCCGTGCGCCGTGGAGCCAGCCTTGCGCCCGCCGGAGACCGTTGCCGCCCGCTCCACGGTGATGTCTTCAAACACGGGGATAAACTCGGCCTCACGCACGTCGCCATTGATCGAGATGACCGGCGTGTTCTCCACTGAGATGATGTGAATGGTGATGGGGCGGGAGCTGCGGCCTGCGAGACGAAAAGCGGCGGCGATCGCCTCGGCTGCCTTGGGTAGTGTCAAACCGCCGACCCGGGCCGAGCCCACGCTGCCCAGCGGCAGCAGGCCCTGTGTATCCACCATGGAGATGTCACGGTAGATGCGTGCTGTGCCACGCGCTCCTTCATACGCTTCCACCCGCACGGTATGGCCGTAGCCGAGCGTGCCACGTGAGTTGAAAGGGACGGTGGGATCTTCTCCATCCACTTGATCTTTATCCGGCATGCCGGGGACCAGATTGGTGACAGTTCTCAGGCTAGGCAGCGGAATCTTGGGCATTTTGAACTCAGGTACGAGTGTCTGCATCATGCTGCACGCGTTGAGCGTGAGCATGGCAAATGCGGCGGTCAGAAGGGAGAAAACGGCGCGGATCATGAGATAGGATGAACTGAACTGACATGATGGAAGCCCCACCGGGTGATGGCAAGGAGCTTTCACCATCCCTGCGTCGAGCGGATCACTTCTTGACCAGTTCGATGGCCTTCAGCCGGAAAAGCTGCTGCCGCTCCGGCACCTCCAGCGCACTGAGGCGCAGGCGGTAGATGCCAGGACGCTTGATCTCGACCTCGCCAACGATGCAGGAGCGAAACTCTTGTGCGCTGCCGGTGAGGACGACGCTGTTGCGCAGGGTTTTGCCTGCGATGACGACTTGATACACGCCTTCACGCTGCGATTCGGAGGCCTGGCGCACGGCGATCTCATACTTGCCGGGTTGGTCGAATTGCAGATGCCACGAAGCCCAGTCGCCCACGCTGAGCCAATTCACCAAAATGTCTGCCATCAAATCCATGGCCCCCAGCTTCGGGTAATCAGCTTTTGCGGCGGAAACCGTGGTGTTATCAGTCACTGCAGTGACTTTGGTCAGTGCGGCGTTGATGCCCTTGCTCATGGCTGTGGCTTGGGCCTTGCGCTGTGGGTCACTCACAGACAGCGCGTCAAAAAACGCAGCGGCCTGCGGTTCGGTGAGGCGGCTGATGGCGGCGAGCGCCTGGTCTTTTTCACGCACGTCCTTGGAGGCTTCGTAGAGCCGCTGCGCCTGCGCAAACAGCTCGGACTGTGGCAGTTCGCCCGACTGCGAGCAGAGTTGCGTGGCGGCCGTCAGCAGCAGCAGACGGCAGGCGGGATCACTCTCATGCGGCAGCCGTGCGGCGAGCGCGGGCAGGGGATCCGAAGACGGCCCTTGGGCGATGGCACTGAGAGCGGCTTTTCGCACGATAACGGCGGGATCGGCCATGGCCTCCATGATTACCGCGAGCGAATCTCCACCGCCCACACGGCCAAGCACACGCAGCAGCAGTGCCCTCACGGCATCCTTCGTGTCTCCACCACGATAGGCCGCAATGACCGGCGCGATGGCGTTGTTGCGGTCACTTTGCGCCTCGATGGCCGAAACGGCGGCCTGTTCGGCGAAATCAGCCTCCTTCGCCATGGGACTTTTGGCGGAGCTGAGGTGGCGCACCAGCATGTCATTGACGACGTCTCCACCTTCCGCCTGGCGCAGAGCCTGCGCTGCGGCAGCACTGGTCCTGGGATTTTCCAGGTAATCAAACAGCATGCGCATGTCCAGGTCTGTGACCTGCGGTTTGTCAGCGTTGGCGATCTCCGCGAAGCGCTGCTGGCGTCCGGCTTCGCGTGAGCGCTCGATGAAGCGCTTGATTCCAAAACCGCCGATAAGAATGACAAGAAATGGCAGCATCACGGACGACCATTTTGGAAAAACGGCCTTGGCAGGGCGTGAGGGCAGGGTAGGCAGCGGCGTGGTGCGGCTCACGAGTTTGGAGGAGGAATTGCCGGTCGTGCTGCCAGTGACCAGACGTGAGGAACTCGTTCCCACTGCCCCAGAGATGAGTTTTTTGGTTCCTAGACCCTTGCCTGCACTGGTTTGTGCCGTGGTGTTTGTGTAAACTTGCAGTGCATCAGCGATGGAGGCCGGGCGGTTGGCCGGGTCACGGTTGATAAGCCAGCACACCCACTGCACGAGGTTTGCGGGCAGATCTGGGCGCAGGGCGGCCAGTGGCGTGAGGCGGTGGTACAAATGCGCCACCATCACCTGGGGGTTCGTGTCGCCGGAGAAGGGATGCTTTTGCGTCAGCGCGTAATAAAAAGTGCAGCCTAGTGCATAGATGTCCGTGCGCACGTCCACATCGGCGCGCTCAAACTGCTCCGGTGCCATGAAGTGGACGGAGCCAAACAGGCCGCCCGGTTCGCCCGTCTCCTGCTGCACGGGCTGCTGGGCCGTTTTTGCCAGTCCGAAGTCGAGAATCTTCACCTGAAAGCGCCCGGTGTTCAGCCTCTGCACCATGAGGTTTCCGGGTTTCAGGTCCAGATGGATGATGCCCTGCTCGTGGGCAGCGCTCATGCCTTCCAAAACCTGGCGCACCAGCGAGTCGAAGTCCTCCAGTGTCAGCGCCCCGCGCATGATGATGTCCTCCAGCGTCTCGCCCTTCACCAGCTCCATCACGATGAAGCCGCCCTCTTCGTCCACACCCGCGTCATACACGGTGACGATGTTCGGATGCTGGAGTGTGGACTGCTGCTGCGCCTCGCGGATAAGCATGTCCATGGCCGTTCCGAGGTCGTTTGCCTTGTCCATTCGGAGGCGTTTCACCGCCACTTCACGGCCCAGTTGGCGGTCGCGGGCCCTGAAGACTGTTCCCAGCCCGCCTTCGGCAATCGGGGCGATGAGTTCGTAGCGCTCGTTCATTGGGCGCGGAGGCTGGCACTTC
>JAJTDU010000024.1 GCA_021298725.1 Verrucomicrobiaceae bacterium | reverse complement strand
GACGCCGTGGTCGGTGGCTTCGAGGTTTAAACCGGGCAGCAGGCGGCCGAGTGAACCGACTTTTTTGCCGAGCTGGAGCCCTTCCTCGCCGACGGGCATTTCGGGGTCGGGAACTTCGACGGAGACGAGGATGCCGCTGTCGGCGTCGATGTGACCCCGCAGCACGGTGGTGGATGGCAGAGAGGCGAGATCGCTGTCGAGGCAGAAGGCGAGGCGTTCCTGGCCGGTGAGCTTTCCGAGGCTCGCACGGGCGCCGAAGGCGACGAGATCGTCCCCGGCCTTCGACCAGCTTTTGCGTTGGAGGAAGGCGGTGCGGCTCAAGGCAAGCATGGCATTGACGCATTTCCACCCACCCGTTACCATCATTCCCATGAGCACTCGACAACTGACCCTTGGCAACTTTGCGGCGCATTGCCTCGACGAGATCAAATCCGTTCAGGCTGGAGACACCGTCATTGAGATCCTCAGCAGCGGCAAGGTGGTGGCCGTGCTCAGTCCGCCGCCACCCGAGGAGCCAGCAGGCACCTTGGCAGATTGGATGGGCAGCGGTGCAGGCTACATGACCTATGGCCCCGGCTACGAACCTGACGAGCCAGCCTTTGCTCCAGAAGACTGGGAATGCTTCCAGGAGGAGAAGAAATGACCTCTCTTTACCTCCTCGACACCTGTGCGTGGCTGGATGTCTTCATCGCGCCGCAGAAGCTTAGACCTGAGGTCCGTGCCATCATCAACCAGCAATCTCTCTTCAGCATTGCTGACATCACTTTACTGGAAGTTGCCAGAAAGGCGCAGGTCGGTGACTTGATCCTCGATGCTACTATCGAGAGATGGTTCGAGATCGCGCTACCTCCTAGACGCAGCCGAATTCTCCCCATCACCACCCCAATTGCCATCGAGTCATCCCGCCTTCCCGAGCCTTTTCACAAAGACCCAGCAGATCGTCTCATCGTTGCCACCGCCAGAATCCATGGGCTGACCATCATCACGTCCGATCTCAAGATTTTGGACTACCCGCATGTCCGTTCCTTAGCTTCTCGATGACTTCCTCACTGACCCTGCGGCCACTCCTCCCATTGCCGCTTTCCAGAAGACGCTATGCCGCCATCCTGGAAGACATCCTGCCCAGCGGCACGCTTCAGCAACGCGGACTGCATTCGGCATCGCCACGTACAAAGACCAAGCCGCGAAGGACAAGGCCGACAAACCCATCCGTGAATTCGTGAAGCGCCTGCTCGGCCGCCTCGTCTTCCGCCACTTCCTGCAAAAGAAAGGCTGGATGGGCTGCCCCAAAAAAGTGGCTTTGGCTTCAGCCGAAAGGAAGCGCACAGATTCGCCTAAAGGCGAAACCACTTTACCCTGGGCCGGCGGCGATCCCGACTTCCTCGCCTCCTACTTCAAGACAGCCGCCGAGCACTTCCGCGCTCTGCTGGAGTTCTTCGACCAGTATCACTTCACCATTGATGAGAACGAACCCGAGATGCTCGGCCACATCTTTGAGAACCTGCTGGAGGACAACAAAGACAAAGGTGCCTACTACACGCCCATCGCTTCCCGGTGTGCCTGCAAGCCGCTGATTCCTTCCTCTGTGCGCTGCAACGCTACACCAAGCCACGAGTCCATCCCGAGACCGGCGAACTCACCCACGAAGCCCGCTACCAGAACGCTGTCTGACGCAGATGATGGCAACGGAGGCGCTTTTCAGAGCAGCACCAAGAAGCCCTGCTCATCGAGCCTCACGCCCGCCAGATTTACGACGCTGTCTTTGCCTGGCATCAAGCCGCTGATGCGGACGCCGTGGTCGGTGGCTTCGAGGTTTAAACCGGGCAACAGTCGTCCGTGTGAACCGGCTTTTTTGCCGAGCTGAAGCCCTTCCTCGCCGACGGGCATTTCGGGGTCGGGAACTTCGACGGAGACGAGGATGCCGCTGTCGGCGTCGATGTAACCCCGCAGCACGGTGGTGGATGGCAGAGGGGCGAGATCGCTGTCAAGGCAGAAGGCGAGGCGTTCCTGGCCGGTGAGCTTACCGAGGCTGGCACGGGCGCCGAAGGCGACGATGGGGCCACCCTTCGCCGCAGCGGCGTCATGGACGCAGGTGGTGCCGGGAATGACCTGAGTGAGCGCCTTGAGCGTGCGGTGGATAAGGCTGCCTGCAGGCTCAAGGCAGAGGAGGACATCGCCCTTGCGGCACCATTCTGCCTCGCCCAGGCGCAGCGCGTTGGCAAAAGCGACGAGATCGTCCCCGGCCTTCGACCAGCTTTTGCGTTGGAGGAAGGCGGTGCTGCTCAAGGCCAGCATGGCATGACGCACGACCAGCGCGGTGGCCTCACGCGCAGCGAGCGGCGTGCCGAAATGCACCACGACGGGATAACGCAGGTGCTTGGGGCGTTTGGCGAAGAACTTGCCGCCCTGAAAGGAGAAGATGCTGCCGTACAGGCCGTCGAGATAGACGGGCACGACTTGGGCATCGCCCTGGCGGGCCATGAGCTCGAAACCTTTGCGCAAGTCATTGACCATGCCGTGGCGGGTGATCTGGCCTTCAGGGAAAAGGGCGACGATCTCCCCTTCCTTCAACGCGGCGGCGACGGAGCGGATGGCGTCCTTGGCGCGGGTGTTGGAAATGGGCACGGTGCCGACGAGGATCATGAGCCACTTCGTCCAGCGCAGATTGTACAGCGCCTCCCACATGACAAAGCGCACGGGGCGGCGGCAGGCGGCACCGAGCAAGAAGGCATCCATGTAGCTGACGTGGTTCGGCAGCAGCAGCACGCCGCCGGTTTGCGGCACACGCTCCGCATGAACAGGCCGCACGCTGTAGATGAAGCGCACGACCGCGAGCATGAGGAAGCGCACCAGATCCTCCGGCAGCAGGCGCATGGTGTAGAGCGCAGCCCCCAAGGTGGGGATGGCGAGCACGATGAACTGCGTGGAGGAACTCCAGCCCGCCCATTTCATCAAGGCGACGACGGCCACAGCCACCAGCGTGCCGAGGCAGTCCATCAGGTTCATGCCAGCATGAACACGCGCCTTCTGCTGTGTCTCCGCTTTGTCCTGCGCGAAGGCATACAGCGGCACCATGAAACAGCCGCCCGCCGCGCCAGTGAAGATGATGCCTGCATACATCCAACTGCTGCCAAGCGTGGCGAGACCGGACCAGAGGAGGCCAGCGACGAGTCCGAAGCCGCCGATGGGGATGAGGCCCATCTCGATGCGATTGCGACTGATGTGCGAGGCAAAAATGCTGCCGCTGATGACGCCGATGCCGAGAATGCCAGCCACTTTGGCGAGTTCCATGGGACCAGCGCCGCCCACGGCACCGTGATGCAGTTCTTTCGTTAGCGTGACGAGGATGAAGCTGATCGCGTTCGAGATGAACCAGAAATAAGTGACCCCCAGCGCCGCGAGACGGATGGAGCGGCGGCGAAAGACGATCTTCACACTCTCGAAGTGCTCCCAGGCCATGGACTTGCGCCAGCGGACCTCGGGATGCGCCGGAGTCTTTTGAATGCCTAACGCGGCGAACAATTCGCCGATGCCGAGGATGCTGATGATGATCAGCGGCCACAGCGCAGACATCCATGCATCGCCGGTTTTTTCGTACTCGATGCCATACCAGACGCCACCGGCCCACATGCCACCGAGGATGCCCGCGAGCATGGTCACCTGCAGCCAGCCGGACACTCGGCCGAGACGGCGTGAGCCGGCCAGTTCCTTCATCACGCCCATTTTGGCCGGGCTGAGCACCGCCGCCTGCACAGCGAGGAGGAAGAAGCCGACGAGGCAAATTTCGAGCGAGCCAGGCACACGCTGCATCCACAACGCGAGCGTCAGCCAGATGAAGCAGATGATCTGCATCACCTGCATCCAGATGATGACGTTGCGCTTCGAGAAACGATCCGACCAGTAACCCGCCAGCGGAGCAAAGATCATGTAAGGCAGCGAAAAGATGGCCCCGAGCCACAGCTCCATGTGACTGCCCACCCACGAGTCCTTGGCGATGATGATCGAAAGCACGATCAGCAGCATTTTGACAAAATTATCGCTGAAGGAATTGAGCGCCTGGACCAGGAGCACGAGAATGATGGACACCCAGTTCCTGCGTGGCAGATGCGGTGCTTGGTCGAGGTCTTGGGTGTCGGGCATGGGGGATCGTTCAGTCCACGAAGCGCTGGGCCAGCAGGATGTCAGCCGGAAACGTGATTTTGGGGTTGGGTTCGGTGTTTTCCACGACGAAGACCGGCGCGCCGAGATGCTGCACAGCGGAAACTTCATCGGTGACGAGCAGGGAGTCGCGAATGACGGCCTCGTAGGCGCGCACGAGCAGTTCGCGTTGGAAGACCTGCGGTGTTTCCATGATCCACGCGTTCGCTCGGTCGATGGAATCCGTGATGCGGCCATCGCCGTCACAGCGCTTGAGCGTTTCGGTCATCGGTCGAGCGCAAGCAACGGCGGATTGTGTGCGCGCAGCTTCAATGCAGCGCGTGATTTGAGACACCGAGATGAGAGGACGCGCCCCATCATGCACCGCCACGATGTCGCAGGCCGGATTCAGTGCCTGGAGTCCGGCATGCACGGAGAAATGACGCTCGGCACCACCAGCGATGATTTGGGTGATCTTGTCGAGGCCGCCCATGCGCCAGACTTCCACCTCCATGCGCAGCGCCTCGCTCGTGACGACGATGATCTCGTCAATCGCCGCGCATTTTTGGAACGCACCCAAACTGCGCCGCAGCACCGGCTCGCCGCAGAGCGAGGCCAAGAGCTTGTTAAAGCCCATGCGCCTACTGCTGCCTGCGGCGACGATGATGGCGGAGGTCATGAAGGCCGTTGAATCAGTTACGCGAGGCGTTTGGAGACTTCGGTCGAGATCGACTTGCTGTCCGCACGGCCAGCCACGCGTTCTTGCAGCGCTTTCATCACGTTGCCCATCTCCTTCTTCGAGGTGGCACCGAGTTCGGCGATGACGGCTTCGACGAGCGCTCCGAGTTCCTCCGCGCTCATCGCGGCAGGCAGGTATTTTTCCAAAACGGCGATCTCGGCCTTGGCGGCATCCACCGCTTCAGGGCGACCGGCTTTTTCCGCGCCTTCCACCGAATCCTGGAGTTTCTTGATCTCCTTGCGCACGACGGCCAGGGCGTCGGTGTCTCCCAGTTCGCCATCAGCGCCGAGTTTTTCGATGGCCGCGTATTTGAGAGCAGACTTGAGGTTGCGGATGACGTTGAGGGCCACGGTATCCTTGGCCCGCATGGCGTTTTTCAGATCTTCGGAGATTTGGGTGATGAAACTCATGGGAAAGAAGGTGATTGGGGGAAACTGGGCCGCGATCATGGCGTGGCAGGGGCCGTTGTCCAGACGATAGGCGTCGTGGCTTGGGATAGCCTTTGCACTGCCCGGACCGCCGTGCATGGTCGCTGCGCTGTGCAATTCCGACATCCCAAACACGATCTTTACATCCCCGTTGAAACCGACCCCTGGACCGCACTGCGCCGGGTGACGCATCTGGGCATTGTCTCCCACCAAGACGACCTCGAAATCGCCGCGTATCACGGCATCACCGAGTGTTTCAAGATGGAGGACCAATGGTTCGGCGGCGTGGTGGTCACCGATGGTGCCGGCAGCCCACGCAAGGGGCCGTATGAAAAGTACACGGACGAGGAGATGCAGAAAGTGCGCCTCATCGAGCAGCGCAAGGCGGCCTATGTGGGCGAGTACAGCATCATGGTGCAGCTCGGCTACCCGAGCGATGACATCAAAAAGCCACAGCACGCGCCCGCAGTGGAGGATCTGCGTTTCATCCTCGAACACGCGCAACCGAAGATCCTGTATCTTCACAACCCCTGTGACCGACATGACACCCATGTGGCCACTTTCCTGCGCTGCCTGGAGGCCATCCGTCAGCTGCCGCCGGAAATACGCCCGGAAAAAGTCTATGGCTGCGAGGTCTGGCGGAAGCTCGATTGGCTGCTCTCCGAAGACAAGGTGATGCTCTGGGTGGACAAGCACCCGCACATGCTGCGCCCACTTCTCGGCGTGTTTGACTCACAGATCAGCGGCGGCAAACGCTATGACCTGGCCGAGGAAGGCCTGCGCCACGCCAACGCGACCTACTTTGACTCCCACACCACGGACAGCACCAGCCTGCTGACCTTTGCGATGGATCTGACGCCGCTCACGAAGGACGACAGCATGTGTCCCATCGAGTACTCCGTGAACTATGTGAAGCGCCTCGAAAACGATGTGCGTGACCGCGTGAAGAAATTCATGTGATCAACAAAAATGCCAGCCGGAGCGTCCGGCTGGCATTTTGAATTTGGGATCGAATCGTGTCGGAAATTATTCCGCGAGCTTGGCGCTCTTGATGATGATCGGCTCGACCGGCACGTCACCATGCGGGCCTTTGCGACCGGTGGCCACAGCGGCCATCGCATCGACGACTTCCTGGCCCTTGCTCACCTTGCCAAAGACGCAGTAGCCCCAGCCATCCTGTCCGGGATAGTCGAGGAAGCTGTTGTCCTTGAGGTTGATGAAGAACTGGGAACTGGCGCTGTGCGGATTCGGCGTGCGGGCCATGGCGAGGGTGCCCTTGACGTTCTTGAGACCGTTTTTGGCTTCGTTCTCAATGTTGGCATCGGTTTCCTTCTGCTGCATGTCAGGGGTGAAGCCGCCGCCCTGCACCATGAAGTCAGGGATCACGCGGTGGAAGATCAGGCCGTCGTAGTGGCCTTTCTTCACATATTTGACGAAGTTGGCGACGCTGATCGGAGCCTTGGCGGCATCGAGTTCGAGTTCGAGGGTGCCTTTGGATGTTTCCATCACGATTTTCACAGGTTTTGCGTCACTCACGGTTTGGGCGGGGGTTGTGCCGGTCAGAGCAGCAAACGTGAGAACGAAGGCGGCCAGAGTCGGGGCGATTGATTTCATAGTGGGTTGGGTTGCGAGCGGCGAATGAGCCACGAAGCCATTGATTTGCAATGATCAAAATCGCCTCAGCCAAGCAGCGGCTCCACGCGTGAGCGGATCAGAGTCACCAGTTCCGGGTCCATGAAAGGGTAGTCGTCCGGGATATCGAGCACCTCGACGTGCAGGTCATGGAAGAGGTCAGGGAACTGCTCCCGCAGCCGCTGTTTGTGCTCGTGCTCCATGACGAGCACCTGATCCGCCCATAACAGCAGTTTTTCGGTAACACGCCTTTTTGCCGAAGCACTGACTCCAGCGCTACGCACCTCCACACGCGGATCATTTTGATACACCGCCTCCGCCGTCGGACTGCGCCATTGATTGCGGGAGCAGAGGAAGAGGAGGCGCATCAAAGAATCATTGTTTCACCAACAGGCTCTTCCCAGTCATCTCAGCCGATTTCTCCACGCCGAGCATGTCGAGCAAGGTCGGGGCGATGTCGGCGAGTTTGCCGTTGGCAACGGTGACGCTTGCTGAATCAGCGGCGACGTAGATGCCGTGGACGAGATTGGTGGTGTGGGCGGTATGCGGAGAGCCGTCGGCGTTGCGCATTTGCTCGCAGTTGCCGTGGTCGGCGGTGATGAAGAGCTTGCCGCCGAGTTCGAGGACTTTTTCCACGATCAGGCGCACGCCGAAGTCGATAGTTTCGCAGGCATGGACGCCAGCTTCGACGACGCCGGTATGGCCGACCATGTCGGGGTTGGCGTAGTTCATGATGACGAGGTCGTATTTCTCCAGACGACGCAGCACTTCGAAGGTGAGGTCGGGGGCGCTCATCTGCGGCTTTTTGTCGTAGGTGGGCACTTCTTTCGGCGAAATGGCGAGGTAGCGGTCTTCGCCCGCGTTCGGCTCCTCGACGCCGCTGTTGAAGAAGAAGGTGACGTGCGGGTATTTCTCGGTCTCAGCAGCGCGAAGCTGGGTCAAACCGGCGGCGGCGACGACCTGACCGAGGTTGTTAGCCAGGGTGGCGGTGCCGAAGATGACCTTTGCGCCGAGATCGGTGTAGGTGGCGTCATATTCGGTGAGGGTGAAGTAGCCGGTCTTCGGCGTGACTTCGCGGTCGAAACCGGAGAAGTCGGGCTTCAAGAAGGCCTCACTCAGCTGGCGGGCGCGGTCGGCGCGGAAGTTGAACCAGAGGATGACGTCGCCCTCGCGAATGCGTTGCTCGTTGGCATTGCTGAAAATCATGGGCTGCATGAACTCATCGCCACGGGGATCGCTCGGATACGCGGCCTGCACGGCGGCGCTTGGCGTGTCGCTACGGACTTCACCACGACCGAGGACGATGGCGTCCCAGGCGAGCTTGTTGCGCTCCCAACGGGTATCGCGATCCATGGCGTAGTAGCGACCGATGACGGTGGCGATGTTGGCTCCGCTGGGCTTCAGATCGGCTTCAAGCTTGGCAAGATACGCAGCACCGCCTTTGGGCGAGGTGTCGCGGCCATCGGTGATGGCGTGGACCATGAGGTCTTCGACGCCAGCGGCCTTGGCGGCATTGCAAAGCGCAGCGAGGTGGTCCTGATGCGAATGCACGCCGCCATCGCTGATGAGGCCGAGGAAGTGCAGGCGCTTGCCTTTGGCCTGCTGGAAGGCTTCGACGAGCACGGGCATGGTGGCGAGTTCACCATCGCGGATACTTTTGTTGATGCGGGTGAGGTCTTGATAAACCACGCGGCCGGCACCGAGGTTCAGGTGGCCGACTTCGCTGTTGCCCATCTGGCCATCCGGCAGGCCGACGTCTTCACCGCTGGCGCTGACGGTGCCACGCGGGTAGGTGGCATAGAGGTGATCGTGGAAAGGCGTCTTCGCCAGCAGGGTGGCGTCGCCATTGGCGGCGGCTTGAGCTTTACCGCCGGGATTGATGCCCCAGCCGTCGCGGATGATGAGAACTACAGGTTTTTTGGTCATGGATTGCGTGGTCATTGGGTCAAATTCGCTTCGCGGTCAAGGCGGCAGAGCCGTCAAAACGACTCGAGAAGCACTCTTTTGACCGCTATGCCCTCGACTTGACGGATTCCGGCCCTCGCACCCACCCGCGTCAGAACGTTTGCGCTTCTGGGTGACTCGGACTATAAAAAGTGGCCTTATCCTGATTTACGCCGCCACTCTCGTCATGATTCCCGGACTGCACACTAAAACTACCCAGGCCGCGATTTTCACAGTCTTGGTCTCGCTTTGCGGCGCTTCGTTCGGAACGGCACACGCGGAGGACAAACCTGGTTTTTTCAAGAAACTCTTCGGCGCCGGCAAGGAGGAAGCGCCACCCGCTCCAGAGTCCAAAGCCGCTCCAGAGCCCAAGCCCGCCCCGAAGCCAGTTCCCGCCAAGAAGCCAGCCGTGGCCAAAAAATCCACGCCCAAGCCCTCCACGGAAACGGGCAAGGCTCCGCGTGTGATCATCACCAAGACCAAACCGGGCAGCGGCACGAAAAAAGTGGAGCCGGGCAAATCCTCCACCTCTCCCACCACGGCCAAGACAACCAGCAAGCCCGCTCCGGCCATCCCCCCAGCGCAACCACCCAAAGATGTGACCTCCACCGCGAAGCGTGGAGAGGGTGAGTTCAAGCCCGACGACGACGGACAGCCCTCCACTCTGCGTTCTGAAGCCGTGGCCGTGCTTCCCGCAAACGGTGGCTGGGAGATCGTCAAAATTGGCGGGCGTGACTACGTCACGGCAGACAGCGTGCGCAATTTTTACAATCCCTTGTACGGCTTCACCACCTTCCGCCTCCAAGGCAATCATTTCTGGCTTGGTTCCTCGAAGCTGATCCTGAAGGCACAAGTCGGCTCTCAGGAGATACTGATCAACAACATCAAGTTCATCCTCAGCTTCCCAGTGCAGTCTCACAACGGCAAGGTGCTGTTCTCCCGCCTCGATTTATGCAAGCTGATCGACCCGGTGCTCTGCCCAAGTCACATCCAGAACGCAGAATATTTCGACACTGTGGTGATTGATGCCGGTCATGGAGGACACGATGGCGGATCGCGAGGCATTTATGGTTATGAGAAGGATTTCGCACTGAAAATGGCCATGTCCGTGCGCACTGCGCTCATGCAGCGTGGGTTCAAAGTCATCCTGACGCGGGCCAACGACACCTTCCTCACACTTGGCGGACGGGTGGCCATCGCGAACCAGACGCCGAAGAGCATCTTCATCAGTCTGCATTTTAATTCTGGCGGTTCCGCCGCCAGCGGCATCGAGACTTGGGCGCTGACACCGCAGAGTGCAGCCGCGACCATTACACGCGGCGGCGGCTACAACGTCAACGGCGTCACCGGCAACAAGCAGGACTCCGCCAACATCGCGCTCGCCACCGCTGTGCATGCCAATGTGATCAGCCGATTCAAGTTCGTGGATCGCGGCATCAAACGCGCCCAGTGGAGCGTGCTGACCGGCTGCAAACGCCCAGGCATCCTCTTTGAAGGTGGTTTTGTCTCCAACGCCAAGGAGTGCCTCCTCGTGGCCTCCGACGCCTACCGCCAGCAGGTTTCCGCTGCCATTGGCGATGCCGTCATGAACTACCGTAAAGCGCTCGAAACCGCGATGGCGAAACGCTGAGCCAGGAACGGGGCCATCTTGGCCCCGGTTTGAGGAAGAGGGATCAGGATGATCCCTCTCCTGAACGCAACTCCGCCTCCAGCAATGCAGAGAGCAGCGAAGTGTCGTCCAGTGTGAACTTGGCGGCCACTTTCGGCGCATGGTGGCTCAAAATGCGAACCGTGTGCGGCACACCGGCGTTGACGGCCATCTGGATGTCGCGGTCGTGGTCACCGACGAGCCAGCTTCGCGTCAAATCGAGACCGTGCTCGTGTTGCGCTCGGAAAATCATTTCGGGACTCGGTTTGCGGCAGGTGCAGGTGCCGGAGAGATGGGTGCAGGCATAGATGCCGTCGAAGATGGCGGCATGCCTGGCCAGTTCCGCCTGCATCATGCCGTGAATGTCATCCAACTCGGTCTGCGTCATGAGACCTTTGCCCACGCCTTGCTGGCTGGTGACGAGGATCGTGGCAAAACCCCGCGCTTTGCACAGTGCCAATGCCGCGATGGCACCGGGCGCGAAATGAAAATCCTTCACACGAAGCACGTAGCCGTCTCCCGGCGATACGTTGACGACGCCATCACGATCAAAGAAAACAGCGGGGCGGGAAGCAGGGGCGTCAGGCATGTGGCTCACGCATAGCCGGGTGTCGGCATCAGGAAACACATCTTTGCAGACTCCAGATGGGAGATGTGCCGTTGGACCTTGATACAACTCGGCCCGGAGGAACCCAACCAAAATTCCTCCGGGCCTTTAGGTGACCAGAGAGACCCCAACCATGAAGCGACTCTCTAGCTCGTTGTGTGTTTCCCCCGGGCGAACCCAGGAAAATTGTTTGTGTGGCTTGCGCCTCCCAACCGAGTCTTGATAGAGCAGGCTGCGGGCCAAGTTTGGCGGCGAATTTCAGAATTTTCGCCCTGCGGCCAAAAAATGCCGCCATCTAGCCCCCTCATGCGGGATTCATGAGGATGACGCCCACCTCACTTCGGCAGCACGCGCACGATGAAGGCTTTCTTCTCACCGAAATACTTCGCGGCGATGCGCTGGATCTCCTTGGAGCTGATGTCGGCCATGATGCCGGGCAGTTTTTGGAAATGATCCCAGCCAAGGCCGTTGAGCTCGTTCCAAGCCAGCGTGTCAGCCATGCCAGGGTTGCCCTGCTGGGCACGCAGCCAAGAGCTACGCCAAGTCACACGCGCACGGTCGATCTCGTCAGGATGCAGGCCTTTGGCAGCTAGATCGTTGATCTGCGCCATGAGTTCTTTCTCGGCCAGTTTCACCTTCTTGGGATCGGTGCCGACGTAGAAGTAGAAGGCGCCCGCGCCCATGGCGGCGAAGTTTTGCGCCCCGACGTAATAGGCGAGGCCTAGTTCTTCGCGGATGCGGTTGAACAATCGGCTGCCCATGTCGCTGCATGCCTCGTCAATGAGATTGAGCGCATGCACGTCACGATCTTCGAGACCAACGGTGCGGAAACCGACAACGATGACGGCCTGTTCCTTGTCCAGATGCTCGGTCCATGCGGCAGGTTTGGCGCTGGCGTGGTAGGTGCGACTGTGGGTGCTGTGGCGCGCCCCTTTGGGCAACTTGGCGAAGGTTTTTTCGACCTCTTTTTTGATGTCGGCGGCCTTCACGTCACCAAAGACGGAGATGACGCCGTTGTGTGTGGTCAGGCTGGCACGCAGCATGTCGCGGCAGTCGCTGAGCTTCAATTTCGTGATGGTTTGCTCCGTGCCAAGCGCGGTGCGGTGAAAAGGTTGCCCAGCGAAGATCTCGCGGCGCGCCTTGCGCATCGCCACGGTGAGCGGGTCTTCCTGTTCTTCGAGGATGTTGGCGATCTGACGCTTCTTCACATCCGCCAGACTGGCTTGCGGCAACGTGGGATTGAGAATGAGATCGGCGATGAGATCGAGTGCGCCAGCCTCATCGCCGCGCATGACATCGGCCCCGAGGAGGTAGCGATGCGCGTCGGCATTGCAGGCGAGTTGACCGCCGAGGCTCTCAAGCTCGGAGGCGATGTGGACCGCCGAGCGATTCTTCGTGCCCTTGAGCAGCATGTGAGCCGAGATTTGCGTCACACCAGCAGTGAGATCGGTTTCGGCAGGCACTCCGGCGAGGAAATTCGCGCGCACGCTGACCAGTGGGAGGCGCGGATTTTCACCCACGAGCAACGTGAGTCCGTTCTTGAGCTTGAAGTGATGAATTTCAGCACGGGCGGAGTCGGTGCCGTTGGCAGAACCACTCGTGGTTTCGACCTCGGGGCCGACGAGGACGGTGCTGACGGCATCTGGCAACAAATAGCGCCGTGCGGCCTCTCGAATGACATCTGGCGTCAAAGCGGTGATGGCGGCAAGGAACTGACGCTGATAATCGAGCGAGCCGGAAAGCAGCCAGCCATTGCCGATGCTGCCGGCTTGGCCTTTCACGCTGCTCAAGGTGCGCAACTGGCTACTGAGCGTGGCACGGACGGCTTTTTCGAGATCAGCACGGTTGGGGCCCGCTTTGCGCATCTGCTCGATCACGGCGTGCATGCCCTGGCAGAGCTTCGTGGCATCCTCAGGATTGCATTCGGCCTCGACGCTGAACAAACCGCACTCCGGGGCGCACCAGGCACCGGCATAGACGTAATGAGCGAGCGCTTTTTTCTCGCGCAACTCCTGATACAGCCGCGAACTGCGGCCTGATCCGAGCAGGAAGGCCAGCACGTCAAGCGCAGGCTTGTCGGCATGGCTTTCGCCCGGAATCTGCCAGCCCAGCGCGATGCGCGTGAGGTCGGTGGCGAAGTTTTTTGCGGCGAAACGCGTGCCTTGCTGCCGTGGCTCTTCTGGCAGCAGCACCGGATCGAACGCGCGGCGTTTCCAGTCGCCAAACAGCTTGCTGATGGCCTCCAGCGTGGCCTGGGTGTCCACATCACCCGCAATGACGATGAAGGCGTTGTTCGGCACGTAATGACGCTGCACGAAGCCGTGAACATCGGCACGAGTGATTTGATCGAAGACCTCACGATGCCCGATGATTGGGTGACACAGCGGATGTCGGCGGAAAGAGGTCGCCTGCACGAGATGCTGGATCGTGTCCCCAGGATCGTCATGGCCCATGGCCATCTCACGACGGATCACTTCCTTTTCGCGGTCGAGTTCATCCGCGTCGAGCTTTGAGTGACGCACCATGTCTGCCAGGATGTCGAGGTAGCCCTCGGTGTGCTCGGCGAGGCCGTCGATCCAATACACGGTGCGGTTGAAAGACGTGTAGGCATTCACATACCCGCCAAGGGCCTGGATGCCTTGGGAGATCTGCGCGGGGTCGCGTTTATCGGTGCCTTTGAACAGCATGTGCTCCACGCAATGCGCGATGCCCGCGCCCGAGTGCTGCTCCTCATGCAGGCTGCCCGCCTTGATCCACACCTGCACGCTGACGAGCGGGTGCGCGTGATCCTCACGGATGATGACCTCCAGGCCATTTGGCAACGTGGTGACGCTGGCGTCAGGCGCGGGGACGGTGAGGGCGCTTTTTGAGATAGGTGAGGAACGACTCAGAACTTTTTTCATGAAGATGATGATGCCCGTGTGGCGCGGGCGGAAGAAGGCAGGAACGGCTCGCTGAAGGCGGTGGCGAACTCATAGCCGCCAGAGAAGTCTTCGAGGCTATCGCCGTCATTTTTGCCGAAGTAGCCGACGGCGATGAGGTTGTACACGATGTTGCCCACGTCCTCGCCACGCTGAAGCCCCCATTGGTCGAGGATGATGCTGGACATGGGGCCATACTCAGAGAGAACATGGTCGCGGAAGCCTGCCAGCAACTCCTGGCCGCTGACGTGTTGATCGTCGGCGCTTTCATCGCGGAATTTCTTTGCGGCGATGTGCAGCGAGTCACGCACCAACTCATAAGCGGCGGGGTGGTAGCGCGGATCGTTTTGAATCGAGCGCCGGACGGCATCGGCAAAGCTGATGGAGGTCATGGGCGGACTGGGGGCTGCATAGTCCGAGTGTTTACGCGGCGCTGCCGGTGGCTTCAAGCAGCACAGCCTCAAATCTCTCGGCCATGCGGGTGGCGCTGAATTCTTGGCGGACCTTGGTGATCGCTGTCTTGGTCATTTTCTCACGAAGTTCATCGTCACCGAGCAGGGATTCGAGCGCATCGGCGAGCGCATTGGCATCGTCGGGTTTGCAAAGCACTCCGCCCTCGGTTGCGGCGATGAGTTCGGGGAATGCCCCGTGATCCGGCTGCACCACGGGCACGCCACTGGCGGCGGCCTCAATGACGTAGAGCCCGAATGCCTCGCCATAGGTGGCAGGGACGCTGAAGACGCTCAGATCATGGAAGAAGTGCACCTTGTCTTTGAAATCGAGGTTCGGCAGCCACTCGACGCGGTTGGTCAGACCCGCTGCGGCGAGCTTTTGCTGCAAGCCAGCGACGTATTTCTCATCCACGGGTGTTTTCGCGCCACCGATGCGCAGTTTGACGCGTGGCACGGTGCCGCGTTTGGCGAGGTCGATGAAGGCATCCACGAGCGTGGTGAGACCCTTGCCATGGATCATGCGGGCAAAGTAGCCGATGATCGGCCAGTTCGGATCGGGTGACGAAGTGGTGAAGCTGGCGGTGTCGATGCCGTTGGGGATGACCTTCATCTGGCCTTCGCCGGTCTCCAGACGCTTGCGCATGAGATCAGCGTAGAACTGGCTCGGCGCGATGAAGCAACGGATGCTGCGGGCATTGGTGCGCATGGCCTCCCAGCATTGCTGGCGATAGGGGTCGGGCAGCGTGTCGAGGAAGCTGTCCTCGCCTTGCAATGAGCAGACGACAGGGATGCCGAGTTCTTTGGCAATCGTGGGCGCGAGGCCGCTGAGCAGGCTGTTAGAAAATGAGACGACATCGAATTTCCCCTGGCTGCGAATCCATTCGATGAGCTTCTGCCATTCTCCCCACTGGCGGCCTTCGGTGCCGAGCAGGCTGCCGAGGGCCATTTCACCCAGCGATTTGGCGCTGGTCATGCCCATGCGTTTGGCAGCCTTGCGCAGCTTATCCGGCTCGTTCAGCCAGCGATGCACGAATTTCGGCAGCTTGTGAAACCAAGTGAACTTCTGCTGCAAAAACAGCGAGATGCCGCCGATCTGCACCGGCAGTTCCTGCGCGCCGAACTCACGATCTGTGACGAGCGGCAGATACAGCGGCGCCATGAGCGCGTCATGCCCGCGCACCCGCAGCGCCTTGATGAGCGCATGGTCACGCAGGCAGCTTCCGCAGTGAAAATTGCCGGTGCCGGGGGTCAGGTGCAGGATACGCATAGCTAATGACTAATGACGAATCCAAGCAGGTCATTCCTGCATGCATTACGTCTCCGTGAGACCACGCGCCATGACGACTTTGCCGGTGCGGACGGTTTCGACGATGTCGAATTTGGTGAGCAGGCGGACGGCGGCGTCGAGCTTGTCGGTGTAGTGCTCGATGATCTGGAGGATCTCGGTGCGCTCACCAGCTCCGGCGGCGATTTTGATGAGCACCATTTCTTTGGAAACGGCGTCGCGGTCGGTGTGCTCGATGCAGTGGATGACGTCGATGAGCTTGTTCACCTGCATGATGATCTGATGCAGACCCTCAGGATGACCGCTGATGCCGATGGTCATGCGGCTGAAACGCGGATCACGCGTCTGGGAAACGACAAGGGACTCGATGTTGAACCCACGGCGGCTGAACACGGCGCAGATACGACCGAGCACGCCGGGCTGGTTGTTCACCATGACGCTGAGCGTGTGGATATTGATGATGTCGGCTAGCGGGGCGGGCTTTTTATCGGTGGTGGAGGGGATGCGGTCGCTCATGGGGATTTCAGTGGTTGAATTTGGAATTTACTTGGCGGCTTTGAGGCGGCTTTTGGCGATCTTGATGTAGTTGGAAGCCTTTTCGATGCCGAGCCACTTGCGATGAAGTTTCTTGGCGGCGGCGGCGGTGGTGCCGCTGCCCATGAATGGATCGAGAACGAGATCTCCCGCATCAGTGGAGCACGCGACGAGCTTTTCGATGAGGTCGAGCGGCTTCTGCGAGGGGTGGCCACACTTTTCCTTCGAGATGCCTTTCAAACTGGGTACGCGGAGGCTGTTGGTGGCGAACTTCCCGGCTTCGAGATGGGCGCGGCGGGCGTCCATGTCTTTGTAGCGCTTGTCCTTGAGATAGACCTCAATGGTCTTGGCATCGTAGGGCACGCGCACGGCGTCTTTGTTGAACTTCACCTTCTCACCTTTGCGCATAACGAGCACCATCTCGTACTGCGGCGTGAAGCTATCGCGACGCTCATCATAGCCCACCGCACGATCCCAAATGAGGAGATCGTGAAACTGGTGCTGCTGGGTGAGGCGTGACATGAGATGCAGAAAGGTGTGCTCGCGCTTTCCTAGCTGACCGAAGATGAAACAGAGGCCGTCCAGGCGAAGAACACGCATGCACTCAGCCACCCACCCATCACACCAGGCCAGGTAGTCAGCGGCTGTTTTCCATTGGGTGTCCCAGGCTTCATCTTCGAGAACGTTAAAATAGGGTGGATCGGCGATGATGGACTGTGCGCAGGCTGCGGGGAGCTTTTTCAACTCGACGAGGGCGTCGCCTTGGATGATGCGGTTGGTTTTCATCAGGCCATCGCCGCACTGGGGCAAGCGCCTAAGGGAGGTTAGGTCGAACCGGTGGGCTTCTCCATTTTCATTTTCGGCGTCTCGGTGAGCATGTCTTCGAGGGCGGCACCGGCAGGGATCATGGGGAAGACGTTTTCGAGCTTGATGCACTCGGCTTCGATGATGCAGGGGCCGTCGTTATAATCGAGGGCCTGCTGGAGGATGCGCTCGACGTCAGCCGGACGGCGAATGTGCCAGCCTTTGATGCCGTAAGCCTCACCGAGCTTCACGAAGTCAGGATTGCCGATGAGATCGACGCCGCTTTCGCGATTCTCGAAGAAGAGTTCCTGCCACTGGCGGACCATGCCGAGGTAGCTGTTGTTCAGGATCAAAATCTTGATCGGCAGCTTGTGAATCGCAGCGGTGGCGAGTTCAAAGAGGGTCATCTGGAAGCCGCCGTCGCCGGAGATGGAGACGACTATCTTGTCTGGGCAGGCGAGCTGCGCACCGATGGCGGCGGGGAAGCCGAAGCCCATCGTGCCGGCACCGCCGGAGCTGAGCCAATGGTAGCTGGAGTCGTTCTTGTAGAACTGTGCAGCCCACATCTGGTGCTGACCCACGTCCGTGGAGACGATGGCCTTGCCCTTGGTCAGGTTGTAGAGTTCATCAATGACCTGCTGCATGCGCAGACCGCCCTGCTTCTTGTAAGAGAGGGGGAATTTCTTCTTATAACCGTCGAGATGGGCCAGCCAGTCTTCGGTCGGCAGTTTCTCGATGTGCGGGAGGAGATCGCTGAGAGCGGCTTTCGCGTCGCCTTTGATCGTCACGTCCACTTTGATCATCTTGTTGAACTCCGCCGCGTCGATGTCGATGTGGATGAGCTTGGCGTTGCGGCCAAACATGTGCGGTTTGCCAATGATGCGGTCATCGAAGCGGGAACCGACATTGAAGATGAGGTCGGCTTCGCAGATGGCCTTGTTCGCATACGCGGTGCCGTGCATGCCGAGCATGCCGAGGGACAGCGGATGCGTTTCGGGGAAGATGCCTTTGCCGAGCAGCGTAGTCGTCACAGGGCAGCCGAGGGTTTCGGCCATCATGAGCAGTTCCTTGTCCGCACGGGCGATCATCGCTCCCTGACCGGCGAGGATGATGGGGCGCTTGGCTTGGGAAATGAGGTGAGCGGCTTCTTTAATCCCAGCCTGATCGATCTTGAAGCTCTCTTCGGGGTGGTAGCCGGGCAGGTCCATCGGCTCGTCAAAGGTGCCGGTGAAGGGTCCTTGGCTGATGTCCTTCGGGATGTCGATGAGCACCGGGCCGGGACGGCCGGTGGTGGAGATATGATAAGCCTCACGAGCGATGCGGGGCAGCGCATTCGAGCTCTTCACCAGGAAATTGTGCTTCACGACGGGGGCCGTGATGTTGAAGATGTCCGCCTCTTGGAAGGCATCCTTGCCGAGCATCCAAGTGACCTGCTGACCACAGAGAACGATCATCGGCACACTGTCCATCTGGGCAGTCATGAGGCCAGTGACGGTATTGCCAGCACCGGGGCCGGAGGTCACGAGGACCACGGCGGGCTTGCCGGTGGCGCGGGCGTAGCCATCGGCCATGTGGACGGCTCCCTGCTCGTGGCGGACGAGGATGAACTTCATGTCCGTCTTGACCGTTTCGAGGGCGTCGAAGATCGGAATCGCGGCACCGCCGGAGTAACCGAAGATGTACTCGATGCCGAGATCGGCGAGGGTTTTGATGAGGGCTTGAGCGCCGTCCATTTTTTGCTGACTCATGATCGTTGGGGTGAAAATTGCGATTTAGGGCTGTAAAATGCGTTTCAAATCCGAAATCACAATCAAAAACTTCAATTTTTAAGGCAAGCAAGCCCCAAGAGGCCAGTCATTCCGCTAAAAATTGATCTTTTTTCAACAAACCACCCCTCCACCCCGACCACACGACCGGACATCTTCAGCCAACAGCCACTTCTTCAACATTCACACAGGTGCAGATGAGGTGGCGATCG
>JAJTDU010000184.1 GCA_021298725.1 Verrucomicrobiaceae bacterium | reverse complement strand
GATATCACCCAAGGCGAGGACGAGGACGCGAAATTCATCGACGTCATCGGCCGCATCACGCTCGAAGTACCGCCGAACCGCCCGAAGGGCTGCGAGATCGCCGTGACCTTCAGTTATGATGAAAACCAGCGCGTTCGCGCCCTGGTGGTCGATAAGCAGTCCGGCCGCAGCACGGAAGTCGCCGTGAGCTACAAGGGCGCGGGCGTGCTTTCCGACGAGGAATTGAAACGCCGCAGCGCGCACCTCCGCACCATGCGCATCGAGTAACCCGCCAGCCCGCCAAGGAACCACGCCATGTTTAAAATTCTCAAGTCCCTCTCCAAATCCCTCGGCGGTGGCAAGACCGCCGAAGCCAAAGCCCAGGCCGCCTCTAAAGCAGGCGGCACGTTGCTGGACAAGGTCAACAAGGGCCTGCCCGCCGTGCAGGCCGGGCCACCCAAGAGCGCCGAGGAGCGCTGCGGCATCCCTGCCAAGATGCCCAAGGACGAAATCCGGGCGCAATTGAAGATCCTCTTCCGCCGCTACAACCGCAGCGCCTCCAGCCTTGATGCCAAAACCCGCATCGAAGCCGACCAAATGCTCGATGCCATCGTCGAGGTCCGCGAAAAGCACTTCGGAGAGATTTGACCCTGACAGCGCAGGTGAGATGACATGAAACTCGACCGTCTTGTCGCCTCCCATCAATCACTGGGCCGACAGGCCGCCCATCGGGCCATCGCCGCAGGGCGGGTGCGCGTGGATGCCCTAGTCGTGACGGACGGGCATCATCCGGTGGATCGTTTCATGCGGGTGGAAGTGGATGCGGAGGTGATCCAGTCACCGGAACGGGCGCTATACCTGATGCTGCACAAACCTGTGGGCATTCTCAGCGCCACGAAGGATGATCAACACCCCACGGTGATCGACTTGATCGACGCCCCGGACAAACACACCCTGCACATCGCTGGACGGCTGGATCGCAGCACCTCCGGGCTGGTGCTGCTGACCAACGACGGCCGCTGGTCGAAACGAATCATGGCTGCGGAGCACAAGGTGCCGAAGGTTTATCTCGTCGAAACCGCCGAACCCATCGCCATGGAGGCCGTGGCCGAGTTTGCACGAGGTTTTTACTTCCACACGGAGGACATCACCACACTGCCCGCCGAACTCGTCATTCTGGACGAGCGCCGCGCCCGACTGACACTGCATGAAGGCCGCTACCATCAGGTGAAGCGCATGTTTCACCGCGTGAACAACCGGGTGACGGGCCTGCACCGCGAGAGCATCGGCCCCTTTTGTCTGCCAGATGATTTAAAATCGGGAGCATGGCGCTTTCTTGATCCGCAGATTGCCTGGGCGGCGGTAACTTCTGGCGATTCTTTGCTTTTGAAAAGTTCCAGCTTTCGCGAGTGAATATCACCCTTTAAACTTCTCCTCTTGTGACCCCCCTGCGCATGTACCTCAGCATTTGGTTAGGCATCATGTTGGCAGCCGAAACAGGCTGTACAACTCAAAAAGCCGCAAAGCCGGACAAACTTGCCGTCCAGCAGGCGCTCAAGGCTCTTCCTGCCGAAGAGGTGGAAAATCCGTTGGTCAAGCGGCTGAACAACCCGTCCTCCATGCCTGTGGTGCCGCCGGCAGGTGCCCGCACCTCGTATTCATCCGTCAAAATCACGCAGAAGACACTGGCGATGACCTTTGACGACGGCCCGCACCCAAGCCTGACTCCGAAGCTGCTCGACATCCTCAAGGAGCGAAACATCAAATGCACCTTCTTCCTCATCGGCAATCTGGTGAAGACTTACCCCGCCATCGTGCGCCGCATCATTGCGGAAGGCCATGAGATCGGCAATCACACCTGGACGCATTGCAGCCTCACCAGCCGCTCCGACGAGCAGATCCGCAACGAGCTGAAGAAATCCGAGGACGCCGTCTATGAAGTGGCCGGTGTGCGCCCGCACCTGATGCGCCCGCCTTACGGTGCGATCAACACCCGCATCAAAGACCTCATGTTCTCCGAGGTCGGCTACTCCACCATCATGTGGTCCGTCGATCCGCAGGACTGGCGGCGCCCCGGCGTGGCCGCCGTGACCAGCCGTCTCGTCAATGGTGCGCATCCGGGAGCGATCATGCTCTCGCATGACATTCACCCGCCCACCATCACGGCCATGCCCTCGATGTTCGACCAGCTTCTGGCCAAGGGTTATCAATTCGTCACGGTCAGCCAGCTTTTGAACATGGAAAAAGCCGCCATGCCCGTCGGCGTGATCATCCGTCCTGCGAACAAGATTGGTGATAAAGACCCCACGCCGCTGCCGCTAACCGCGAAGCCAAAAGCCTAGCTTCGATTGGCCATCGAAGCCTTCAGATTCGCCCCCCAGTCGCATCTACTCCTGAAAAAGAGAAAGCGCCCCGGGCGGAGCCGGGACGCTTTCAAACCCGCCTGTGCCGTTCGAATACAAAGGGCTCACGTATCCCATGAGACCAGGTGGGAACCCGCGTGATGAAGCTCTGTCTTCCAGTGAAGGCATGACATGTCACTTCAGCGCGTAGCCCCCGCAGTTGATGAATCGGGCCGGGCCACAAAGCTCGAAAACGAACACCGCAGGAAGTTAAAACACCGCGTAAGGCGGCGGAAATTTCAAAGAACGAACGGCCGGACAGTAACAGCCTGCGCCGCAGGATCAAGGAGCCTGTCAGGAATGGCGCGTTGATCACTCCTCCCACTCCCTCCAATCTGGACATACGGCTTACCCGCCTGCGACTCTCACGTCGGAGAGTGCCCGCCTCGGGGCTACCCTGCCCAGCGCCAAAATTTGGCTTGGCTACTTTCGCCGCTTCTGGGTGCGTTTGTGGCCGTGGCCGGGTTTGCGAGGAGAAGCTGTCTGGCGGGGTTCACGATCAGGCGGCCCCCGACGTTCCTGGCTCTCGGAACGATCCTGGCGCGTCGCTCTCTCGCGTGAGGGCACGAGCATGAAATCCACCTGCTTATTCAGGCTGTCCACCTTATAAACCTGCACGACGAGGTTGTCGCCGAGACGGATCACGCGGCGCGTGTGACGCCCCGTGAGTTGACGCGTGGCGGGATCGAAGATGAAGAAGTCATCGGGAATGGCCGAAAGTGGCACGACGCCACTGAGACCGAGGTCCTGCACATCGACGAAGAAGCCAAAGTTCCTCACATCGGTGACGAGCGCGGCATAGGGTTGCGGCTTTTTCGAGGCGATCTGCGCCTTGAGGTAGGCGTAGAGCTTCACCTCCTTGCTGTCGCGTTCGGCATCGGAAGAATTCTTCTCTGTGGTGCTGATGTGATCGGCAATCTGCTTCGCGATGCCCACCTGCAACTCGACTTTGTCGAACAACGAGCGATGCACGACGAGATCGGCGTAGCGGCGGATCGGCGAGGTGAAGTGCGTGTACTTCGTCTTCGCGAGGCCGTAATGCCCAAGCGGCTCCACAGCATAACGCGCACGCATGAGCGAGCGCAGGAAGCCGATTTTCAACGCGGGGCCAATCGGCAACGTGCCGAGCTTGCTGAGCAGTTTCTGCACCTCGGGACGATGCGTGAGGTTCCCGCACGGCACGCGATGGCTGAGCACGTCCTCACGATAATCATTGAGCCGCTTTTCCTTTGGCGACTCGTGAACGCGATACACGGAAGGCCGGTTCAGGCCCATCAAACGTCCTGCGACGGCTTCGTTGGCCAGCAGCATGTATTCCTCGATCAATTGGTGCGAGACATCGTTCTCGATGCGCTCGATGCGCAGCACCTTGCCGTGTTCGTCGAGCCGGATTTTGTTCTCCGGGAAGTCGAGATCGAGCGAGCCATTCTTGAAGCGCAGATGGCGAATTTTCTGCGCCACAGCATGCGCGTCATGAAGCATCTGCTCGGTTTCATTGCCCGGCGGTGCCTGGATCACGGCAAACGCCTCTTTGTAGGTGAAGCGGCGCTTTGAGCAGATCACGGCGGCGTAAAATTTCGAGCTAACAACGCTGCCATCCTTCGCCAGCACGAACTCCACGCACTTCGTCAAACGATCCACGTTCGGCTTCAGCGAGCACAGTTCATTGCTGAGCGCCTCCGGCAGCATCGGGATCACACGATCCACGAGGTAGGTCGAGTTGCCGCGCTTCCGAGCCTCGACATCCAAGGCGCTGCCCGGCAGCACATAATGCGACACATCGGCGATGTGAACCCACAGCCGCCACTGATCGCCCTGCTTTTGAATGCAGATCGCGTCATCAAAGTCCTTCGCATCATCAGGATCGATGGTGATGACGTTGTGCGGGCGGCAATCGACACGGCCTTTGCACTCCTCAGCGCTTGGCTGGTTGTCAGGCCGCGATTTGGCGATCGTCTGCGCCTCATGCAGCACGTTCTTTGGAAAATGCAGCGGCAGGTCGTAATGCCGCAGCACGGAGAGCATATCGACGCCTTCCTCATCCGGCGGGCCGAGCACTTCGATGATCTCACCCTCCGGCGCGGTCTGCTTGGACTCCCACTGGGTGATTTCCACGACCACCTTGTCTCCCACGTTCGGCTTGCGGCCCACGTCGCGGGGTTCAGGCACATAAATCGCCCCAGGAAGGCGCGGATCATCTGGCGTGACGTGCAGGAGCTGCTTCGAGCGCTGCAAGGTGCCGACAAACTGCGTGCGCTTGCGTTCCAGCACGCGCACCACACTGCCGCTCTTGTCCTGCTGCCCCGGCTTCACATCCAGACGCACCAGCACGCGGTCGCCATGCATCGCGGTGCCGGTGTCTCGGTCCGAGATGCTGATCTCGGTGATGCCCGCCTCGTCCGGCTGCACAAAACCACGACCCCCACGCGTGATCTGAATCACCCCCGGCACCAAGTCCGCCTCCTTCGCTACGATGTAGCGATTGCCCTTCGTGCGGACGATTTTTCCCTGTTTCTCCAGGCTTTTGAGCAGGCTTTGCAGCACCTGCTGTTGATTGGGCTTCATGCCCAGTTGTAAAAGCAGCTCCGGCACATTCGAGGGCACATAGTCCTCACTGCCGAGCAGCTTCAATAATTTCTGTTCCATCCGCCAGCATGGCAGAAGAAAGGCAGAAAGACGAATGCAGAATGATGAATTCCCGCTGCCTCGCCTTCTGGGTCATTTCGACAACGGCGGCGGGCGGAACTCGCGGTTGATGACCAGACGCAGTTGGCGCATGGCCTGGTCCAATGCCTCTCGCGCCTCGGCCAGCTCCGGCTCCAGTGTAGCATCCACCGGCGTGCTCATCACACGTTCGAAGCGGTCCTGCAGTGCCTGGCCGTCTTCCCGCAGCCCGTTTTGCTCGATCAAATCACGCACCTGAGCGACCTGCGCACGGGTTTTGAGGATCTGGCTCATCGCTGCGGTCTCAGTCGTTTCATTCGTTTCCAGCAATCGAAGCTGCTGGCAGTGAAACAGTCGGCAGCGAGTCGGCCGCTTGTCATAAACCGTGCATCTCAGCTCCTTCAGTGCCGCGCAAGG
>JAJTDU010000023.1:10271-34363 GCA_021298725.1 Verrucomicrobiaceae bacterium | reverse complement strand
CTGGCGATGTCCTGCCCGGCTCCCTGCGTGCCATTGACGCGAAGCAGGTCGATCTCGACTCCGAAGTGGTCGCCTTGAAACAACTGCCGGCGGACAAACTGCAGGCCATCCAGTTCGGCGGCGATCATCTCAACCTCAATGGCTTCGAAGACAAAGGCTGGCAGCGTGTGCGCGGCAAGGAGGACACGGTGAAACGTCAGGGCCAGGCCGCGCTCGACTTCGAGGCCGGCGGCACCTGGGGGCATCCGTCCTTCATGCAGGTGAACGAGATCAGCTTCAAACTGCTCAGCAGCGGCTTCAATGCCCTGCGCGTGCGTCTTTTCACCGATGGCGTGAACGCCACCGCGCCCAGCCTGAATCTGCTCTTCGGCCACATGGGCAGCGAGGTGTGCTTCGGCCTCGAAGCCACTGGCGACCAGATGGACCGCCAGTTTCGTCTGAACAGCAGCGGCCCCGCGTCCGTGCGCATCGCCATGGGAGAAAATGACATCGAGGTGTTCCTGAATGGCGTCTCCGCGCGCAAGATCGACCTCACGCCGAAAATGCGCTCTGGCAGCGGCATTCTCATCGAACCTTTCAGCCTGTGGGGCAATGGCGAGCGCGAGGTGAAGATCCAAGCGTTCAGCGCCCGCATCACGCCTGGTCGCGTGGCGGCTCCGACCGTCGATCCGCGCTCCAAGGAGCATGCGCTCACCGTGCCGCGCTTCCGCCAAGAAGACCCGCCGCGCCATGCACTCATCGCCGCCAACGGTGACCTGCTGCGCGGCGTGATCGAGGCCGCCACGGCGAAACATTTCTCCATCCGCTCCGGTCTGGAGACCCTCCAGGTGCCGCGTGATCGGGTGAAAGCCGGCCAAAACGCGCTGCTCGGTGCCTGTCGCGTGCCTTTGAAGCAGGTTCATGGCATTCGCAGCACCGTACCGCCGGAAAGCACCGCCATGCTGGCCCTGCGGGACTGGAAACTCAAATTCGCTCCCGAGCCCGTTCTGCCGGAGAGCGGCGGCGAAAGCTCCCCACTGCTCAAACAAGACGCCAAGCCCTTCAAACTGCCCCTACTCGGCGGTGGCGACTTCGATCTCGCGCAGGAGAAGGGCAAGGTCATCGTCCTCGACTTCTGGGCCACTTGGTGCGGCCCCTGCGTCAAATCCATGCCCGGCATGATCGACGAAATGGCCGCCTTCGACTCCAAGCAGGTCTGCTTCATCGGCGTCAATCAAGCCGAGGCCAAAGATACCGTGAAAAGCTTCCTCGACACCCGTGGCTGGAAACTCGAAGTCGCGCTCGATGCCAACCAGCGCGTCGGCCAGTCGTTCGGCGTCGAAGGCATCCCCCACACCGTCATCATCGGCCCTGACGGTAAAGTCGCCTATGTGAAGACCGGCTTCGAGCCCGACGGAGCCAAAAAGATCGCGGAGACGGTGAGGAAGCTGTTGGAGAAATGATGACCGCTGACTCCTCTACGGTGATGTTCGAGTCGTCGTCTTCAAGACCTGAAGAAGAGCGTGCAACTCATCTCGCGACGCACCAGACAAAGGTGGTGTTGCTTCCCGCAAAGTGACTTGGTAACGATGTGACCTCATGATTCTCGACACTCTCGACCACGCCGCCCGTTACGAAGCTTTGAATTCGCGTTTCTCGAAGGCTTTCGCCTTCCTCCGCAGCATGGATGGCACCCAGGCGTTGGGACGCCATGACCTGGATGGCGATCACTGTTTCGCTTTGGTGCAGACCTATGAAACGAAGCCGCTGGAGAAGGCCAAGTTTGAGGCGCATCGAAAGTACATCGACGTGCAGTTCATTTTCAGCGGACGTGAAACCATCCTGTGGGCACCGCTGGCAGCGATGAAAGAGGAGACGATGGCCTACACGGAGGAAAAGGAGGCCGCGCTGTGGAAGCTGATCCCGGATGTGACGCCGCTGCACCTGAGCGGTGGTCATTTCGCCATCTTGTGGCCGCAGGATGCTCATGCGCCGTGCATCGAGTGGGAAAAACCGGAGCAGGTGCTCAAAGTGGTCGTGAAAGTGGCCGTGGAGTGAGGTGAAGGCAAAATCGGGCGCTTCTGGAGCGTAGGTCTGCGCCCCCCTGATGAAGCTGACACCTGCTGTTTTCCTTTGTTCCCTCGCCGTGACTGCTCACGGCGCGGATGCTCTGCTCACGTTTGAAAAAGACGTGCGCCCCATCCTGAAGGCACACTGCACACATTGCCACGGTGAGGAGGAAAAACCTGAGGGCGGCGTGGATCTGCGGCTGCGGCGCTTCATGGACGAGATCGTCGTGGTCGGGCAACCTGAGAAGAGTCAGCTCGTCGAAGTCATTCGCAGTGGCGAGATGCCGGAGAAGGGCAAGCCGCTCACGGAAGCGGAACTGAACGTCATCGAGAAGTGGATCTCCCAAGGTGCCAAAACGGCGAAGGCCGAGCCGCTCGCGCTGGCACCTGGACCGATCATTTCGGATGAGGATCGTGAGTATTGGGCTTTCCAGCCGATCCAGAAGCCAGCGACACCGAAGCAGGTGGACGTGCAGAAAATGCGCACGCCGGTGGATGCCTTCGTCTTGGCGAAGATGAATGAAACAGGGCTGCCAATGGCCCCGGAAGCGGATCGCCGCACGCTGATCCGCCGCGTGTCGCTCGATCTCACCGGCCTGCTGCCAACGCCGGAGGAAGTGGAGGCTTTTGTGGCCGACAAGTCGCCGCTGGCCTACGAACAGCTCGTGGAGCGCCTGCTAGCCTCGAAAAACTACGGCGAGCGCTGGGCGCGGCATTGGCTGGATGTGGTGGGTTATGCCGATTCAAATGGTTACACCGAAGCTGACAGCGTCCGCCCTCATGCGTGGCGCTTCCGCGACTATGTGATCCGCTCGATGAACGAGGACAAGCCGTGGGATCAGTTCATTCAGGAACAGATCGCGGGAGATGAACTCGCGGGCGCGACGCATGGCGACTTTCAACAGGCGGTGCTCGATCCGAAGCGCACCGATCAACTCATTGCCACCGCGTTTCTGCGCATGGCACCCGATGGCACGGGCGACACGGTGGACGATGCCAAGCTCGCCAAAAACCAAGTCATCGCCGAGCAGATCAAAATTACGACCTCCTCGCTCATGGGCATGACCGTAGCCTGCGCTCAGTGCCACGATCATCGCTACGATCCGATCACGCAGGCCGACTACTACCGTCTGCGGGCCGTCTTTGACCCGGCGTATCATTGGGAAGCATGGCGTGCGCCCAACAGCCGCCTCTACTCGCTTTACACCCCGCAAGAACGCACCAAAGCCACCGAGATCGAGGCGAAAGCCAAGGAGATCGAGGTCGAGGCCCGTGCGATGTCGAAGAAGTTCCTCGACGAGATCTTCGAGGTCGAGATCAAGAAGGTGCCGGAGGCCGAGCAGGCCGCGTTCCGAGTCGCTCGTGACACGCCGGTGGCCAAGCAGACGCCGGAGCAGAAAGCCCTCATTAAAAAGTATCCTTCCGCGCTCGCCACCTACTCGCTCGACCTCTACGACAAGAAAAAGCAGGACATCGTCGATGCAAAGATGGCCGAGGCCACGAAGCTCCGCGCCACGAAGCCTGCCGAAGGTTTTGTGATGGCGCTCACCGAGGTGAAAGGCCAGATGCCCGTGTCGAAGCTCTTCAATCGTGGCGATCACGATCAACCAAAGCAGGTCGTGCAGCCCGGCGAGCTGGGCATTCTCGCCAGTCCACAGATCGAGCCCTTCAAGTCCGTGCCGCTGAGCAGCGGCTCCAGCGGTCGTCGTCTCGCGTATGCGCAATGGCTCACGAGTGGCAAACATCCGCTCGTCGCGCGAGTTTTGGTGAACCGTTTCTGGCTCAATCACATGGGCCGCGGCATCGTGAACACGCCCGGCGATTTCGGCCGCCAAGGCGAACTGCCCACGCATCCTGAGTTGCTCGATTACCTCGCCGATGAGTTCGTGAAAAGCGGCTGGAAGCTGAAGTCACTGCATCGTCTCATCATGCTCAGCAGCGCCTATCGTCAGTCCTCGGTGAATGATGCCTCGCTGCGTGCCGATCCCGAAAATCGATTCTATGCCCGCTTCAAAATGCGCCGCCTCGATGCCGAGACGCTGCGTGACTCCATGCTCGCTACCACTGGCACGCTCGTGCAGGCCAGTTACGGCCCTCCCAGCGGCATCGGTCGCGATCCGCAGGGCCGTGTGATCACCGGCATCGACAAAGGCACCATCACCACGCACAAGGTCGATCCTGCCGGCGCCGATGACTTCCGCCGCTCGATTTATGTGCAGGTGCGCCGCAGCAAGCCCGTCACCGTCCTCGACACCTTCGACGCGCCCACGATGAGCCCGAACTGCGAGATGCGCAGCCAAACCACCGTCGCGCCACAGTCACTTCTGCTCATGAACGACACCTTCGTGCTCGACAGCTCGCGTCGTCTTGCCGATCGCGTCACCGCCGAGGCTCCGAACGACCGTGCGAAGCAGCTCCAGCGCGTGTGGAGCCTACTTTACAGCAAGACCGCCACCGATGCCGACATCACGAAGTGCATCAGCTATCTTGATGAGCAAACCAAGGCGCTCACGCAATATCATCACGACATCCAGCACGCGAAGGGCGTCGTCCCGAATCCACCGCAGGAGGCCCTGGCCAGCCTGTGCCAGATCCTTTGCAGCTCGAACCGTTTTCTCTACGTCGAATGAACCGCCCCCAACTCTGCTCACGTCGCCATTTCCTTCACGCCAACGGCTTCGGCCTGGGCACCGTGGCGCTTGCCTCGTTGCTGGAACGCGACGGCTTGCTCGCTGCGCCGGTGAAGCCGGAGAGCTTTGGCGAGATCCGCTACGATCTGACGCCGAAGAAACCGCACTTTGAGCCACGGGCAAAGGCAATGATCTCGCTCTTCATGATGGGCGGTCCGTCGCAGATGGACCTGTTCGATCCAAAGCCGATGCTGACGAAGTATCACGGCCAGAAATTCCCCGGTGAGATCAAATACGACAACCTCGCGCAGGCCTCGGCCAAGTGTTTCGGCTCGCCATGGAAGTTCGAAAAGCGGGGCCAGTGCGGCATGGAGATCAGTGAGCTGCTGCCAAACCTGAGCAAGGTGGTCGATGAGATCACGCTGATCCGCTCGATGACCTCCGGGGTGAGCAATCACGCGCAGGGCCTCTACGCAATGAACGGGGGCCGCATCACGGCTGGGCGTCCGGCACTCGGCTCGTGGCTGACCTATGGTCTCGGCAGCGAGACGGACGAACTGCCCGCCTACATGGTGCTCTCGCATCCCGGCGGCCTGCCGACTTTCCAAGGCGAGCATTTCACCAATGGTTGGCTGCCGTCGCTGTTCCAAGGCACGCTCGTGCGGCCCACCGAGCCGCGCATTTTGAATCTCGATCCGCCTGCCTCACTCGCTGGTGCCCCGCAGGAACGGCAGCTCGCGTTGCTGAAGGCCTTCAATGAAGATCATCTCTCGCAGCACCGAGGTGAACTCGATCTCCAGGCGCGCATCTCCAGCTACGAACTCGCCGCGAAGATGCAGACCGCCGCGAAAGAGGCGCTCGACATCTCGAAGGAGCCCGAGCACGTCAAAAAACTCTACGGCGTCGATAATCCGATCACGAAGGACTACGCCGCGCGCTGCATCATCGCGCGGCGTCTCGTCGAGCGCGGCGTGCGCTATGTGCAGGTGCTGAATGCGGGCCAGTCGTGGGATCAGCACGGCTCGCTCATCACCGCGTTGCCGAAGAATTGTGAAGCCACGGACCAGCCCAGTGCCGCGCTCATCAGCGATCTCAAGCAACGCGGCTTGCTCGACACCACCGTCGTGCATTGGGGCGGTGAGATGGGCCGACTGCCCGTGCTGCAAAACGACGCGGGGCGCGAGAAATGGGGCCGCGACCACAACACCTACGGCTTCAGCATGTGGGTCGCGGGCGGCGGCTTCAAGAAAGGCTACGTTCATGGTGAAACCGACGAGTTCGGCCACAAGGCGGTCATCGACGAGGTGAAGCATTTCGATTATCACGCCACGCTGCTGAAGCTCTTTGGCCTCGACCACAGCAAGCTCAGCTACAAGCGCAACGGCCTCGCCGCCTCGCTCACGGACAACCAGGGCGCGAAAGTGGTGGATCAACTCATCGCATAAACTACCGCCATCTCACGGCTCGGACATGCCACGCCTTCAGCTCCTTTGATCACTCGCCGAAGGCGTACAGATGCTTGTCGGTGCGCAGGTAGATCACACCATCGACGATAGCGGGTGAGGCGAAGACGGAGGCTTTGAGATCGTTGCGTGCCAGCACCTTCAGCGTGTCGCTCGCGGCATCCAGCACGACGACGGTGCCGCGTTGTGACGTGATGTAGATGCGCCCATCGGCGCTGACAGCGGAGGCGTAGTAGTCGCCGGAGGCATCGACGCGCTCGGCTTGGAAAAGGGGGCTGCCGCTTTTCGCGTCGTAGGCACTGGCGAGTCCGCCGCTCTTCATGGTGAAGACGCGGCCGTTCGCCACAATGGGCGAGGAAACATACGGCAGGTGCTTGTTCACCTGCCAGACGACGTGCGTGTCGGTGATGTCGCCGCTGCCACCGGGCTTGATGGCGAAGAGTTGGTTCACAGCATCGGCAAACATGCCGCGCATGGCTTCATACTCGGCCTTCGTCACCTTGCCGTCTTTGTCGGCGTCGATCTGCGAGAAGCGGTCTTTGATTTTACCTTGGGGGAACTCCGCCAACGTCAGCAGGCCGTCTTGATCGGCATCGTTCGCGGCGGCGAAGGTTTCATGTGGCTCCATGAGCACCCGGTCATCTTCATCGCCGCCGACGTTCCAGCTTGAGATAAGCAGCATGCCGTCCGCAGCCACGGGGCTGGCATTCGACACACGCGCCATGCCACGCGCGGACCAGCGCTGTTTGCCATCTTTGAGATCATAACCACGCACCCACAGCGATCCGCAGACGACGAGTTCCTCCATGCCATCATACTTCCACACCAACGGCGTCGAAAAACCGCGCCGGAACTCGCTGCGGTCCACACGCCAAACCTCCGCGCCCGTTTTCACATCCAGCGCGATCATGTAACTGCCCACATCCTGATCCGCGACGATGATGACCTTTCCATCCGCGATGATCGGCGAGGCACTGGTGCCAAATTCGACCACTGGCGCAGGCAGCGGCTTCTTCCACGATGCGATGCGCACCCTCGATTTTCTCGGCCGGAGCCGCCACACGCCAAAGTTCGCGTCCATCGGCACGATGGAGGCAAAACGTGACCAGTTTGCCACCCTCAACGCCAGTGAGCGCAATCTTGTCTCCCCAGATGCAGGGCGATGAATGCCCATGCGGCACCTCGACCTGCCAGCGCCTGTTTTTCTCCGCAGTGAACTCCACCGGTGGCTTTCCTGTGCCGAGGCCGAGCCCGCCTTCACCGCGAAACTGCGGCCAGTAGGACTCAGCCAATCCGCCAATGGGCAGGCAAAGCAGCAGCAAGGCCAGGCGTGAGGACATGCGTGGGCAGATGAGCGAAAGTTACTTCACCACCGGGCGCAGCACCATGTTGCGGTAGTCCACGTTCGTGTGGTCGCCTTGCAGGTAAAGTGGGCCGGGCTTGAACTCGTCGCTGGTCATCGCGCCGCCGGTGCAGCCGAGCACGGGCTGGTTGTCGATGATCGCCTTGCCATTCAAGATCACCGTGAGGTGGCGGTCCACCAGCGTGATGTCCAGTGTCTGCCATTCGCCGATCGGCTTCTCCGCTTTCACGCTTGGCGTGATGCGACTGTAAAGGGCGCCCATGTGGTGCGAATCGAGCGGCTTGCCAAAGCTTTCCATGATCTGCACCTCGTAAATGCCGCGCAGGTAGATGCCGCTGTTGCTGCCTTCCTGCGTGCGCACTTCCGTCTTCAAATTGAAGTCTTCAAATTCTGCGTCGGTGCGCAGATTGCCGAAATGCTTGTCCTTGGCCTTCACCACGCGGTTTTGTAGCACGCCATCGACGACGCTCCAGCCGTTGTCGGCTTCTTTGAGCAAGCGCCAGCCGGTCAGGTCTTTGCCATTCATGAGCTGGATCGGATCGCCAAACTTCACCTTCGCCAGATCAGGCTTAGCCGGGATGTCAGCGATGCGTTTGCCGGCAAACTCTGCTGGCTTGCCGACTTCCTTGCCTTCCGCATTTTTCTTTGTCGTCGTGAGCTTCAAGATCTCGCCTTCGGCTTTGGCGGTGATGGTTTCCGTCGTCGCCACTTTGCCTTCCTTGTTCTTCTGCTCACGCGTCACGATTAAGGTGTCGCGATCGACCTTCGTGCTCGTCGTCGGCACCACACTGCCGCCGCCCCAGAGCACGCTGGAGCTGAGAGCGCCGTCTTTGGACTCAACGCCCAGCCAGCCAGCGCCACCGCCGGGGATCGTCAGCGCCCAGCGGCCGATGAACGGATTGTCAGCAGCATTCAAAACAGCGCCGAGACTGAAAACGGCGGCGACGGAAAGGGAGCGAATCGAGAAGAACATGAGAGACTGGTGGTGGGGTTGATGGAGGCGTGGTGAAACGGGATTACTTGCGCTGATCCTTCACACAGTCGGGATCCGCAGGGGTTGGCGAGCCGGTTTGATCGACCGGATGGGTGTAAAGATACTTCCACACCGCTTCGTGGATGAGTTTGCCGTCCTTATCCTTCACGGCGGCTCCGCCGGGCATCACGGAGCTGTGGGCGCGTCCCGCGTCCTTCTTCACGTCCGCATTCGTGATGAGCCTGCGACTGTTTTGAAATGGCGGTGCACTGATGTCCACGTCCACGATGGGTCCGAACTGGTTCAAGCCCATCATCTCCCAGGAGCGGCAGTAATGATCGGCCGTCCAGCCGCCATCCAGCACATGGCTGAAGCCGAAGATGCGGTTCGCCGGTGTCGCGGAGGGCAGTGAATGCCAGCTTTCCAAGTTATCACGCGGCCCGCACAGGCACACCACGCGGTCCACCTTCTGATGCTTGGCAAAGCGTGCCGAGGTCGTTGCGCCGTGAGAGGCACCGGAGAGGATCACCTTGTCCCAGTCCAGGCCTTGGCCATCCTTGCTCAAGAACTGCTTCCACTTGCCTTCAGGATGCTCCTTCGAGAGCCATTTCACGAACTGAAATGAGCGCTCCATGATGCTGTCCGGCTGCGGAATGCTCACCAGATCACTGCGATCCTCACCGATGGACGCTTCGAGGCGGATGTCGCCCAAAGTCTTGCCATCATCGCGTCGTGCCGGAGGGATGATGCCGAACCACTTGTTCGCGTAATGCACCTGGATCGCGTGCAGCCCGTAGCTGTTCAGCCGCTCAAACAAACCCGCATTGTGCCCCATGAGCCAGATCACCAGCTTGCCCTGCGCTTTCACCTTCGTGTCCACGCTCGCGTTCTGCATGTCCTGCGGCTTGCCCTTCTTGTCCGTGAACACGAAGTCGATCTCAGGATGCTCCTTGGCACGCGGATCGATCTCGCTCGCTCGTTTGGAGATGGTTTCGGCGGCGTTCAGGCCGAGTGAAAGTGCCAACAGGCAGGGGATGATGTTCTTCATGGTGGGTTAGGATTCAAAACGACGACCGGCTGCATACGAACCCACGCTGCGAATCGTCGCGCCGTCGGCTTTCGTCTGCTCCAGCGCCTTCTGCACACGCGGATCGGCCTCGGAGCCTTCGATCTCGATGTAGAAGCGATACTTGTTCGGCTGGCCGCGAATCGGGCGTGATTCGAGACGCTTCATGTTGATATCGTTCTCGCTCAACGGCGTCAGGAAGCGGCACAGGCTGCCGGAGCGGTCTGGCAGCTCCACCACGAGCGCTGTGCGGTTGTGTTCGAGGGAAGGCGTGTTCGCCGCATGCCCGATGAGATAAAACTGCGTGATGTTCGGCACTTCGCCCGCAATCGGGAAATGCAGAATCTGCAAGCCGTGCCGTTCGGCGTTTTGACGCGGCCCAATCGCCGCCGCTCCGGGTGTGGCGACGGTTTTTTCCGCCGCTTTGGCCGTGCTCGGCTCCACGACGCGTTTCACGTCAGGGTAGTTCGTCTTCAACCACTCATCGCCGTGGTAAAACGGCATCGCATGCGAGTGGATCGAGGTGATCTGCTCTCCTTGCCGTCCCAGCAGCGCCAGTTTCACATCCAGCGTCAGTTCTTCGAGGACGCGCAGCTCACAGCTCGCGTCCACGAGGCGGTCCACGGTGTCGATGATGAATCCGCCAGACGAATTTTCGATCGGCACGATGCCCAACGCTTCGGGATTCGAGGCCAGGAAGTCAAACACATCCCCCACATTGTCCCGCAGGCTCACCGCCGCGCCGGGAAACCGCATCTGCGTGATCAGATGCGAAAAACTGCCCTCAGGACCGAGGCAGGCGATGGTTGGCGGCGGGTTCATGCGAGCCGCGCATGCTCCGCCGCAGAAGCTCACGGTCAAGAACACCGCACTGGATTTCATTGCACCCTCGCGTTCCTTTCCGCATGCGTCGCCGTTGGAAAGCCAGCCTCATCACCCTGCTGCTTCTCACGGCAGTCGGCGGGTGGGGCGTGCCGTGGCTGGTGCCGCTGCCGGATGAACTGCTCAAGCCACCACCCAGCTCCACGCTCTACCTCGCCCGCGATGGCACACCGCTGCGCCATTTATTAAACGAAGACGGCACACGTTCCGCGCCACCGGTGTCATACGCCGAGATTCCCTCGACGCTCGTTCACGCCGTGCTCGCGGCTGAGGACAAACGCTTCTTCTCCCACGGCGGCATTGATCCCCTCGCGATCGCCCGTGCGGCCCGGGACAATGCGCAGGCGAAGCGTGTCGTTTCCGGTGCCTCGACGATTCACCAGCAACTCATCAAAAACACCACACCGCGCTCCGGCAAACGCACGCTTGGCATCAAAATCATTGAAGCGCTGCAAGCACGTCGTCTCGCCATGTCCTGGAGCCGCGAGGACGTGCTCACGGCTTACCTGAATCGCATTTCCTTCGGCAATCTCATGACCGGAGCCGCCACCGCCGCATCTGGCTACTTCCACAAGCCGCTGAGCGATCTGACGCCTGCCGAATGTGCCCTGCTCGCCGCGTTGCCGCAGTCGCCGAGCCGTTTGAACCCGTTTCGCAATCTGGAAGCCGTTTTGCCGCGCCAGCGCCGCATTCTTGATCACATGCACACGCTCGGCTGGCTCGATGCCAAGCCGCATCGTGTCGCTTTGAGTCAAACCATCGTGCTGCAACGCTTCAGCGGCGGATTCGAGGCTCCGCATGCTGTTGAAATGCTGCGCGGTGCTGCCGATGCCACAACGATCCGCACCACGCTCGATGCCACGCTTCAGCAGCAGGTCGAAACGATCATCGCGCAGCGTTTGGAGTCGCTCAAAGGCCGCCATGTCTCGCATGGGGCCGTCGTGGTCATCGAAAACGCCACCGGAGCCGTGCTCGCACTCGCTGGATCGCGCGATTTCTTCGCGAATGAAGGTGGCCAGATCAATGGGGCCTGGGCACCGCATTCCCCCGGCTCGGCGATGAAGCCGTTCACGTATCTCATGGCTTTTGAGCGCGGTGCCACGCCCGCGAGCATCGTCGCCGACCTGCCCATCGAGTTCGCCACCTCATCCGGCACTTACCGTCCCGAGAACTTCTCCCTGCGCAGCTTCGGGCCGATGACGTATCGCAACGCGCTCGGCAACTCGCTCAACATCTCCGCCGTGCGCGTGCTCGATTCCATCGGCGGAGCCGAAACGCTGCTGCCGAAGCTGCGCGAACTCGGCTTGACCACGCTGAACGAAGACGCCGCGCACTACGGCCTCGGCCTCACCATCGGCAATGCCTCTGTGCGTTTGATCGAACTCGCCAATGCCTACGCCTGTCTCGCTCGGCTTGGTCGATACAAGCCGTGGAGTTTGCGCAGTGATGCTCCCGCCACGGACGAACGCCGTCTGCTCGGCGAAAACGAAAGCTGGCTCATCGCCGACATCCTCAGCGACAATCAAGCGCGTGAGATGGCCTTCGGCCGTTACTCCGTGCTGCGGCTGCCGTTCAAATGCGCCGTCAAAACCGGCACCAGCTCGACGTTTCGCGACAACTGGACACTCGGCTTCACGCGCGAGTTCACCGTTGGCGTGTGGGTCGGCAATTTCGACAACACGCCGATGCAAGATGTCAGCGGCATCACTGGCGCAGGACCGATCTTCCGCGATGTGATGCTGCATCTGCATGAAAAACATGCGGCGACGTGGTTTGACCGCCCTGCGGCCATCACGCATGCCCGCATCGATCCGCGCACCGGCAAACGCCTCACACCGCAGACACCGCCGTCACGTTTGAGCCGCGAGGAGTTTTTTATCGCCGAGAAGATGCCGCCAGTGGCCCAGGCGGGCGATTACGACGCCCGTGGCCGCGCCATCCTGCCGCGTGAATACGCCGCGTGGATTCCGACGAGCGCCAATTGGCTCGGCGATCTCATCACCCTCGCCGAAACAGATGCGAAGCCGGCGCTGCGCATCACCAATCCCATCCCCGGCACCGTCGTCATCCTCGATCCCGACATCCGCAACAAGGGCAACCGCCTGCTGCTGCAAGCCACCGGCGCGAATCAGCCGCGCTGGTGCTGTGCGACGCTCGAACTTCAAACGGAAGACACCCACACCTTCGCCATCCTAAAGCCGGGACGGCACGAGATTGAATTGCGCGATGAAACGAGTGGATTGAGCGTGAAGTCGTTTGTGATCGTGCAGGAAGAATAAAAAATCCGGGACTTAGACTTTCCTGATTCACGCGAGTGCATAAACTGGATGGATGGATGAAATCTCGACACTCTGCGCTCAGGTGGGTGAAACGAAGCTGCGCGACATGGTGACGGCGTTTTACCGGCGGGTGCGGGTGGATGACCTGATCGGGCCGATGTATCCGGCGGATGATTGGGAGGGCGCGGAGAAGCGGCTGGCGGATTTCATCGTGTATCGCTTCGGCGGGCCGCAGACCTACATCGAGGAGCGCGGGCATCCGCGTTTGCGGGGGCGGCACCTGCCGTTTTCCATCGGTGAGGCGGAGCGGGACCGGTGGATGAAGCTGATGGGTGAGGCGATGCAGGAGGTAGAAATCCCACCGACGGAGGCACCAGCGATCGGGGCGTTCTTTGGGCAGGTGGCGGACATGATGCGGAATCGTGAGTGATGAATCGCCGCTTGTCAGGCGGTGCTGCCACAGGATGGTGAAGGCATGAAACGAGTTTGGTTACTGGCGGCGCTGCTGCCCGCGTGTGTGATTTTGAAATTTGAGCGGCTGAAGAACGAGCCGGTGGACTTTGTGAGTGATGTGAAGCCGATCCTGGAGTCGCGCTGCCTGGAATGCCATCACAGCCGCTATGTGTTTGCCGGATTGAACCTGGAAACGAAGAAACTGGCGATGAAGGGCGGGCGCAGCGGCCCGGTGATCGTGGCGGGAGCGCCGCAGCAGAGCCTGCTGTACAAAGTGCTGCTGCTGGGGCATGAAAACCCCATCGCCATGCCGCCGACGCCGGAAAAGCTGGAGCGTGAGCACGAGCAGATCATCCACGACTGGATTCAGCAGGGAGCCGAATGGCCGGAGGGCACACGCCTGGTGCCGCCGCAGGACTGGAACCGCAACCGCTCGTAAACGCTCATGGAAAAGATCCCGATGCTGGTGCTGGCCCCGCTGCCAGATTTTTTGATGGCGCCGCTGCACGCGGCGCATGTCTGCCACGATTACTTCCATGCGGAGGACAAGAACGCGCTGCTGAGCGAGGTCGGGACGGAGATTCGTGGGATCGTCATGGCGGGCGGCAGTGTGTCGCCCGTGCCATTGCTGGAGCGGCTGCCAAAGCTGGAGATCATCAGCGTGTTTGGTGTGGGTTATGACGGCGTGCCGGTGGACTGGTGCCAGGGGCACGGCATCCGCGTGACGAACACGCCGGACGTGCTCACGGAGGACGTGGCGGACACCGCGAGTGCGCTGGTGTTGATGACGAGCAGGCGCTTGATCGCGGCGAATCGCTTCCTGCATGCCGAAGCGTGGACGCGGGGGCCGTTTCCACTAGCGCATGCGCTGCGTGGGAAGCGGGCGGGCATCGTGGGCCTAGGGCGGATCGGCAAGGCGATCGCACAGCGGCTGGAAGCACACGGGATGAGCGTGGCGTATCACGGACGCGCACGGCAGGCGGTGGCGTGGGAGTATTTTGAATCGCTCATCGAACTGGCCGAGATGGCGGATTTCTTGATCGTGGCCTGTCCGGGCGGTGCGGCGACGAAGCACTTGATCAACGCGGCGGTTTTGACGGCGCTGGGTGCCAAGGGCACGCTGATCAACATCGCGCGTGGCTCGGTGGTGGATGAGACGGCGCTGATCGCGGCCTTGCAAAGCGGCATCATTCGCGGCGCGGGGCTGGATGTGTTTGAAAACGAGCCGCAGGTGCCGGAGGCGCTGATGCAGTGCGAGAACGCCGTTTTGCTGCCGCATCTGGGCAGCGGCACGCATGAGACGCGGCATGAGATGGCCCGGCTGGTGGTGGAGAATCTGGCGGCGCATTTCAGCGGCAAGCCGCTGCTGACGCCGGTGTGCTGAAGTGATGTCGTGGGTGCTTGGCGCAAAGGCTGCTTGCCCTTCGTCAGGTAGCCATTACTAGAAACGAATGTTCAAGATCATCCTCGGAGCTTTGCTTGCCGCCGCTGCGGTTTTCGCCTGGGAAGCGCTGTCGTGGACGGTGCTGGGCTGGCATGAGAATGGATTCCGCTCGTTTCGTGACGAGGAGGCGGTGGCCGAAGTGATCAAGGCGAACGTGACGTCCGGGCACGGCATCTACCTGCTGCCCGCCATGGAGGAGGCACCGAAGGTGGACACGGCGGAAGAGAAAAAGGCGTTTGAGGAGAAGCAGGTGCAGGCTCTGGAAAACGGACCGTATGTTTATGCGATCATCCGCCCAGGCAGCGGGGAGATCAGCATGGGCACAAACATGATTCTGAGCTTTGCACGCAGTTTTGTCTGTGCGCTGCTGGTGGCAGCGCTGCTGAGCCAGGTGGCGTTGTTTTATCCGGCACGCATCGCGTTCGTAGCGGCGGCGGGTCTGTTCGCTGGGCTGACGAGTGATCTGCCGATGTGGATCTGGTTCGAAAATCCGGCGCGGGATACCGTCGTGAACATCGCGGATCATGTGATCGCGTGGATCATCGGCGGCGCGGTGCTGGGGATTTTTGTGGGCAAGGACCCGGTGGCGGAGCCATAGGGATGGAGCGCACGCGTCCTCGCGTGCTGCATTCAGCGTCCTGCTGAATGTCGTTTGAGGATATGGCCGCTCCTTTGGCCGCCGGATGAAGCATTCGTGTGCTTGGGGACGGTTTTCCGCGAGGACGCGGAAAACAGCACGCGGGGCGCGTGCGCTCCACAAAAAAGCGGCCCGGAATTGCTTCCGGGCCGCGTGGGGGTTTTGGGTTTTCGATCCGCGCTGCGGGTTGGGTCACAGCGCGGTCAAAGGGGGTGGAACGAGTGGGAAAACTCGTTCTACGGCATTACATCATGCCGCCGTGGTCGTGGGCGTGGCCAGCGTCGGCTTTCTCTTCCTTCGGAATGTCGGCGATCAGACATTCGGTGGTGAGGAGGAGGCCGGAGATGGAGGCGGCGTTCTGGAGAGCGCTGCGGGTCACCTTGGCTGGATCGACGACGCCTGCCTTGATGAGGTCTTCATACTGGGCGGTGGCGACGTTGTAGCCGTGGTTGCCGGTGCCTTTCTTGACTTCGGCAACGATGAGAGCGCCTTCGACGCCTGCGTTGGCGGCAAGCTGACGGAGAGGAGCTTCGATGGCGCGAGCGACGATTTCAGCGCCGGTCTTTTCGTCACCGGTGAGACCGAGGTCGCCGATGGAAGCCTGAGCACGGATGAGGGCGACACCGCCCCCTGGGACGATGCCTTCTTCAACGGCCGCACGGGTGGCGTGCAGGGCGTCTTCGACGCGGGCTTTCTTTTCCTTCATCTCGGTTTCGGTGGCAGCACCGACGTTGATGACGGCGACGCCGCCGGCGAGCTTGGCGAGACGCTCTTGGAGCTTCTCACGGTCGTAGTCGCTGGTGGTTTCGGCGATCTGGTTCTTGATCTGGGAAACGCGTCCGGCGATGGCGTCGCTGCCGCCTTCACCTTCAACGATGACGGTGTTTTCCTTGCCGATGGTGATGCGCTTAGCCTGGCCGAGGTCGGTCAGCTCGATGTTCTCAAGCTTGATGCCAAGGTCTTCGGTGATGCAGCGGCCGCCGGTGAGGATGGCGATGTCTTCGAGCATGGCCTTGCGGCGGTCGCCGAAGCCAGGAGCCTTGACGGCCACGATGTTGAGGGTGCCGCGCAGCTTGTTCACCACGAGGGTGGCAAGGGCTTCACCTTCGACGTCTTCCGCAATGATGAGGAGGGGCTTGCCGGAGCGAGCGACCTTCTCAAGCAGCGGGAGCATGTCCTTGAGGTTGCTGACCTTCTTCTCGTTGATGAGGATGTAGGCGGACTCAAGGTTACACTCCATCGTCTCAGGATTGGTGACGAAGTAAGGGGAGAGGTAACCCTTGTCGAACTGCATGCCTTCGACGACTTCGAGGGTCGTTTCGATGCTCTTGGCTTCTTCGACGGTGATGGTGCCTTCTTTGCCCACTTTGTCCATGGCTTCGGCGATGATGTTGCCGATGGCAGCGTCCCAGTTGGCGGACACGGTCGCGACCTGGGCCACTTCCTTGCTGTCTTTGACTGGAGTGCTGATTTCCTTGAGCTTGGCGACGATGGCCTCGGTGGCCTTCATGATGCCGCGCTGAAGCGAGATCGGGTTAGCGCCGGCGGTCACGTTGCGGAGACCTTCAGCATAGATGGCCTCAGCCAGGACCGTGGCGGTCGTGGTGCCGTCGCCAGCGATGTCGGAGGTCTTGGAGGAGACTTCCTTGATGAGCTGGGCGCCCATGTTTTCATAGGGGCATGGGAGTTCGATTTCCTTGGCCACGGTGACACCGTCTTTGGTGATCGTGGGGGAACCGAATTTCTTTTCGAGGATGACGTTGCGTCCGGCTGGGCCAAGGGTGGCCTTCACGGCGCGGGCCAGTTTGGTGACGCCGCGCAGGAGGGCCTGACGTGCGGTTTCGTCGAAGTGGAGTTGTTTAGCCATAATAGTTTAAGTAGTGAGGTTGGGTTAGGGGTGGTGAATTAAGCGATGATGCCGAGGATGTCGGTTTCGTTGATGATGAGGACGTCGTCGCCGTTGAGCTTCACTTCCGTGCCGCCGTACTTGGAGATGAGGACCTTGTTGCCGACCTGGACGGTGAAGAGCGTGGTCACGTCTTTGCCTTCGTCGTCTTTGCCGGTGCCAAGTGCGAGCACTTCAGCTTCCTGCGGCTTTTCTTTGGCGGTGTCAGGAAGGAAGATGCCACCGGCGGTTTTTTCTTCGCTGGTGGAGCGCTTCACGAGGACGCGGCGTCCGAGGGGTGTGATGGAGGTAGCCATAGTTGGTCTGGTTTGTGCTTTGAGGGTTGTGGTTTCTGGTTTGGTTTCGGGTTGTCTGCCCGGCCTGCTGTCACACAGGTTGGTGTGCCGGCTGGCCGGGCGGAAATTGGGGAATGTCAGTCGGGTAAATCGGTCTTGGGTGTCGTCGCAGCGGCCGGATTCGGCACGATGGCGACGCCGTTCGGGGCGCGTTCCATGCCGCCATAGCTGATGTCCGGCGCGGCCTCACCGATCTCGCCGACGAGGAAGGCCACGAGCTGGTTCGGGTCTTCAGAGAGAGCGGCCTGCAGCATGCGGCTGGTGCGGGCCTTGTCGTAGCCTTTGATATCGAGATCCAGCCGCGCCGCGCCATCGAGGCCCTTGATCTGCGCCGCAAGATCGACGCTGGAGTTGATACGCTGCTGCAGCGCCTTGTCCTGCGCCAGTTTGCCCAGAAGATTGCGCAGCTTCACATTCACCTCGGGCACGTTGAGCAGGTCGGCAGCGGTTTTGCCGGGGTATTGGGCCATGATGCCCTCTGCCTCGCGTTGTAAATCACCAGCGCTGGCCGCAGTCGGTGCTGGGGCGCTTCCACTGAGCGCGTTGGCGATCTCCGACTCAATGCGGGGCTCCGAAACAGGCGCGGGCGCAGCCGTCTTGGGAGCCGCCGGCGTCGATTTGCCGCAGGAGGCGAGGCCGATGGCGGCCAAAACGACCGCGATGGAGAAGGCGGGCGTGTTCATGCGGCGCGGGGGGCTAGGGCTGCGTTGGAAATCTCACGCAGGGCCGTTTTCATGGCCTGCTCGAAGGTTTGAAAGGATTCAAAAGGCGGACCGAGCTGCCCGGTCATGCCGCGTCCCTCAGCGCTGTTTTCCAGACGACCGACGACGAACCATTGGTCATTGCCGTGCGTTTCGATCAATGATTTGAGATACTGGATCTCCAGGCGCTTGTTCGTGATCTGGTCGTTGGTGTCGGCACTCTGGTTCGTAAACTCCACCAGCGGCTGGCGGCACAGCAGGACGCCATAAGCCTGATTCGGGGCCAGCGAGCAAGTCACCACATACTTCGCCTGGGAATCGACCAGCGTATGGGAAGGATCGGTGCAACTGATCGCCAGCTCGGTTTGGTCCAGCCGGGCGCTCGCGCCCATCGGATCACGCTTGATCTTGAAGCCCTCGGCCTCGGTGAGTGAGGTGAAGCACTCGACGATCTGGCTCAGGAAACGACGACGGGTGGCCAGCAGGAGCTCGTCATGCCGCTGGAGGAGGCTTTTGGCCTCTCCATCGAGTGCAGACAGTTCCTTGAGGGCTTCCAGGCTCATCGGGGTTGCGGGATTGAGGCGAAAACAGCGACCCAAGCGCGATGGAATACGAAGTGCCGATGAATCATTGGCACCCCGTCGAATCCACACGCTGTTGTCGTTTTTTGCATCGTTCGTCAGCGATTACTTGTCCTTATCGACCACTTCGAAGTCAGCATCGACGACCTTGCCCTTGTCCTGCGACTTCGTTTCCGAAGCAGCGACATCGGGGCCTGCGCCACCCATTCCGCCCATGTCGGGCATGCCACCGGGGGCTCCGGCGGTTGCGCCTGCGGCAGCGGCGGCTTGATAGGCGGCGGCGAAGAGTTTTTCGAGTTCTTCGGTCTGGGACTTCATCTTGTCGGTGTCTCCGGATTCGACGGCAGACTTCAAGGAGGTGAGCTTGTCCTTGATCGGGGCGAGCTGGTCGGCGGGGACTTTTTCTTCCCACTCCTTGAGCTGTTTCTCGATCTCGAAGCTCAGGCCCTCGGCCTTATTCTTCACTTCGACGGCTTCCTTGCGCTTGAGGTCTTCCTCGGCGTGCTCTTCAGCGTCGCGCTTGGCTTTTTCGATCTCGTCCTGGCTGAGGCCGGAGCTGCCCTGAATGGAGATTTTCTGCTCCTTGCCAGACACTTTTTCCTTCGCGGAGACGTGCAGGATGCCGTTGGCGTCGATGTCAAAGGTCACTTCGACCTGTGGCACGCCGCGTGGGGCCGGTGGGATGCCGTCGAGCTTGAAGGTGCCGAGCGTTTTGTTGTCGCGGGACATCGGGCGCTCACCCTGCAGGACGACGATTTCCACGCCGGGCTGGTTGTCACTGTAGGTGGAGAAGACTTGGCTGTGCTTCTTCGGAATGGTCGTGTTGCGCGGAATCATCGGCGTGGCGACACCACCAGCGGTCTCGATGGAAAGCGTGAGTGGAGTCACGTCGAGCAGGAGCACGTCCTTCACGTCGCCTTTGAGCACGCCGCCCTGGATGGCTGCGCCGATGGCGACGACTTCATCCGGGTTCACGCCCTGATGCGGGTCTTTGCCAGCAAGCTTCTTCGCGGTCTCAACGACCTTCGGCATGCGGGTCATGCCGCCGACGAGCACGAGTTCGTCGATCTTGCTGGCGTCCAGTTTAGCGGCCGCGAGGCAATCCTTCACCGGCTTGATGGTGCGCTCGAACAGGCTGTCGGTGAGCTGCTCCATCTTCGCCCGCGTGAGCGTCTTCATGATGTGCTTCGGCCCGGTAGCGTCGGCGGTGATGAAGGGCAGATTCAAATCGTAGCTCTGGCTGGAGCTGAGGGCGATCTTGGCCTTCTCGGCTTCTTCCTTGATGCGCTGAAGCGCGTCGGGTTGGCCGCTGAGGTCGATGCCGCTGTCGGTTTTGAATTCGTTGACGATCCAGGTGATGAGGGTGTTGTCCCAGTCGTCGCCGCCGAGGTGCGTGTCGCCATCGGTGGCGAGCACTTCAAAGACGCCATCGCCGATTTCGAGCACCGAGATGTCGAAAGTACCGCCGCCAAGGTCATACACGGCGACTTTTTCGTCCGACTTGCTGTCGAGCCCGTAAGCGAGGGCCGCCGCGGTCGGTTCATTGATGATGCGGCGGACATTGAGGCCGGCGATCTCACCCGCAGCCTTGGTGGCATTGCGCTGGCTGTCATTGAAGTAAGCAGGCACCGTGATGACGGCTTCCGTGATCGTTTCGCCAAGTTTGGCTTCCGCATCGGCCTTCAGCTTGGCGAGGATCATCGCGCTGACTTCCTGCGGGCTGTAAGTCTTCGTTTCGCCACCGACTTCGACCTGCACATGGGCGTCGCCATTGGCAGCGGCCACGATCTTGTAGGGCATGCGCTTGTCGGCATCGGTCAGCTCGACGAATTTGCGGCCCATGAGGCGTTTCACGGAGAAGACGGTGTTGCGGGGATTCGTCACGGCCTGGCGCTTGGCGGCCTGACCGACGACGCGTTCGCCGCTCTTGGTGGAGGCGACGATGGAAGGCGTCGTGCGGGCGCCTTCGCTGTTTTCGAGCACCGTGGCTTTGCCGCCTTCGAGGACGGCCATGCAGGAGTTTGTGGTGCCGAGGTCAATGCCGAGGATTTTGCTCATGGTTTTGGGGGTGGGGAAAAGGGAGAGAAGTTGGGGGTTGGAGTGCCGTCTCTATGGCTCAAAGCGTGCCAAGTGGGGGGCTGTGCGATTTGGATCATTGTGGATCAATGACTTGTGACAAAGTGAGACGTAAGAGGTGAGACGTGAGAAGAGCTGCAAAGTGCCACTTTTGGCACAATTGGCATGGCACTTGGCGCAACTGGCCGCTTTTGAGCCAAGCCGGGCCGTTTTGGGCGGAAAGGGGCTGAAACGCCTTCAAATGGCTCGTGCATAAGCAGCAGGACCGCGCATCGTATCTTATCCGCATGAATGCTGTCGCCGAACGCCCTGGAACTCTTGAAAAAGCGCTCAAGATCAACCTCGCCCACACCATTTACGGCACCTTTGCCGAGATCGGAGCTGGGCAGGAAATCGCGAACTGGTTTTTCCGCGCCGGGGGCGCCTCCGGCACCGTGGCGAAGACCATGTCTGCCTATGACATGATCATCAGTGACGAGATCTACGGCAAAGCCACGCGCTACGTCTCCCGCCAGCGCATGTGTGCCATGCTGGAGCACGAGTACCCCATGCTCATCCAGCGCCTCAATGCGAAGCGCGGCTCGACGACGACCTTCTTCACCCTGGCCGACACCGTACGGGCGAAATCTTACCGCGATACCAAGGAAGAGTGCCATGGCTGGATCGGCCTGCGTTTTCAAACCGAGCCGGGCGGTCCTGGCAGCGAGATCCACATGCATGTGCGGCTGCTGGATGAATCCAACGCCCGCCAAGCCGACGCGCTCGGCATCCTCGGCGTGAATCTCATCTACGGTGCCTTCCACCTGCGCAGTTCGCTGGACACCTTCCTCGAAAGCCTGCTCGACGATGTGGGCCGCAAACGCGTCGAGATCGACATGGTGGACTTCACCGGCCCGGCTTTTGCCGCGCACGAGTATCAGGACCGCCTCGTGGCACTCAAACTCGTGCGCCTTGGCCTCGCCGATGCCGCCCTTTTCGGTGCGAACGGCGAGATCTGGCAGGCCTCCGACGTGCTTTGGAGAAAGCCGGTCATTCTCAAGCGCGGCAGCTTTGACCCCATCACCAAGCTCAATCTCGACATGATCGAGCGCGGCCAAGCCGCATTTCAGGCCGATTTCGGCGAACAGGCTCGTGACAACCTCGAGATCCTCGAAATCACCATGCACAACCTCCTCGCCAGCGGTGCCGAGGTGCCAGACAGCGACTTCCTGGCGCGGGCAGACATTCTCCAGGCGCTGGGCAAGAACGTGCTCATCTCAAAGTACCCCGAATTCCACCGCGTCAGCAGCTACCTGGCCCGTCACACCCAGTGTCCCATCGGCATCATCCTGGGCCTGCCGTTGTTCCAGGAGCTCTTCAACGAACGCTGGTGTACGGACCTCGAAGGCGGCCTGCTGGAGGCCTTTGGCCGCCTGTTTAAAAACCAAGTGCGCGTTTACGTCTATCCCATGGGCAATCCGCTGACCGGCCAAGTGCTCAACATCAACGATGCGCGAGTCTCTCCCGAGCAGAAGCATCTCCTGCGCTACCTCGTCGAGACGAAGTGCGTACGCCCGCTAGAGGAGCCGAATCATGACTTCCTCTTCCACACCAGTGCCGAGGTGCGCAACATGATCCACGCCCGCGATTCCCACTGGCAGTCGCTCGTGCCTGACATTGTGCTGCAGCAGGGGCCGTGGCGGGAAAGCGCTCAGCCTGTGATGGAGCGGCTTCGTTCTTGACGATTTGTGTGCCCTGCGGCCATGCTGCCGTCATGGAAGATACCACCGCCAGCGATCTCGACCTGATCACGATCACGCAGCTCCGGCAGGTCGCGAATCAGACGCCGCAGCCTTACCGGCTGCACTTGCAGGTCGAGTCACGCATCGAGAAGGCCACCAGCTCTGGCAGCCCGTTTTTCGAGGTCAAACTCGTCGATGCGAGCGATTCGTTCGTCTGGCGGGTCTTTGATAACCACCCGCTGTTTCAGGACACCGCCAAACTCACGCGCAACTCGTTCATCCAGCTCGCCGGACAGTGGGTGGACGGGAAATACGGCCTGGAACCCCGCCAAGTGCAGATGCGGGCGGAACATGTAGCGCAGATGATACGCTGTGCGGTGGCCATTGCGGGCGTGTACCCGACTTTGAACCGCGATCTGATGATCGCCGGCGTGTTGTTTCACGACTGCGGCAAGCTCTGGGAGAACGCCTATGCCGAATCTGGCTTCACCATGCCCTACAACCTCACCGCCGAGATGCTGGGGCACATCCCGCTCGGTCTGGAGCTGGTGAACAAGATGTGGCGGGACATGTTGGACACACCCGCCGCCGCGGAGTGGACGCTGCTCGAACCCGCCTCCGAAACTGTGCGTCTGCACCTGCTGCACCTCGTCGCCGCGCATCACGGCACACATGAGTTTGGCTCCCCCGTGCTGCCGAAGACGCCGGAGGCCATCGCGCTGCATCACGTCGATAACATCGACGCCAAGCTCGAAATGTTCCGCCGCGCTTACGAAACCGGCAAAGAACTCGCCCCAGGCATCATCGAAAAATTCATGCCCTGGCCGGTGAACATCGTCGCACCGCTGCCAGCGGTGAATCTCTTTCCAGTCAAAAGTTGACTGCCCATGCATCAGGTCGGGTGCGTTGGTCGAGGCCGTTAAACTTCTGTTAGAGTGAAGGACCCGATTGTGACCGGCACGGGCGCCATGCATGATTCTCCTTTCCGCATGAGATTCATCCTCCTCTTCGTTCTTGGCTGCACACTCCAGGCTGCGCCGCCGAACGTCCTCTTCATCATCGTCGATGACCTCACGACGACCTTGGGCTGCTACGGCCATCAAAGCGTCCGCACACCAGGAATGGATGCGCTGGCGGCGCGTGGCGTGCGGTTTGATCGGGCTTACACGCAGTTCGCGCTGTGCAATCCCTCGCGCTGCTCGTTTCTCACGGGCTGCTATCCGGAGAAGACGGGCGTGATGGATCTCACGACGAGCTTGCGCAAGGCGCTGCCGAACGAGGTGACGCTGCCGCAGCACTTCAAAGATCACGGCTATGCCACCGGACGCGTCGGCAAGGTCTTCCATGTACCTGATCCGAAGACGAAGCTCGATGTCGAACTCGGCTCTGCGTTGCACCGGGACAACGAAATCCTTAGCGAGGCTAAAACAGCGAACGATCCCGACGACAAACCGCGCACGAAGGCCAAGGGCGATGGCTACAACCGCACTTACGCGGCCTCAGCGCGGCCAGCGGCGGATTTCACGGATTATGC
>JAJTDU010000023.1:0-10264 GCA_021298725.1 Verrucomicrobiaceae bacterium | reverse complement strand
CTCCGAAGTCGTTCTTTGAGGCCATCGACAAGACAAAGCTCACGCTGCCGCCCTTTTATCGCGAAGGCGGCGAAGACCTCTCGCAACTGCCCAAAGCCTCCCTAAGGCCCAACAACAACGTTTTCCGCTACGCAGCGCCGACTCGCGATGAGGCCCGCGATGCGTTGCAAGCTTATCTGGCCTCCACGAGCTTCGTGGACTCGCAAATCGCCCGTGTGCTCGAAAAGCTCCGCGTACTGCATCTCGCCGAAAACACCATCGTCGTGCTCACCGGCGATCACGGCTACCAACTCGGCGAACACGGCCTGTGGGCCAAACAAACGCTCTTTGAAGGTGCCAATCATGTGCCGCTCATCATCGCCGCGCCCGGTGTGAAACCTGGAGCACGCAGCGGCCTCGCTGAGCAGGTGGACATCTACCCCACGCTCTGCGATCTCGCCGGATTGCCCAAGCCGAAGCACCTCCAAGGCCGCAGCCTCAAGCCCATGCTCGACGATCCCGCCGCCAAAGGAAAGCAGGTGGCCATCAGCACCATGAGCGCCCCGCACACCAAACAACGCGGCCACAGCCTGCGCACCGACGCCTTCCGCTACATCGCCTGGGAAGGCGGCGAAGAACTCCTCTACGACCTTCGCACGGATGCGGATGAACTCCACAACCTCGCCAAGCAACCTGCACAAGCGGAACGCATGAACCGGATGCGCCAGCGGCTGGCGGCGCATTTGAAAGCTGTCAGCAATCCATGAGAATTGCGCAACAGGATGACAGTAGCATAGCCTTTCTAGGTTGTATCTCTCGCCTTCGCCACACACTAGAAAGCCTATGCTACGAAGCCTATTTGAAGGCCACCGTGAAGCCTTTGCAGTTTTAAAGTAGAGAATGTGCGGCCAGATATGTTCATCTCCCATGGATCTCTTCCCACCCGATCCCAGCGCCAATCTTCTGCCCTGCGATGGCACGGTGAACTATCACGGACGAATCTTCTCCATGGTGGATGCCCATAACTATTCTGCGGCTCTGCTGAATGAAGTGCCGTGGCAGCACGATGAAGTCGTCATCTTTGGAAAGCACATCATCACAGCACGGAAGGTAGCCTGGTATGGAGATTCCCGATTATCCTATACATACTCAGGCATTACTCGACAGGCATTGCCATGGAACGAAACTCTCATGCGATTGAAAGCTATCGTTGAGCAGCATTGCGGCACTACGTTTAACTCATGCCTGCTCAATCTCTACGAGCACGGCGACCAGGGAATGACCTGGCATAGCGACGATGAAAAATCACTGGCTCAGCATGCGGCCATCGCCTCCCTAAGCTTCGGCGCAGAGCGTCGATTCTGCTTCAAGCATAAGCACACCTCGCAGACAGCCGAGATCGTGTTGGAGCATGGTTCGCTACTCGTGATGAAAGACACCACACAAACCCACTGGCTGCACAGCATTCCCAAATCCAAGCGGATCACTGAGCCTAGGATCAACCTCACCTTTCGAACCATTGTGGGGCAGGACCGTGTCGCTGAATCTCGCTTTCAATAGCCCTGCAAGTCAGTGCGGAGTGTCACGTTTCATCACTCCATGAAATTTTTCTTCTCTGCACTCCTCTGCGCCCTTTGTGGTTCACTGCTAGCCGCATCGCAGCCAAACATCGTGATCATGCTAGTCGATGACATGGGCGTGATGGACACGTCGGTGCCGTTTTTGACCGATGCAGATGGCAAACCGAAGCGGTATCCGCTCAACGACTACTACCGTACGCCGAATATGGAGCGACTCGCCGCACGCGGCATTCGCTTCAACAACTTCTGCGCCATGAGCGTCTGCTCGCCCACGCGCATCAGCATCATGACGGGGCAAAATGCCGCACGGCATCGCACCACGAACTGGATCAACCCCGACAACGACAATGCAGGCCCACAAGGCCCTGCGGAGTGGAATTGGAAAGGCCTCAAAAAGGGTGATGTCACGCTGCCCGCTCTTCTACAGGCCAATGGCTACCGCACCATTCATGTGGGCAAAGGCCACTTCGCCCCCCGTGAGTTTGAAGCGGCAAATCCACAGATCATCGGCTTCGACATCAATGTCGCCGGTGCTTCGATAGGTGCGCCAGGAAGCTACTACGGCACGAAGAACTTTGGTGGCATGACGAACAACCCGAAGGCCAAGAAGAAGCCCGGTTCTGCGGTTCCTGGATTGGAGAAGTATCATGGCCAGGACATCTTCCTCACTGAAGCATTGACTCTTGAAGCCAAAGCGCACGTCGGTGATGCAGTGAAGGAGAGGAAGCCCTTTTTCCTCTACTTCGCCCAATACGCGGTGCATGGGCCATTCAATTCAGATCCTCGTTTCGCCGATCACTATAAGGACAGCGGCAAACCTGCTCCTGCACAAGCATTCGCGACTCTCGTGGAAGGCATGGACAAGTCCCTCGGCGACGTGCTCGATCATCTCGATGCGCTCGGTGTCGCCGATAACACGCTCATCCTCTTCCTTGGCGACAACGGCAGCGACGCTCCGCTCGGCCACGAACACGCAGTCGCCTGCGCTGCTCCGCTACGTGGTAAAAAAGGCTCACACTATGAAGGCGGCATGCGCGTGCCCTTCATCGCCGCTTGGGCTAAGCCCAACAGCGAGAACGCACATCAGAAACGCCTACCGATTACCGCGGGAGTCATTCAGAGCCAGCAAGCGGCCGTGTATGACATGTTTCCTACCCTGCTCGGCATTGCGGGCATCGACTCGCCAACGCAACACATCGTCGATGGTAAAAAACTAGACACGTTACTCACCGCCAAGCCCGACAGCAGCCGCAGCGAGACTTTCCTCATGCACTACCCGCATTCACCGCACCGCACCAACTACTTCACGACCTTCCGCGATGGTGAATGGAAAGTCATTTACCACTACTTCCCCACCGAGGTCAGCGGCGGCAGTCACTACCAGCTTTTCAACCTCAAAGCCGACCCATTTGAGCAAACGGACCTTGCCACCACAAAGCCAGATGTGTTGAAAAAGCTCATGCAGGGCCTCATCACTGGACTCGAAGCGCAACACGCCGTCTATCCCGTCGAAAAAGGCACGCAGACCCCCATGAAGCCTAAAATGCCATGATGCGCCTGCTTGTACTCCTCACGCTATGCCCGACACTCTTTGCCGCGCAGCCGAACTTTTTGCTCATCTTCGCAGATGATCATGGCTATGGCGATGTCTCGGTCTATCACGAGTCGGAGGTGCGGACTCCGAACATTGACCGCATCGGCCAAGAAGGCCTGCTTTTCACGGCGATGCGGGCGAACGCTACGGTGTGCTCGCCCTCGCGAGCGGCACTGCTCACGGGACGCTACGCAGATCGTGTCGGAGTGCCGGGCGTGATCCGCACCAAGCCGGAGGACTCGTGGGGTTACTTCAAGCCGGGCGTGAGGACGATTGCGGATGAACTCAAAAAGGTCGGCTATCACACCGGCATCATCGGCAAATGGCATCTCGGGCTGGAGTCGCCCAACACGCCAAATGAGCGCGGTTTTGACCACTTTCACGGCTTCCTCGGCGACATGATGGACAGCTACACGACGCATTTACGCCATGGGAACCACTACATGCGGCTCAATGCCGAAGTCATCGAACCGCGGGGCCATGCGACCGATCTTTTCACCGACTGGGCCGGTGATTACCTGCGTGAGCGGGCGAAGTCGAAGGACAAGCCGTTCTTCCTTTATCTGGCCTACAACGCGCCGCACTTCCCCATCGAGCCGCCTGCGGAATGGCTCGCCAAGGTCAAAGAACGAGCACCGCAGCTCGATGAGAAACGGGCGATGAATGTGGCCTTTGTGGAGCACCTGGATGACCGGATCGGACGTGTTCTGGCGGTGCTTAAAGAGGCCGGCTTGGAAGAAAACACGGTGGTGGTCTTCAGCGCAGACAATGGCGGCTCCCTGCCACATGCGCAGAACAACGATCCGTGGCGTGGTGGGAAGCAGGATCACTACGATGGCGGCCTGCGTGTGCCGTTTGTGATGCGCTGGCCTGCGCAAATCAAACCCGGTAGCCGCAGTGAGTATCAGGGGCTGAACTTTGATCTGTTTCCGACTTTCGTCGAACTCGCCGGAGCGAGGCCTTCGCCCGAACTCGACGCCGTGAGCCTCGTGCCAATCCTGAAAGGCGGCACGATCACCGCACCGCGTGATCTTTATTTTGTCCGTCGTGAAGGTGGCAAAACTTACGGCGGCAAGAATTACGAAGCGCTGATTCGCGGTGAGTGGAAGCTGATGCAAAACGATCCCTACAGCCCCCTGGAACTCTACAACCTCAAGAATGATCCGCAGGAGAAGACGAACGTCGCCACCAAGGCACCGAAGGTCTTGAACGAGATGGCGGAAGGTTTGCGGAAGCAGATTCAACGCGGCGGCAGCACGCCATGGCAGAAGCCGTGATGCTTTGGGCACACGCTGCTGGCAATAGGCCGCCTTTCCGCACGACGAGGTATGCGCAAAGAGAACTTGCTCAAATCCATTGAGCGTTGAAGCAGACGCGTAGAACGCGATGAACTTCGACCCCGATCACCTTCCCCATCTCCACGGCGGCCCGTTGGGGCGTGCGCGATTCAAGTCGGTGCCAGAGGACTTCGTCGTCGAAGAAGTGCTTGGCTTTGAACCCTCCGGCGTGGGCGAGCACTGCCTCGTGTGGGCGGAAAAGCGCGATCTCGACAGCAACACTGCTGCAGCACGCCTCGCCGATGCGCTGAGCCTGCGACATCGTTTGGTCAGTCACTGCGGCTTAAAAGATCGCCATGCCGTCACGCGGCAGTGGTTCAGCCTGCACATGCCGGGCCAGCCCTCGCCCGAGCCAGCGGCGCTGGAGTCGGAAGGCCTGCGCGTGCTGCGCATCACACGGAACACGCGCAAACTCCGCCGCGGCATCCATCTCGGCAATCGCTTCACCATTCGTCTGCGTGAGCCGGACTTCGACACCACTCTCGCGGCCGAGCGCTGGCAGCGCCTCGTCGAGCGTGGTGCGCCAAACTACTTCGGCACGCAGCGTTTCGGCAACGAAGGCCGCAACGTCGAAAAGGCGCTCGCCATGTTTCGCGGTGAGATCAGCCCCGACCGCCTGCTGCGCGGCATTTTGCTCTCGGCGGCACGCAGTCACCTCTTCAATGCCGTCGTCGCCGCCCGCATGGCCGCAGGCACCTGGGATCGCGCTTTGTGCGGCGAGGTCTATGGCTTCGCCGACAACGGCACGATCCTTCTTCCCGAAAAACATCGCGGCGATGAAGCTCAACGCTTCCAGCAAGGCGTGTGCGAACTCACCGCGCCGCTTTGGGGCGTGGGCGAGCTGCAAAGCGTCAGCGAAGTGCGCGAACTCGAAGCCGCCATCGCCGCAGAACACCCCGGACTCACCGCCGGCCTCGAAGCCGCCGGTCTGCGCCAGGAACGCCGCGTCATGCGCCTGCGCCCCGAGCAGCCCAGCTTCACCGTCCTTGAAAACGGCGACCTTGAACTGAGTTTCGCCCTGCCCAAAGGCACCTACGCCACCACGCTGCTTAGCGAGCTGGCCGTGCTCGATGAAGACTGACCTCAAATTAACACATGTCTTTGAACCGCTGATTTGACGCTAATGAGACGCTGATGATTGAATTCTGACATGAGCGTTTAATCAGCGTCATATCGGCGGTTGAACCACTCCTTTTGCCACCATGCGCTTCCTCCTCCTCGCCCTTTGCCCTTTGCTCTTCGCTCAGGCCGCCGAAAAGCCCTTCACGATGCTCACCGACGAGCTGCTCGCGAAGCTCCCTGAAGCCCAACGCAGCGAATGGACCGCCTACATCGCCCAATCACGCACCGCCGCCGCGAATGAGCACCGCATCCTCGATGCAGAACGCACCCAAGCCGAAGCCAAGCCCGCACCGGGCAATCGCGCCGAGTTTGAGCACGACAACAACACGCCTGCCGAGTGGTTTGCCAGCGCGGAGAACCAGAAGGGGAACTGAGAACGCTAACGACTCGGATTTGCGCAGCACTTCAGGCTCTTGCGTGAACGCTCCCAGCGTGGCAAACTCGCCCCATGAGCACTCAAATGGCCTTTCAACGCGGAGTCTCGCCGCTTCTCCAGCTTCTCCTTCCCGGCAAAGAGGACTTGATCATGGCCGCCGTGCCTGATCGGTCCCTGCGAGATCGCATCGACCAACTCGCCAGCAAAAGCACCGAAGGCGAGCTCACCGAGGAGGAGCGTGCTGAGTATGAAGGCTATGTCAGAGCCAACAAGTTCATCGCCCTGATGATGCGCGAGGCGAAACGCTTCAAAGCCCAGTCTGCGGCATGACCGAGGCCGTCCGGCATCTCGTGCGACAACGGGCGAAGCACCGTTGCGAGTATTGCCAGCTTCATCAGGATGACTCCCCTCTGGCGGCGTTGCACATCGAGCACATCCGCCCCATCAAGCATGGCGGCACTGATGCCTTGGAGAATCTCTGTCTGGCCTGCATCGACTGCAATCTACACAAGGGAACCAACCTGACAGGCATCGACCCCGATACCGACCAGATCACACCCCTATTTCACCCGCGAAGAGACAACTGGGATGTGCATTTCTTCTGGAATGGCATCCGTATGGCCGGATGCTCTCCCGTGGGCCGTGCCACCATCCGCGTGCTCGATCTGAATAGCGATGATCGTCTCGATTTGCGGCTAGCCTGAACCAACAACGTTACGGCTGACGTGAGTGCGGCCCAAATCAATTGAGAAGTCTTGCTCGATCAGCTCAGAGGTGGCATCAGCGCTCATTTGCAGCTTTCTCCGACCGCTGGTGAGGATGCTGAAGGTTTCAGCTAGGCCGTGGGCAAACATGCCGAGTTCTCCGGAGTCCATCAGAGCGTCGCATTCACGATGGTAATCCTCCGTCCCGACGATGGCGGGCATGAGTTTTTTCCATGCGCTCCTCACGCATCTCCTGAACGGCCTTGGCGGCGTCAAAGCCCTCCCAACCCATCACCCATCACCACACGGCGCCCACGAGCATTTCGCACGATGCGCACCTTCGGCATTTCTTGCTCAAGCTCGATCTTGTCGCCCACGATCTCGATCTTGAGGTGCCGCTTATCCCGGATCTTTTTGGGAAGAACCACGCGTCCTGCTTTATCAAGTGTCGCTGTCATGGGGTGGACTCTGCGATTCTCAGCCCCACTTCCCAACCCATTTTTCGCCCCATGCATCTCCTCCTGTTTCCGCCAGATTCGCTCCGAGATTCCGCGAGTCACCTCCGAGCGTGCCTACGCGCAGATGAATCATCTGATGGGACGGACGACGTCTAGTGACCTGAAGAAGCGCCAGCATAGTAGCCATCTCGCTCCGTCGAGATGAGCCTGAGGCTGTCGCAGCCAAGGAATGCGAGCGAAGGTCGGATGACTTGCTGTGTTGCGAAGCTCCCCACTCATCTCGCGGAGCGAGATGGTTACTATGCTTCGCCTGATCGTTGCTGTGGGATCTTCAAACGTGGCTTAGCACGCGTTTTCTATTGGCTGCATTACAACTCCTCACACCATGCGCCTCCTCCTCTTTGCTCTTTGCCCTCTGCTCTCCGCCTTCCCAGCAGAGCCGCATAGCATGCTCCTCGGCACGCAGGCCATCGGCGGGCGGTATCAGTTCACGGCGGAGGAGCCGTTGCTGGAGAGTGCGAAGCTGATCGCGGAGCTGGGGTCGGGCATCATGAAGTTCTCGATCTCGAAGCAGGCCTCGTTTGGCCAAACGAAGGCGAATGTGCGCGGAAGCAATCCCGGCCTGAAAACGCTCGCCGAGATCGCGGCGAAGGAGCCGACGCATCGCGCGGTGCTCGACATGCCGTTCACGCACGTCTTCATCTGGGCCTATCCCTTCACCACGCATGGCAGCGCGGGCACCTTCAAGCCAGCGGAGCGGGATCTGGAGTATCGCGAGATGTTTGACCTCACCACGCATCTGCTGCGCACTTACAGCGGCAGCGGCAAAAAATTCTACCTCGGCCACTGGGAGGGCGATTGGCACCTTCGGCCGCACTTTGACCCGAAACAGCCCTTCCCGTCGCCCTTTGGTGACAACTTCATCGCCTGGCTCAAGGTCCGCCAGCAGGCCATCGACGACGCGAAGCGCGACACGCCGCATCAAAACGTCGAAGTGTGGCATTACACCGAGGCGAACCTCGTCGAGCCCTTCCTGAAAGGTGGCCAATGCCTCGCCAACGACATCCTCCCGCAGGTGGACGTCGATTTCGTCAGCTACTCCTGCTACGACAGCCTCCAGCGCGGCATCCGCGACGATCTCCACGCCGCGCTCGACCACCTCGAATCGAAGCTGAAGCCCAAGCCCGGCATCTCCGGCAAACGCGTCTTCATCGGCGAATACGGCTTCCCCGCCCGGCGTTACTCGCCCGAGGAGCAAAACCGCAAAAGCATCGAGACCATGATCGCCGCCATCGAATGGGGCTGCCCCTTCGTGCTCTACTGGGAGCTCTACGACAACGAAGGCACGCCTGAAAAACCCGGCGGCTTCTGGCTCATCAACGAAAAGAACGAGAAGCAGCCCCTCTGGCACACGCATCAGCACTACTTCACGTGGGCGAAGAAGCACATCGACGACATCAAGCAACGCACTGGCAAGGCCATCACCGACGCCGAGTTCCGTGCCGCCGCGCTGGAATATTTGCGCCGATAGCCAAGCGCACTCCTCGACACGAGCACATGGAGAATCGCGTCAAAAGCATTTCTAGGCCTGTTTTTGCCAAGGTTCACGCTCGAAAGCTCTTTGAACACCGCGTTAAATAAGGCTCCCAATCATGTCCGCCTTTTCCGATCCCTTCAAACAAGTCCGCGCCGAATCTGGCGTGATGCAGTGCCCGTTTCACGGTGAAAACATCACCATGATCCTGCGTCATGAAGACGTTCGCAGAGCAGCGAAGGATTGGCAGACGTTCAGCTCCGACGTTCCTTTCCGCGTGCCGATTCCGTCGGAGGAAGATGTGCGCTCCATGCGGCAGCTTCCCATCGAAACGAATCCACCCGAGCACACCGACTACCGCGCCATTGCCGAACCGTTTTTCCAACGAGCGAAGGAGCCGGAAATGATGGCGAAGGTCGAGTCGCTGCTGGATGACATGCTCACGCAAGCGTTAGGCCGCGAGGCCATCGAGATCGTGAACGAGTTCGCGCTGCCGGTGCAGTCGCGGGCACTGACTTATCTGCTCAATACCAACGAAACTGAAGCGGACACCTGGATCGGCTGGGGCATCCATGTTTTCAAAGTCACCGGCGGTGAGTTCAAGAAAGGCACGGTGCTGGAAGACTACCTGCACCAGAAATTCGACGAAGCCGAAGCGAATCCCGGCGCAGACTTTTTCAGCGCTCTGGTGAAGGCAGAGTTTCGCGGACGCAAACTCACGCGTGAAGAATGCATGGGCTTCGCGAATCTTGCCTTCGCCGGTGGGCGCGACACGATCATCCACACGATCTCCTGCGCTCTTGGTTATCTCGCCGAGCACCCTGAGGCGCTGGAGTTTCTCCGCGCTGATCCGAAGCGCATCACCCTCGCCAGCGAGGAGTTTTTCCGCGTCTTCATGCCGCTCACGCACATCGGACGCGTGTGCCCTGCCGACACCGACGTGAATGGAGTCACCGTGCAAGCTGGCGAGCGCATCTCACTCGCCTGGGCCTCGGCCAACTTTGACGAAGCCGCCTTCCCGCAGCCCGACGAAGTGCGTCTCGACCGCAAACCGAACCCGCATCTCAGCTTCGGCTTCGGCACCCATCTCTGCCTCGGTGCTCCTCATGCACGACTCATCCTGCGCACGCTGTTAAAACTCTGCTGCGACCGCGTGAAGAGCATCACGATCCTCAAAGCTGAAGTGCGCGTCGAACACGAAGCCAAGTTTGACCGCACCCTGGGTTATGACTCGCTGGTGGTGAAGATGGAGGCGCGGTAGCCTCATGGCAGATGCGTGTTCGGTGGATCGCAGCCTGCGGGTAAAGATGAGGAAGCAGAGGCCAGATCTCAAAAGACACGCCAGTGCTGGAAAGCCTCACTTCGTCCCAGGCGAAAGATACCCTGCGAGATCCCCCGCATAACCGGCCAACTCCAAAAACGCGCGACCCGCGATCTGCCCGTGTGAGTCGATCACATCACATGCGCCCTCCCAATATGGCAGCCGCGTGATGCCGCCGTCCTGCTCCTGATCCTCCGCTAGCGGCTTCAGTTCAAACGATTCGCCCTCAAACCGAATCCGGAGCCGAATCGGATACTCC